>JADGHJ010000310.1 GCA_019686175.1 Chloroflexota bacterium | reverse complement strand
CCATGGAGACGCGAAGCGGAGGAGCGTATGGCGCAGCGGGCGGGCCGGGTGTGGGCGTGGCGAGCGGCAGTCGAGCTGTGGGGGCGAGCACCACTGCCCGCCTGGCTTCGCGGCCTGATTCTGTGGGCGACCCACCAGCGCTACCTGATCGGTGCGGTGGCGGTGATCTGGGACGACGCGGGGCGCGTGCTGCTCGCCCGCCACCGCTACAAATCGGGGACCGGCTGGGAGCTACCGGGCGGATGGCTCGGGCGAGACGAGAGGCTCGAAGACTGCCTGCGGCGCGAGCTGGCCGAGGAGTTGGGCGCCAGCGTGCGCATCGAGGGGCTGGTGTGCTGGGCCGCCAAGCCGATCCCACGCCACTGGGCGTTCGGCTTTGCCTGCCGGCTCGAGTCACTCGACTTCCACCCGGGGCCCGAGATCACCGCCATCGCCTGGTTCCCGGTGGTCGAGGCGCTGCGGTTGCTCCCGCCGGAGACGCGCCCCCTGCTACAGCAGGCCGCGCGCCGTGGCGGCGCGGTGGCACGCCAGGGCGGAACTGCGGCGCCCGCTCCAGTGCAGCGTCCCGAAGCAGCCGCCGAGCAAGGGACGAGCCGCGGGGCGCTCCAGTGAAGGAGTGCCCCACGGCTCGCCGTCACGCCAGCGCTAGGCTGTGCGCTGCCGTAGGACGAAGCTCGGCGCCGGCACCACCAGGCCCGCGTCGCGGAGGACTCGCCGGTAGGCCGCCTCATAGCCGTCGGCCATCGCCTGGGGCGAGAAGCGCGTCTCCGCCTCCCTCCGGCAGGTCGCGCGGTCGATCTCGTCGATCCGCGCGCAGAACGCGGCCAGTTCCTCGTTCGTCTCGCCGATGAAGCCCGTCACACCGTGACGGATGACCTCGGGGACGGAGCCGCGTCGCCGCGCGATCACCGGGGTACCGCAGGCCAAGGCCTCGGCCATCACCAGGCCAAAAGGCTCGGGCCAGTCGATCGGGAACAACAGGGCCCGAGCCCGGCCCAGAAACTCGCTCTTCTCGGCGTCGCCCACCTCGCCCACGTACTCGATGTCTGGCTCCTTCAGGAGTGGTGCGACCACCTCGTGGTAGTAGTCCCAGTCGGCGCGGACGTTGGGGTCCGCCAAGTTGTTGAGCGGCATCCGGGCCGCGACCTTGAGCGGCAGGCCGACGCGCCGCGCAATCTCCACCGCGTGCTCGAGCCCCTTCTCAGGCGAAATACGCCCGAGCCACGCAAGATAATCACCGGGCCGCGAGTTGAATCGCAAACCGTCCGTATCTACGCCATTGTAGACCGTGCTGACCCAGTTGGCCATGGGCAACGGCGCCCGCTGGCTATTGGAGATCGAGATGACGGGAAGCGAAGGGAACCGCGCGTAGACGCGCGCGAGCTCGGGGAGGTCGAGGCGACCGTGCAGCGTGGTGACCGTCGGTGTGCCGATCAGCATCGCACAGGGATATGCGATAAAGTCGAGGTGCGAGTGTACGATATCGAACTCGCCGTCGGCCGCGCGATGGAACACCTCGCCCAGCGTAATCGCCCAGAATGCGAGTGGATCCCGCACCGTCGGCTGCCGCCACAGCGCCGTGTCGATAGTGGGGATCAACCGCGCACTCGTGGATGAGTCACCACTCGCGAATAGCGTAACCTCATGCCCTCGGCGCACCAGCTCTTCGGTGAGCAGCGCGATGACGCGCTCGGTGCCTCCGTATCGCATCGGCGGAACCGACTCGAACGGTGGTGCCACCTGAGCTATGCGCATACTAGCCTCCTTTCTGCACGACCGGACAGCAAGCGGGTACACTCGTCCTATCAGGCGAGCCCGCTACGCATGTCCCCCCTTTGCGCGTGCGCCACGTGAGCAACTGGCACTGACTAGCGCAGTTTGCAACTTGTGGGCCTGCGAGAAAGACACGAGCCTGCCATGCCGCAACCGCCACCCTCGCGGTGGTAGACACACCAGAACTCCTGCAAACTGCGCCAGAGCGACCACAAGTCGGCACAAAGCAAGAAAGCCAGCGGCCGTCCCGCGTAGGAGCCGACCGCTGGCCGCCGTCTAGGACAGCGAGGCGCTGCGACCGCACCCCCAACGGACACCGTGGCCACAGAGCCCCGCTAAGAGGCGCAATGGGCAGGGCTCAGCGCGCGCTCGATCGCGATCCTGAGGATCGCACCTACCTACGGCGATCCCGATGCCAGGCCGATCAAAAACCCTAACATCTACGCCTGGTAGGGCGCTGCTGAGAGAGTCCCCTGCGACTGCTCCGAACGCCTCCCAGAACGATGCGTCCTGAGATACCGTCGCCCCCGCCCAGGACGAGGCCCGCCAGCCAGCGATCAACCCGAGCAGGACCCGTCCTATGATACCAGTTCGCGTGGCTTGTGACAGTCCTGTTGGCGGCGTGACCCGCTCCCGCCCCTATGTATGCACGATTCGTGCCAAAGCACGCTCTCTAGCAAAGAACTTGCAGTGTTCTAACCTCGGCAATCTAAGAGGTGGCTTAGATAAACGCCGTATCACGTTGTCTGCTCCCCGCAGCTAGAGAGGCTTGGCCCGGTAGGGTGGACATGCTCTCATTGCTCGCGCCGACACCCGCGCGCCTGTGCGCCGCGCACTGGCCCCCTCCGGTCCCGGCGCTCTCGGCCCCGCCGCTCGGCTGAGGTGGCACGTGACTTGCGCTCTCCGCCCCAGACACCTGACCGAGCGGGCATTTTGCGAGAGGAGCAAAGCACGATGGCCAATCAACGCAACGTGGTGGTGGGGGTATTCCGCGACTCCGAACGGGCACGTGATGCGATCGCGGCGCTACGAGACGCGGGCTTCCGCGGCGACGACATCAGCATCCTGATGCCGAACACCGCCGATGCAGAGGCCATGGCCGCCGAGACGGGCACCAACGCGGGCACTGGTGCCGCGACGGGAGCCGTGGCAGGCGGTATCCTGGGTGGGCTCGGTGGCTGGCTCGTGGGCATTGGTGCCCTGGCCATCCCGGGGGTCGGGCCGTTCATCGCCGCGGGCGCGCTCGCCACGGCGCTCACGGGGGCAGCCATTGGCGCGGGCGTGGGTGCGATCGCGGGCGCGCTCATCGGCCTGGGCATCCCCGAGGAAGAGGCGCGCTATTACGAGAGCGAGGTGCGAGGCGGACGCACGCTGGTCACCGTGCGGGCTGATGGGCGCTACGACGAGGCGCAGAGCCTCCTGCGCCGCCACGGCGCCTACGATATCCAGACGCGCGAAGCAGCGGGCCTGACCCATGAAGGCGCCACCACGGCCAGCCCCCTGACCGCGACGGACCCGATGGCCCGCCCCGCGATGAGCCCGGAGGCGACGGCGTATGCGACCGCGCAGCCGCCGGCGACGGCCGGCACGCCCCCTGACGTGATCGAGGCGCAGCGCGTCAACCGCACCGAGGAGCTGGAGCGCCGGCCAGCGACCAGCGAGCGGTGGGAAGACGCGCAGCCGCGGCTGCGCGCGCTATGGGAGCAGCAGCACCGGGATGGGGGCGAGCGCTGGGAGCGCTACGAACCGCTGTACGCTTTCGGGTGGGAAGCCGCTCGCCGGCCCGAGTACCAGGGACGATCGTGGAACGAGGCGGAACTGGAGCTGCGGCGCGAGTGGGAGCAACGCTACCCCGATCGTCCCTGGCGCGAGGCGATGGATACGGTCCGCGAGGCCTGGGAGTACGTGCACGGGGCTGCGGCCCGCCGTTGAGGGCGTTCACTCTCCGCCCCGGCGAGTTGCAGGCAACAGGAGGCTGGCCTCACAGCTGGCCTCCTGTCAACGCCGGGCCTCCCGCGACGCCTCGTGAGCGCGCTGGTACTGGGCGGTCTCTCCCGCACGAAGCCAGCCGATCGAGGTCGCCTCGAGGTGCCGCAGGCCGCTGGTCCAGCAGTAGGTCGCCACCGCCGCACCCAACACGCCGAGCGCCTTGGCCGTGAGCGCGGCCGGGGTATGCAGCAAGAGCAGGTCGAGGGCTACCAGCAGCGCCGCCACCAGGCTGGCCAGCCGCACTGGTGGCCCGTAGATCAGGAGACCGGCGAGCAGGAGCTGGGTGGTACCCAGCCACAGCAAAGGACCCATCGGCCGGCCGCCACCGAGGGGCCACCCCCCCAGTCCTCCGGTCGCGGCCAAGAGATCAAGATAGCGACTGGGATGGGTCAGCAGGTCCCAGCTCGCTAGCAGGAACGTGAGGCACAGCCCGAGCCGCAGCACCACCTGGCGCGGGCCGGGGCGCGCAGGGTCGAGTAGCGGCGCCAACCTGGGGGGCAAGCGCTTGCCCAGCCCAGGGGGT
>JADGHJ010000309.1 GCA_019686175.1 Chloroflexota bacterium | reverse complement strand
ACTACGAGCAGTTCATGGTCTACCGCTCGTGGGACACTACCCGCCCCTACCTGGCGCAGGTGGTAGAGCGCTTCGCACGGCTGTGGGAGGGCCGCGAGCGCGGCTGGGTCGCCTTGCCCATCCCAGAGGCCGTGCGGCAGCGGCTGCTCGCCTTCTGTCCCGAGCGGCCGCCCGAGCGCGACCCGCTGGAGAACCCCGCCCGGGCGACGCCGACCACGCTGCGCGAGGCGGGCCCCTGCTGGGCAGTGGCCGCGCTGCCCGCGGCGGAGGTAGCGCGAGCACGGCTGCGCGCGCAGTTCGTGCGCGACGCGCCGTACCTGCCGGACGCGTGGCACCTGGGGGCCGCCACGGCGCCGGTGGAGCCCTGGCCCCACCAGCAGAGCGTGGCCGACGCGGTCGTGAAGCGCTTTCCGGAGTCGTGTCTGATCGCTGACGAGGTGGGGCTGGGCAAGACGATCGAGGCGGGGCTGGTGCTGCGCCAACTGGTCCTCAGCGGCCGCGTGCGCCGCGCCCTGGTGCTCGCCCCCAAGAGCGTGCTGCGGCAGTGGCAGGAGGAGCTGTACGAGAAGTTCGCGTTGGACGTGCCGCGCTACGACGGCGCCACGTTCTGGAGCGTGCACGGCACCGAGCAGCCGCCGACCACCCCCAACCCCTTCGACAGCGTAGCGCTGGCGTTGGCCTCCAGCCAGTTGGCGAAGCGCCGCGACCGCCAGACGCAGCTGTTGGCGGCCCAGCCGTGGGACCTGGTGATCGTGGACGAGGCGCACCACGCCCGCCGCCGCCAGTTCGACGATGCAGGCTTCCAGCCCAACCGCCTCCTGGAGCTGCTGCACGCCCTGCGCCGGCGCACGCGCGGCCTGCTGCTGCTGACGGCCACCCCGATGCAGATCCACCCCATCGAGATGTGGGACCTGCTGGTGTTGTTGGGCCTGGGCGGCCGCTGGGGCGCCACGTCGGACGAGTTCCTGCGCTTCTTCGCCGAGCTACGCCGCCCGTTCGAGGAGGCGGACTGGGACTTCGTGTTCGACCTGGTGCGCGACTACCTGGCCAGTGGCGGCTCGCTCGACGCCATCTTCGCCCAGCGGGCGCAGGCGCAGTTGGGTCCCGTGGAGTGGGAGCTGGTGCGCACTCTGCCGGACTCGTCGAAGCGCGAGTCGCTCCTGCGCCAGCTCTCGCCCGCCGGGCGGCGGGTGGCCGTCGAGTTTGCCCGCCGCCATACCCCGCTGCGGCGGTATGTGTACCGCCACACGCGGGCGCTCTTGCGCGAATACCACCGGCGCGGGCTGCTAAAGGCCTCGGTACCGACGCGCGCCCCACAGCCCGTGTGGATCGTCCTGCGGCCGGCCGAGCGAGCGCTGTACGACCGCATCGAGGAGTACGTGGCGGAGTTCTACGCCCGCTACGAGGCGCAGCGGCGGGGCCTAGGCTTCGTAATGACCGTCTACCGCCGCCGGCTGACGTCGAGCTTCTACGCGATCGCCCGCAGCCTGGAGCGGCGACTGGCGTTCCTGGAGGGGCGAGCGCCCACTCCGGGGCTGGACGACGACGACCTGGAGCAGGACGACCTCGACCTGGACGTGGGGGAGGAGGTCCTGGCCGCCGACCGGCAACTGTACCAGGACGAGATCGCCTACGTCCGCGACTTCTTGCGCGACCTGGACCAACTGGCTAGCGACTCGAAGCTGGAGTGGCTGCTGAGCGCGCTGCCAGAGATCTTTCGCCACCGAGACACAGTGGTGGTGTTCACCCAGTACACGGACACTATGGACTACCTGCGCGAGCGGCTGCGCGCGGTGTATGGGGCGCAAGTGGCGTGCTACTCGGGCCGCGGTGGCGAGGTGTGGCGCGACGGGCGCTGGCAGCCGATGGCTAAGGAGGCGCTCAAGCAGGCGTTCCGCGCCGGCGAGCAGGTGAAGCTCCTGGTGTGTACCGAGGCGGCGAGCGAGGGCCTGAACCTGCAGACCTGTGGGGTGCTGATCAACTA
This sequence comes from Chloroflexota bacterium, assembly GCA_019686175.1. Taxonomy (GTDB): domain Bacteria; phylum Chloroflexota; class UBA6077; order UBA6077; family JAJPHF01; genus JADGHJ01. Next base: position 2,303 of record JADGHJ010000309.1, on the reverse strand, counting down.
CGACCTGCCCTGGAACCCGATGCGCGTCGAGCAGCGCATCGGCCGACTAGACCGCATCGGGCAGCGGTACCCCGTGGTGTGGATCCGCAACTGTTTTTACGCCGACACGATCGAGGCGCGGGTGTACGAGCGGCTCAGCGACCGCATCGACTGGTTCCAGACGGTGGTGGGGACCTTGCAACCGATCCTGGGGCAGGTAGCGCGCTCGCTCCAGACGCTGGCGATGCTGCCACCAGCCGAGCGCGCGCAGCGGCTAGAGACCGAGTTGGCCCAGCTGCGGCGCGACCTGGACGCGCAGGAGAGTGCCGCACTGGAACTCGACGCCCTGGCCGAGGCGGCTCCGCTGCCCGCGCCGCCGACCACACCCGTGACGCTCGCCGATCTGGAGCAAGTGCTTACCCAGGCCCCGGAGCTGCGGGCGCGCTTCGCGCCGCACCCCGCGCTGCCCGGCGCCTACGAGCTCCGTTCCGGGGCCAGCGTGGTGGCCGTGACCTTCGACCGCTGGTTGTTCGAGGAGCGGCCATACTCGCTGCGGCTGCTCACCTACGGCGAGCCGCTGTTCACTACCCTGCTGGAGGAGATCGCCTTGCCGGCTCGCGCGACTGACATGCGCGGCGTGCTGCGCTGCGCCGTGGAGGGGCGACTGCCTCTGCGGGCGTACTACCGGCCGGGCGAGCCGCCCCGACCCCTAGCGCGCCTCGCCGACCTGGACGCGGTGGGCGGTGACGAGATCCTCGTCTGGAGCACCGAGCAGCGTCTCGCCGCCGAGGCCGCCTTCAGCGAGGCGATCTGCGACCTGCTGGCCCGCGAGCGAGCAGTCGAGGCCGCACGCGCCGAGGGAGCGCGTCGGCTGCTGGTCGAGCGCGGGCGGCGCGTGCTACAGCGGGCGGCGATGGTCGCGCTGGTGCAGCGCACGTCGGCCGCCGCGAGAGCTTCCCCCCCGGTCGACCTCCCGGGGACGGTGTCTGTGCTGCAGAAGCTAGGGTATCCGTTCGCGCCGTTGCTAAAGCTGGTAGGCACCGATGGGGTGATGCCAGCGGCCAACGCTTCCTACCTGGCGGACTGCCTGCAGGCGTCGCCGTCGGTGCTGGCGCGCCGCTTGGAAAGGCTGCGCACGGAGGCAAAGCAGCTCGTGCACGAGCTAGCACCTCTGAGCGGCTTCGGGACCGGAGGGCCAGCGGCCGCGCCTCCCGCGGAGGTGATGCCGCCGCCCGTCGATAGCGCCCTACTGGCTCTGTCGGCGCCCGAGGCGCGGTCTCTCACGAACGGATGCAGCTTGTCTGCGGATGCGCCGTTTCCAAGAACCACAGGGTAGTCGGCGATCCAGGACTGAGTCAGTCGATCTGCATGTAGGCACTTCGCTCCGGGCGCGCTGCTCGCAACGCCCGGTGTAGCGCCTCGGGCTGCCCGCGTAGCCAGCGGGCACAGTCCGCGCATAGCGAGCGGACCTGTGCCCAGCCCTCTTCAACCGCACTTGGTGAGCCCAGCCGTAGGTAGCTGCCGAGCAGGCCTAACGCACGAGAGTACAGATCTCGGCGGGTTCGGTCATAGGCCGACGGGACCGTGGCAGCCTGTGAGACAGCTGCAAGAGCCTGCGCATACTCGCGGGCGCTATTACGCAGCATCTCCGGGAAGCGCCGAGCAGTGCAGTCATAGTACTGCCCTGTCGCTGAGCGACAGAGCACTAACGGCAATGCTGGTGTGTCTGCATAGCTTAGGTCGGGGAAATATGCGAAGCGGTCATCGTTCGCCAGCAGCTCTGGTATGCCATCGCCGTCGAGATCTCGGACGTCGTGCAACTGACTGTTGCCGAGAGAGAACCAGTCCTGAACGACGATACCATTAGGCGTGCTCGCGGCGATCAGGTACTCGAAACAGCAGTGTGCCCCGCCAGTGAAGTACAGGACGATCGCCTCTGGCACCGCATCGCCATCTAGATCAGTCTCGTGCGCTAATTCCCAGCGCTCATAGGAACTTGGGTACAAGGAGTCCGGAACTGGAAAAGGCAGCGGGCGCGAATGTCGACCGTACTCCAGACGATACACTAACCCGCTCGGCTGCGCCAACGTCACAACTTCCCAGCGTGGCTGCTGGGCAGCCGGGCTGGCCATCGTCCAAGCCAGCAGCAACGGCAGTGCTGCCCCCATTCCAGCCAACAGCATTACTCGTCTTCGGCTGGTGCGCTTACCCTCTCGCATCTTCGTCCACTTCCAGCAGTCAATAGTACTGGGCCACAGGCACTACTATAGATCCGCGCCGCTGCCTCCCGCAACCGCGGCGGCCCCTGGGAGGCCTGCCAGTAT
>JADGHJ010000308.1 GCA_019686175.1 Chloroflexota bacterium | reverse complement strand
GCCCACAGCAGCGCCAGCCGTTGGCGCGCGGACCACGGCCGCGGCCAGGCCCACAGCGCCAGCGGCGCCAGCCACAGCACGGGGCCGTAGTCGAGCAGCAGCCGCGGCGGGGTCGGGCTGGGCACCGCGTTCTGCGCGCTGTACACCACGCTCCAGAACGGATCGAGCCGGAAGGTTGCGTAGTTGTAGGCCACGAAGGGCAGCGCCACCGCGCCGGCCACGGCCAGCGCTAGCAGGGCGTGCACGGGCCAGCGGCGCAGGCGCACCAGCTCCAGCCCTGCATGGACGGCGAACACGCCGACGACGACCACCAGGTTGAAGGGATGGACGAGCCCCAGGCCCAGGACGGCGGCGCCCAGCGCGAGATGGACGCGTGCACCAGCACCCGACACCGAGGCTGCGGCGTAGGCCGCCACGGCGAGCAGCGTGCAGGCCAGGCCGAGCATCAGATGCAGCGGCGCCAGGAATACGCCGAGCGTCAGCACCTCCAGGCTCGCGGCCAGCGCCAACGTGTCCGGCGTGCCCGCGGCGGGGGGCTGGAGCGCCAGCAGCACGAGCGCGGCCCAGAAGCCGAGGTTGGTGCCCATCAGCGTGAGGCCCAGCGCCAGCCGCCGCTGGTTGGGAGTGGCGAGGAAAGCAGCGGCGAAGACATACAGCGCTGCGAGCAGCACCAGTCGGCCCGCCAGCTCGGCGACGTAGTACACCACCATGAGCGGCGCGCCGAGCAACGCCGCGAGTTTGCCGAGCCCGACGTAGACGGGAAACATGAACACCGGCGCGTGCGGCTCGGGCGTGAAGCGATCGACGATCAGCCAGCCCGGCCCCTCGGCCCCCTGCTGCATCGCCGCGAGATAGACGGTGAAATCGCGAGGGTACCAGAAGCTGCCCACGTGCACGAGCCCCGGCGGTCCGGCGACCAGCCAGACGGCGTACGGCACGGCCATGACCACCAGTAGCGCGACACCGACCAGGGCGAGCCAACGCCACTCGGCGGGAGCGATGCGACCCAGCGCCACCCACTCCGCGCGTGCCCCCGCCGAGACGCTCGCCCGCGCGGGCTGCGCGAGGGCGGCCGCCTCTCCCCGCGCCGACAGCGACATCACCTCTCCTCGATCGGCTCCAGCCGGATACGGTGCCCAGCTTGCGTGCCCGTCCGCCCCGCAGTACCCGGCGGCAGTTCGATCACATAGTCCGATCGCCAGACCAAGGGCCCGACGCGGAACGGCCGGATCGTGTCGAGGACCCGCGCCACGCGCCCCTCGGTGCGCGACAACCGCTGCACGTGCAGCACGTCGATGGGGAAGGCCATGAAGAACATGTGGATCTGCCGGCAGTGCTCGATGAGCAACCCTTCCCCTTCGGGCAGGGCACGCCGCCCGAGCAGGCCCCTGCCGCGCGCCCAGAACGAGCGGGCGACGCCCACCCGCGCCGCGATCTCGCGGCTGGTGTCGAGGTTCACCACGCGGACGTACTGCAGCGGTCCCCCTCCCCGCTGGACGCCGGCCCGATGGCTAGCGCATGCGATTGATCGCCGGCCACAGCGGCCCCAGGATGATGATGCAGAGCGCGGGGAAGATGAAGATCAACATGGGGAACAGCATCTTCAGCGGCGCCTGCTGGGCCTGCTCCTCGGCACGCTGGCGGCGCACCACCCGCAGATGCTCGGCCTGCACATGCAGCACCTGCGACACGCTGACGCCGAGCTGCTCCGCTTGGATGAGCGCGGAGACGAAGTTGGCCAGGTCCGGCACCTCCGTACGCGCCACCATGTCGCGCAGGGCCTCGCGGCGCGGCCGGCCGACGCGCATCTCGGCCATCACCCGGTTCAGCTCCTGGGTGAGCGCATTGTCGCTCTTGGCCACTACGCGCGCCAGCGCCGCATCGAACCCCAGGCCCGCCTCGACGCTGATCACCAGCAGGTCGAGGACATCGGGTAGCGTGCGAACGATCTCCTTCTGACGCGCGGCGATCTTCCGCGACAGCCAGAACTCGGGCGCGATGAAACCGATCACCGCGCCGACTACCACACCGAGCAGCAGGAAGGCCGGGTCGGTCAGCAACATGATGAGCACGGCGCCGAGGCCCCCACCCAGCAGGCCGGCGAACAGCTTCACGCCGAGCCAGTCGGACGCCGTCCAGCGATTGGGGTTGCCCGCCAGCGTGAGCCGGCGACGTGTCCGCTCGATGCGCTCGTTGCGGCGCTGCGGGCCGCGCGTGCTTCCGCCGCGCCGCGTGAAGCGCTCGCCGTACGACGCCAGCTTGCGGATGATCGGCTGGAGCACGCGCTCGCTGAACGGCTGCTCCAGCTCCAGCTCCTCCAGGGTCCGTGGCCGCTCGGCGAACTGCGCCAGCCGGGCGGCCACGGGATCGCGGCCTGTATGCGGCAGGGTCAGGCCGAGCAGCACGAGGCCGAGCGCGCAGAACAGGAGAAAGGCCAACAGCAACGGCATGTCAAATCTCGATGTTCACGATACGCTGGATGACCAAGTGTCCGATGACCACGCTGATCGCCGCGAGCACCGGCAGGATCAGGTACGGCATATCGAACAGCGGCCGCATGTACTGCGGGCTGGCCAACAGCAGCACTCCCGCCACCACTACCGGCAACGCCGCCAAGATCCAGCCCGACATCCGCCCCTGGCTCGTCAACGTGTTGATCTCCCCCTTCAGCTTCACGCGCTCGCGAATGGTGTGGGCGATAGTGTCCAGGATACGCGCCAGATTGCCGCCCACCTCGTGCTGCACCAGCATGGCCGTCACCATCAAGTCGAGGTCCTCGCTACGGATGCGGTGCACGAGGTGCAGCAGCGCGTCCTGCGGCGACAGCCCCAGCCCCACCTCCCGGACGACCCGCTGGAACTCGTCGGAGATCGGCGGCGTGCCCTCGCGCGCCACCATGTCCATCGCCTGCAGCAAGCTCATCCCCGCGCGCAGCGAGTTGCTCATGAGGATGATCGTGTCGGCGAGCTGGTCGTTGAAGGCGCGCAGGCGCGCCGCCTCGCGCCGCACGAGCCAGACTTTGGGCAGGGCGAAGCCGAGCAGCCCAAAGATGGGGAGCGCGAGCACGTTGGGGCCGAACAGCAGGCTGATCAGCGCGTAGCCGAAGGCCATGAACAGCAGCGTGCTGGTCGCCTGGAGGATCAGGAACTCGGCGGCGGTGAGCTTGAGGTTGGCCCGGCCTAGCTCGGCCTGGAGGTTCTGGGCGAACGAGCGCCCCGCGATGACCTTGCCGACCTGCCGGGTGATGACGCCGCTGCTGCGTCCTGTAGCGGGCTGGTCGAGTAGGACCGCCTCACGCAACGCGTAGCGGCGCAGGCGGCTCTCGAACGCCGGGTCATCGTTGCGCAGCAGCCGCTCCAGGCCGAGGAATGCCAGCACGACCGCCACGCCCAGCAGTCCCGCCAGCAACAGGGCCATCGTCGCCTCCGCCTACCTGTCTCGCCTAGAAGAACCGATCCGGCAGCCCGAACACCGTGGCGGGCAGCCGGATCCCCGCATCCTCGAGCTTGGGCATGAACTTGGGACGCACGCCGGTGGGCCGGATGCGCCCGATCACCTTGCCGCCCTCGTACGCCTCCTGCTCGAACAAGAAGATGTCCTGCAGAATGATCGTCTCGCCCTCCATGCCCTGCACCTCGGTGATGTGCGTGATCTTGCGCGAGCCGTCGCGCAGGCGCGATTGATGCACGATCAGGTCGACCGCGGACGAGATCTGCTCGCGGATCGCGCGCACGGGCAGGTCCATGCCGGCCATGAGCACCATGGTCTCCAAGCGCGAGAGCACGTCGCGGGGGCCGTTGGCGTGGGCCGTGGTCAGCGAGCCGTCGTGGCCCGTGTTCATCGCCTGGAGCATGTCCAGCGCCTCGCGGCCACGACACTCCCCGACGACGATGCGATCGGGGCGCATGCGCAAGCAGTTGATCACCAGGTCGCGGATGGTGATGGCCCCTTTGCCCTCGATGTTCGGCGGCCGCGCCTCGAGGCGCACCACGTGCTCCTGACGGAGCTGCAGCTCGGCCGCATCCTCCACCGTGATGATCCGCTCGTCATTGGGGATGAACGACGAGAGCACGTTGAGCAGCGTCGTCTTGCCGGAGCCGGTGCCGCCCGAGATCACGATATTGAGCCGGGCGACCACGCAGGCGCGCAGGAACTCGGCGATCTCGGGAGTCATGGAGCCGAAGCGGATCAAGTCGTCGATGCCGAGCGGGGTCTTAGAGAACTTACGGATGGTGAGGGTGGGACCGGTGAGTGCTGTCTCTTATAACCATCTGACGCTGCCGCCGAA
>JADGHJ010000307.1 GCA_019686175.1 Chloroflexota bacterium | reverse complement strand
GCTAGCAGTCGAGGGAGGAGGAAGCCATGGCCCGGTATGACGAGCGCGCGGGCCGTCCGGCGCGCGATTGGGACCGCGAGCGCCGCGAGGCCGATTGGCGCGATGACTACGACCGCCCACCGCACGACTACGGGCGCTATCCGGAGGAAGAGCGCGGGGGCTGGGGCCGCGGCAGCCGTGAGTACGGTCCCGCCGGCCCGCGCTACGGTAGCGAGGCCAGCTACGGCGGTCAGCGGGGCGCGGAGTGGCCCGAGCGCGCGCGGGGGTACGAACGCGAGGAGCACCCCGGGCCTCCCTGGGCCCGCCGCTGGGAGGACCGTACCTACGACGAGGGCTGGCGCTACGGCCGCGACTACACGCCAGAGTACGGTTCGTACGGGCGTGGGCGTGGTTATGAACCGGATATCTACCGCTTCGGGCGCGAGCGCTACGGCCAGGAGGAGCGTCCTCTGCCTCCGCGCGGCCCGGGCATGCCCGCGGGAGCGATGGCCAGCACCTGGGGCTACCAGGTCGATTGGACCCGGCCCGGCCCCTTCACAGGCTATGGTCCGCGCGGCTACCGGCGCTCCGACGAGCGTATCCGCGAGGAGGTCTGCGAGCGTCTGATGCTCCACGGCGAGCTGGACGCGCGCGATATCGAGGTGCGGGTGGACGACGGCGAGGTGACGCTGAGCGGCCGCGTCGACAGCCGCTTCGCCAAGCGCCTGGCCGAAGATATCGCGGACACCGTCGTCGGCGTGCGCAACGTCCACAACCAGTTGCGGGTCGAGCAGCGCCAGGAGGCGGGCACCGAGCGCGAGGGGCGCCGGGAGACCGGAGCCGCACCGCAGGCGGCAGCCGTCGAGCGGGGGCGTCTGCATCCCGACATGGAGATCGTGGGCAGCGATGCCGAGCTGGTGGGCCGCGTCAAGGAGGTGCGTGGCAACGACGTCCTGGTCGACCGGCCGGGCAAGCGCGACCTGCTGATGCCCTTGAGCGCGATCCGCGACATTCGGGGCGAGCAGGTGCTCCTCTCCATCCCCGCCGGACGGGTCGACCAGATGGGGTGGGAGCCCGCTCCGCTAGTGGCCAATGCCCCCGCGCGGTAGGTTTGCTGCCGCACGCTAGCTCCGCCAGGCTCCCGCTACAGTGCCGGGGGCCTGGCGGCCCCGTGCTACGCTCCAGCGGCGCCGCCGAGCGCCCGGGCGAACGCGAAGCGATTCTCCAGCAGGTGCAGGTCCAGGTGGTAGTCGCTCGGCCCGACGGGCTCGACTTTCGCCACCAGGCACGTCAGCTCGCGCGCTGCCAGCGCCGCGCGGAACGCCGCCCCGAACTCGTCGGTGGTGTGCACGGTGCGGGCGTGACGGATACCGGCGCCACGGGCGATGGCCGCCAGGTCGGCGCCCGCGGCCGTGGCTGTCGGCAGACCACCCACGGTGGAGAGCAGGCACTCGTTGTCGAACACGACGTGTGTCAGGTTGGGCGGCCCGTAGCGGGCGAGCGTGGTGAGCGCCCCCAGGTTCATCAGCAGCGAGCCGTCCCCGTCGAGGACAACCACCCGGCGCGTCGGCCGGGCCAGGGCGATCCCCAGGCCGAGCGAGGAGGCGAGTCCCATGGCATGCTCCAGGTAGAAGAAGTTCGGGCGATGGCCCAGGGCGTACAGCTCGGCGGCGACCGCGCCCATGATGGTCACGACCACACAGTCGGCGAGCTCAGGGTAGACCGCCTGCAAGCACTCGCTGCGCCTCATGGCGCCTCCTCCCACATCAGCTCACGGGTGAGCAGCAGGGCGACTGGAGCGAGCGACGCCTCGGCCAGTGCCACGGCACGCCGTACTTGCCCCGGCACGCGCGCCGGCTCCCGTAGCTCGTCGTAGACGATCCCCAGGGCATCGAGCACGCGACGCGTGTGCTTGCCGCCCTCGGTCTGCCACGGGTCGCGCTCGCCTAGGTAGCCGCGATCGCTGATCAGAAGCGGCAAGGGGATACGGTACAGCATAGCCAGCGAGACGAGCGCGTTGATCGCCTGGAGGAAGCCGTGGTTCTGCATGAGCGCCACGGCGCGTGTCCCCGCCAAGTACGCCCCCGCGACGATCCCGATACACTCCTCCTCGCGCGCCACTTGGACGTACTGCACGGCCGGATCGCGAGCCGCGCGCTCCAGCAGGTACACCAGCCAGTTCTCGGGCAGCGCCGTGATGAGCCGGACCTCGGCGCCGCGCAGCGCCTCATAGACGACAGTGGAGTTGCTGACCGACACCGGCATCGCCTTCTCCCCCGCGGGCCAGGATCGACCGCAGGATGCCGGTCGGCGAGGTCGCGCGTCAATGGCTCGGCTCGGACGCGCTCAGCCCGTCAGGCCGAGCAGCGCGCGGGCGTTCTCCCCCGCGATCGCCGCCACCACCCCCGGCTCCAGCCCGGCCTCGTCGAGGTAGCGCACCGCGCGCTCCAGCTTCGCGCCGGCCAGGTAAGGGAAGTCGGTGCCCAGTAGCAGGCGATCGCCGCCCAGCGCGTCGCAGGCACACCGCAGCGCGGACGGCTGGAGGTTCACGGTGTCGTACCACAGCCGGCGGAGGTGCGCGCTCGGCGGGTCGGTGATGCGGGGGCCAACACCCTCAACAGCCTCCCGCTGCGCCTCATCGTCCAGTCGCTGGACCAGAAAACCGAGCACGCCGCCGAGGTGCGGCACGATGACGCGCACGTGGGGATAGCGGACCGTGACCCCGGCCAGGATCAAGCGCAGAGCCGCCGCGGCATCCTCGACCGGCGCGCCGAGCATCCAGCGCAGGCCGTAGTCCTGCAGCGCCGGTCCCACGCCGGTCCCCATGGGGTGCAGGAAGACGACCGCCGCGCGCTGGTCGAGCGCGGCCCAGAGTGGCTCGAACAGCGGATCGTCGAGCTGGCGGCCGGCGACCGAGCAGCCGACGGTCACGCCGACACAACCGGGCGCCGCCAGCGCGCGCTCCGCCTCGGCGATGGCGGCCGCCACGTGGGGCAACGGGAGACAGGCGAACGCGGCGAAGCGGCTCGGGTACCGCGCGCAGGTGTCCGCGTACCAATCGTTGGCCAGGCGCGCGGCAGCTACGGCCTGCTGCTCGTCGGGGAGATACGGCATGGCCGCCGCCACCGACAGCACCTGCACGTCGATACCCACCTGGTCGAGCAGCGCCAGCCGCTCGTCCAGCGACAGGGTAGCCGCCGGGCCGGCGCGCGCCACGGCTCCGCGGGCGCCTGGCTGGCCGAAGCGAGCCAGCGCGTCGATGTACGACGCGGGGAAGTAGTGCGCGTGGACATCGACGCGCACGCGTGCCCCCTCTCTTAGAACACCTCGGGCGGAAGCTGGTCGATGCCGAGCTGTCGCAGCGCCGCGAGCGTCAACGGTGCTTCCGGCGTGATCCCGCTGTTCTCCAGCAAAGCGTACACCTGACGCAGGTGCTGGGCCGCATGGTGGCGCGTGCGGTCGAGCACCTGGGTGAGCGTGCGCGGCCCCACGTCGGCGTCGATGACCCGCGCGAAGCGCTCGGGCTCGCGCACGGCGTACCAGGTGGCCACCTTGGCGCGGACCGCCTCACCGTAGCGCGCGAGCCGAGCGGCGCCGGTGAGCGCGGGCACGTCGCGGTCGGGCAACCACTGCTGGGCGGGAAAGATGCCCAGGACATCGGCATCCATCCCGCGCTCGATCACCTCGAACAGATGCCGCACCAGCTCGCGCAGCGGCCGCGATCGCCCGGGCACCTGCAGCTCCCAGCAGTCGTCGGGCACCTGCCGGGTCGCGCGCAGCGCCGCGTCGAGCAGCGCCAGTAGCCCGTCGATCAGCTCCTCCGGGCTTGGAACCCGCTCCTCGTGCGTCCGCCCGACCAAGGCCGCGAGGCGCTGCGGGTTCCAGCCGGTGAGGTACTGGTCGCCGACGATCACGGCCGGCACGGTGCTGAGGCCACGGGCGCGGAGCGCGGCGAGCGCCGCGGGGTCGCTGGCCACGTCGAGCACTTCGAAGTCGACGCCGTGGGACGAAAGCCACGCTTTCGTCATCGCACAGCTGCTTCAGCCGGGGCGCGTGAACACCTGGACGCGCGGTCGCTCCTGCATGGTCGCGCTCCTCGTTCAGGGTCGCGGTGTCCGCTCGGCAGCACGACGGCGGTCGGACGCGTGCCGATCGCCTACAATGAGCGGGAAGAGCCAGAACGCCGCTGGACCACCGTATGGACCGGGAGGTGCTGCTATGCTCCGGCGATTGGCCCTGGCAGCGCTCGTGATCGCCCTGTGCGCGGGCTGCGCGCCACCGGCCGAGCGCGCGGCTAGTAACCCCAGCGC
>JADGHJ010000306.1 GCA_019686175.1 Chloroflexota bacterium | reverse complement strand
CCGTATCCTGCGCGAGGAGGGCCTCACGGTCGCGGACGTGCAGCTCGTCGCCGTTCCCTTCCCCGACATGCCGGCGGCGCTGGCCAACGGGGTGCTGGAAGTGGCGTTCAGCACCGAGCCGTACATCACCCAGGTCGAGGCCACCGGGGTAGCACGCCGCCTGGTGCCCAACAAGCCCGCCGGCGAGCAGATCACGGTGCTACTGATCAACACCGACTTCGTGCGGGCCCATCCGAGCGTGGATGTGCGCTTCATGACCGCCTATCTCCGCGCCGCGCGCGAGCTGCAAGGCGATGGGTGGAACCGCGACGACGTGGTGCAGATCCTGGAGAAGTACACCCGGCTGCCGGCCGACATCATCCGACGCAGCGTCAAGCCGTACATCGACCCCAACGGGCGGCTGAATGCGCCGAGCCTGGAGGCGCAGCAGCGCTACTTCATGGAGTACGGCTTCCTGCAGTACCGCGATCTCATCCCCGTCGAGCGCATGGTCGACGCCCAAGTCGCCGTCGAGGCGGTGCGTCGACTGGGCGGCGAGTATCGGCCCTAGCGGCGCGCCCAGAGCGCCAGCGCCTCACGATACACGGCCACGGTAGCCGCGGCGGTACGCGCCCAGGTGAACTGCGCGGCCTGGGCCGGGCCGCGACTAGCCAGCACCTGGCGCGTCTGCTCGTCGCTGAGCAGGCGGTCGAGGGCGTCCGCCAGCGCCGCCACATCCCTGGGATCGACTTGCAGCGCGGCGTCGCCCACGACCTCTGGCAGCGCGGAGCAGTTAGAGGTGATCACCGGCGCGCCGCACGCGAGGGCCTCCAGCGGCGGCAGGCCGAACCCCTCGTACAGCGACGGGTACACGAACACGGTGGCAGTCGAGTACAAGGCGGGCAGGTGCTCGTCCGGCACGCGGCCGAGGAAGCGCACGCGGGCCTCCAGGCCCAGACGGCGCACCGCCCGGTGGAGCACGTCGGTCCACCAGCCGGGCGCGCCCGCGACGACCAGGGGAGGGCAGGCCGCGCCGCCACGCACCTGCAAGAGGCGCCGGTAGGCGAGCAGCAGCCGGCGCAGGTTCTTGCGCGGCTCCAGGGTGCCCACGAACAGCAGATAGGAGCCCGTGAGCCCATACTGCGCCGCGACCAGGGCGCGCGCGGCGCGCGGCTCCTGCGGCCGAAAACGCGGCTCGACCCCCAGGGGCACGGTGCGCACTTTCGCGGGGGGCAGCGCGTAGCAGCGCAGCAGGTCCTGGCGCGTCGCCTCCGAGTCGGCGATAACCAGCGTGGCGGCCGCGCAGAACCGCGGCAGCATGCGGGCGAGGAACGCCCGGTTCGAGTGCAGGTGCGTCTCGGGCTGCGTCAGGAACGCCAGGTCGTGGACCGTGAACACCGTCGGCGCGTGGCGCAGCGGCGGCAGGAGGTGGTCCGTGGCGTGGAACAGGCCGCGGACACCGAGCCAGCGATCGAGGGGCAGGCCGAGCACCAGCGCCGCGGCCACACCCGCGCGCCACGGCTTGCTACCGAGGGAGACAGGGCGACGTGGCAGTCCCTGTAGCGTCGGTGGCAGCGGGGCAGGGCAGCGGCCATGGTACAGGAGCGTCAGGGCGACGTCGCCCCGCGCCTGCAGGGCCTCTGCCAGCCGCGCGCTGTAGCGACCGATCCCGCCGCGCTCCTGCACCGCCGCTGAAATATCGAGCGTGACCGGTAGCCGCGCGCAGTCGGAGTCGCGATGCTCGCTCATCTCCGGGCTCTTCCTCTCGCCGTCACTGGCGCCACCGCCCGCCGCCCCCCACCAGGGCGCGCCGGGCGGTCGCTGCTGCTAGTCGCCGGGCTGTGGCTCGTCGGCGCCCTGTGCGTGCTAGCCGGCGCCGTGAGCGACTTCCGCGGCCGGGCGAGCGGCCCCGAGGCCCCCCTGCGCACCTACCTGGCGGCGGTCACGGCGGAGGATCTGGACGCCGCGCTGGCGGAACTGCTGCCCGAGGCGCGCCCGGCCGCGGCGGATTTCGTGGCCGAGCAGCTCGGCAACGAGTACGCGATCCTGGGGCTGGGCACGCGCCAGCCATCGCTACTCGACCGGCTCCGCGGTCGCACGGCGGGCGCCGAGCGCGCCCTGCTCACCGTCCAACTCGATATCACGCTGGTGACCGGCGAGACGTGGCGCACCACCACGACGGTGGCCGCGCGCCGCACGGCGGATGGCTGGTATCTGGAGCGCGCGCCGCTGCAACCGACCTCCGATCCGCCGCCCCGCCTCTCGGCGTCGCGCGCAAGCGAGGGATAGGCGCGGGTGCTCCCGGGCGCTAGTGTTCTGCGCCACGTGAACCGCGCGGTCCACTGCCGCCGTGCACGGCGGCAGTGACGCAGAGCAAGACCACAGTCACGGACCACTAGTGCGGCACGTGGCCGTCTGCCTCGGGCTGAGCGTCGGGGGCAGCCAAGCGGCGGCGGGCCGTCGCTGGCAGGCCCAGCGCGCGGCGCGCCTCCCGCAGCCGGCGGCGGAACACGCGCAGGCGCGCGGTGCGCAGCGGATGGCGCCGCGGCAGCGCCGCGAACACGGCCACCGCACGCTCCAGCACGCGGACCACCTCCTGCGGCTGGCCGCGCCGCGAGTAGATCAGCACCAAGCGGCTGTACGGCCAGTCCCCCGCGAAGCCCTCCGCCAGGTTCTGCTCGTACAGCGCGATCGCCGCGTCGATCTCGCCCCGCTGCTCGTGCTCCAGGCCGGCCACGTTGCGCGCGGTCTGCTGCTCGGCGCGCTCTCGCTCCTCGCTCACCGTGCGCTCCGTTCTGCCCCGCCCGGCCCGCCGTTCTCCCGGTATGATAGGCAAGCTGGCCGCCGCTGGGCGAGCCGGGCAGTCCCGTCACAGATGGAGCAAGCCGTATGACGACCAGCCCGACCGACGTCTTGCAGGTCGAGATCACCGACTATATCGCGGTGCTCACGCTCAACCGGCCGCAGGTGATGAACGCGCTCGACCGCACCCTGGCCGAGGCGATCACGCGCACGTTTCCGGCGCTGGACAAGGACCCCGCCGTGCGCGTGGCCATCCTCACGGGCGCGGGGCCGCGCGCGTTCTGCGCCGGCGCCGACCTCAAGGAGCGCGCCACGATGACGCCCGAGGAGGTCGTGGCCCAGCGGGGCCGGCTCATCGAGGCCACCAACGCCGTGCTCCGCTTCGAGAAGCCACTCATCGCCGCCATCAACGGGCTGGCGCTGGGCGGCGGGCTGGAGCTGGCGCTGGCCTGCGACTTCGCCCTGGCCGCCGAAGGCGCGCGCTTCGGGTTCCCCGAGACGACGCTGGCCATCATTCCGGGCGACGGGGGCACGCAGCTCTTGCCTCGCGTGGTGGGGCAGCCGAAGGCGCGCGAACTGATCTTCACCGGCGAGATCATCGACGCCGCGGAGGCGCTGCGCCTGGGGCTGGTGACCCGGGTAGTGCCCGCCGACGCCTTGCTACCCGCCGCGCGCGAGATCGCGGCCAAGATCGCCCGCAACGGGCCGATCGCCGTGCGGCAGGCCAAGCGGGCGCTCAACATGTCGCGCGAGGTCGGGCTCAGCGCCGGCTTCCTGTACGAGCAGGAGGCGTATCAGGCGACGATCCCCACGGAGGACCGCACCGAAGCGCTGCGCGCATTCGCCGAGCGGCGCCCGCCGAACTATCAAGGGCGCTAAGCGAGCGTCGGGCATCCTTCTTGCCCGACGCCCTGCACTACGGGAACAGGGAGCAGGCATGGAGGCGGCAGAGGGCGCAACCGTCATCGGCGCCTTTCCCGACCGGCGCGCTGCAGAAGCGGCGATCCGCGATCTGGTGGCCGCGGGATTCGACAGCGACCGTGTCGGCCTCGTCGGACCGACTGAGGCGGGCGCCGACAGGCCTCGGCGCGTCGGTGCCGGGGATACGCCGGTCGCGGAAGCGATCACGGAGGGCGCGGTGCTCGGCGGGATTGCCGGCGGCGTACTCGGCGCCGCGCTCGCCGGGGCGGGCGTGGGCGTGGCGACCGATGGCCTCCTCGGCGCGCTGCTGGAGCTAGGCGTGGCGGAGCCCGAGGCGCGACGCTACGCAGAGGCCGTGCAGCAGGGGCGCACCCTGGTCACGGTGCGCGCCGACGGTCGCGCGGCAGAGGCCTCGGCGATCTTGCACCGCCACGGCGGCTAGTGCGGCTCGCCCCGCGCCGCCTCCCGCCCACGCCCGGAGCCACGACCGGTCTAGCGGCCGGTCAGCTCCCGGCACTTGCGCGTCAGGGCGGGGAGGACCTCCTTGACGTTGCCTACCACGCCGATGTGCGCGTGCTTGAAGATGTTGGC
>JADGHJ010000305.1 GCA_019686175.1 Chloroflexota bacterium | reverse complement strand
GGAGACCACCATGAAGTTCGGCCTCACGCTGCCCAACCGCGGCGTCCTGTTTGGCGTCACCACCACCGAAGAGCTGCTGCAGATGGCCGAGATCGCCGATCGCTCCGAGCAGTTCGCCTCGGTCTGGGTGGGCGACAGCCTGCTCGGGAAGCCGCGCTTCGAGGCACTTACCCTGCTGGCGGGCATCGCTGCGCGCACCCGGCGCGTGCGCCTGGGGCCGGCCTGTATGGCCAGCTTCTCCCTCCGCGACCCCGTGCTGCTCGCCTACCAGTGGGCCAGCCTCGACCTCATGGCCGGCGGGCGCACGGTGCTTGTGGCCTGCACCGGCATCGTCGAGCAGGAGGGCGCCAAGCTGGAGGCCGCCCTGTACCGCGTCACTCCGCGCGATCGCGTGCGGCGCTTGATCGAGTGGATCAAGATCTTGAAGCTGCTGTGGACCGAGGACCAAGTCAGCTTCCAAGGCGAGTACTACCAGTTCGAGGGCATCACCCTCGAGCCGAAGCCGGCCGCCAAGCCCCGCCCGCCCATCTGGATCGCCAGCAACGCCGGCCGCAGCGGCCTGCCCGACCGCGCCGCCATCGAGCGCACCCACCGCCGCGCCGCGCGCCACGCCGACGGCTGGGAGACCTCGCTGTGGGATGTGGACGACCTCGCCTGGCGGCTGGAGGACATTCGTCAGAAGGTACGCGAGGAGGGCAAGGATCCCGCCACCTTCGAGTTCCACCTGTACCACAACTTCAATATCAACGACGATCGGGCCGCCGCGCTCGACGAGGCCAAGCGCTTCCTGGACATCTACTACTCCACCGACTTCTCGCCGCAGCACATCGCCGGCTGGACCGCCGCCGGCTCGCCCGAGCAATGCATCGAGCACCTGCGGCGCTATAAGGCGCTGGGCTTCACCGAGGTGACCCTGCGGCCAGCGAGCTGGGACCAACGCGGTCAGCTCGCGCGGCTGATGCGCGACGTGCTGCCGTACGTGTAGGAGGCCACCGTGCTCACGGGCATCGACCACCTGGTAATCGCCGTGCCGGATCTCGACGCGGCCGTCGCCAGCTACCGCGCGCTCGGCTTCACCGTCATCCCCGGCGGGCGGCACACCGTCGGCACGCACAATGCGCTGGTGCCGTTCGCCGACGGCGCCTACCTGGAGCTGATCGCCTTCTACGAGCCCAACCCCGCGCACCGCTGGTGGTGGCCGCTCCAGCGCGGCGGCGGGCTCGTCGACTTCTGCGCGGCGACCGATGGTCTGGCCAGCGACGTGGCCGCCTGGCGCGCGGCCGGGGTCGCTTTGGCCGACCCGGCGCCCATGACCCGCCGCCGGCCCGACGGCTACGAGGTCCAGTGGGTGCTGGCGATCCCCGCCGAGGAGCAGCGCGGCGTCGTCCCGTTCCTGATCGAGGACCGCACGCCGCGTGCCGAGCGCGTGCCTACCGGCGTCACGCATCCCAACGGGGTCCAGGGCGTGGACACGCTCGCCGTGGCCGTCGCCGCTCTCGACCGGGCGCGCGGCTGGTACGCCGCGGCGCTCCACCAGCCGGGCGAGCCGATGGAGCGGCCGGAGCTGGGCGCGCGCGGCCACCGCTTCGCCCTCGGCCCACACTACGTGGAGCTGCTCGCGCCCACTAGCGAGACCGGCCCGGTGGCCGACTGGCTGCGGCGCCGCGGCCCGTCGCCCTACGCCGCGTCGCTGCGGACTGGCGGTGCCACTCGCGGCCCGCTCGATCCCAGCCAGACAGCCGGCGCGCGGCTGACCCTCGTCGGCGGTGGGCCCTAGCGGCCGACGCGCTCGCGGGAGAGATCGGCGATCAGCCGCCACACGCGCTCGACACCGCGCTCCGGCTGCGGCGCCGTACCCACCGCCGTCACCAACAGCTCGGTGGCGCCCAGCGCCAGCCGTTCGCGCAGCCGGTCGGCCACCTCGGCCTCGGGACCATACACGGCCACGGCGTCGAGCATGGCGTCCGACCACTCGCCCTGCTGCGCCTCGGGGAAGCCCGCGTCGGTAAACATCGCCGCGTAGTAAGGGAAGCGCACGTACATCCCGAAGCGCTCACGCAGTGCCGCGCGCGCCGCCGTGCGATCGTCACTGATGCACACCGGCACGTGCATGACCAGCGTGGGCGCGGGCCGCCCCGCTGCCGCGGCGCCCTCCCGCAGCGCGGGCAGGGCGACATCGCGGATGTAGACGGCCGGGCAGATCCAGGAGATGGCGCCGTCGGCGACCGCGCCGCTCATACGGAACGCGCCGCGCCGCAGCGCGGCCGCCAGCACTGGCACGCGTACCTGCGGGGGCGCCGGCAGCCGGTAGCGCGCCACGATCCCCTCCTCGGCGATGTCGACCGCGCCTGTCTCCAGCAGCGCCTTCACGGCCCGAACATAAGCGCGTGTGTGGGCAATAGGGCGTGCGAGCGTCACGCCGTACCAGGACTGGATCCGTTGCGAGGAGGCGCCCAGCCCGAGCCGAAAGCGCCCCGCGGCGAGCTGGGCGATCGTGATGGACTCCAGGGCAGTCACGATCGGGTGGCGCGAGAACGTACGGGTGATGGCGGTGCCCAGCAGGATGCGCTCGGTGCGCGCGGCTGCTGCGGCGAACAGCGCCAGCGAATCCAGCGGGTCCCCGCTGGTGGCCCAGACGGCGGGAACGCCCATCTGCTCGGCGCGCTGCACGGCATCGACGAACGCGGGTGCTGTGGAGACCTCGATCTGCACGCCGATCGTGCCCTCAGCCATGGCCAACCTCCTCCTCGACGCGCTTGCCGGCCGCTCCACGACGGCCTCGCGAGGAGCTTAGCACGCGAGCCGCGGCGCAGCGGGCGCCGAAACGCCGTGACGGTCACCACGGGCTCGGCGATGTTGGCCCGCATCTTGCAGGCAAGTAGCGGCCCGCCCCCACGTGGGGCCAGGGCAGGTGACACTCTGCGCTTCGCCCCTCGCGACATCCGTATGTCGGCCTTGGCTGGCCGGGGCCGAAGCCCTGCCCTCTCGCCGCGTGGTACAATCGTGCCGGCTACACGATGGGGTGTAGCCGCAGGGCGGAGCCGCCAGGAGGCAAAGGCAATGCAGCCGTTGTTCGGTGAGACCAGCGTGCGCGAGCAGCACGACCGTCCGGCCGTCGCGATCCTCGGGGTACCGTCGAGTCTCGGCGCCCCGGCCGCCGGGATGGAGGAGGCGCCAGCGGTGGTGCGCAGCGCGGGCCTGGCCGAGCGCTTGCGACACGCGGGGCTGGAGGTTCAGGACTGGGGTGACATTCCTGTACCGGCACCCGACGCGCCCGGCGTGGGCGAGGTGCGCAACGAGCGCGCCCTGCGCGCCCTAGCCGAGACGACACGCGCCCGCGTGGGCGCGGCGCTCGACGAGGGGCTGAGCCCCCTGGTGCTGGGCGGCGACCACAGCATCAGCCTCGGCAGCGTGGCAGCCAGCGCCATGCGCGAGCCGATCGGCATCCTTTGGCTCGACGCGCATGGTGATTTCAACACCCCGGCCACCAGTCCCAGCGGCGCGGTCTACGGGATGGTGCTCGCCATCCTAGCCGGGCTCGGCCCGCAGGGCCTGCTGGGCCTGGCGCCCCCGGTGCCGGGCCCTCGCATCGCCCTCCTCGGCGCGCGCGCCCTCGACCCCGGCGAGCGCAAGAACCTGCATCAGGCTGGCGTGGCCGTCTACACCACACAGGCGATCCGCGCGCTCGGCGCCGAACAGGCCGCGGAGCGCGCTATCGCGGGTCTGCTCGCCGCTGGGGCGCGGCGCATCCACGTGAGCGTGGACCTCGACGCGCTCGACCCGAGTGTGGCGCCGGGCGTTTGGACGCGCGCCGTGGACGGCCTGACGCTGGAGGAGATGCGCGCGATCCTGCGCGTGGCTGCTCACACCGGCCGCGTGGCCGCCCTCGACATTACCGAGCTGTTGCCGGCCCGCGATCGCGGGGGCACGACTACCCGCGCGGCGCTCCAGCTCATCAAGGCCGCCCTGGGCAGCAAGCGACCAGTCCAAGCACTCGACTGGCGCGCCACCGAGGAGTGGCTCGGCTCACTCGCCTAGCGACACGAGGGGCGGCAGGTGGCTGGCCTGCCGCCCCTCCGCAACTTGCGGGCTCGGCCTCGGTCAGCAACCCCGCATCACCTCCCCTGCCGATGACCCGTCCACCAGGGACGGCGCCAGCATACGCCCCGCCCTTCGGCCGGCTCTAGCGCGCCTTGGTCACGTCGGGATCACAGTCGTCCAGCGGTCGGCTCAACGCGCCGGCTGCACCGTGCCGAAGCTTGGGATGGCCACCCCGGCGCCGGGAGCGCGGGTGGGGTTGGCGACGGG
>JADGHJ010000304.1 GCA_019686175.1 Chloroflexota bacterium | reverse complement strand
CGCTCCAGGTCGGCGCGGCGCACATACGTGCGCTTGCCGAGGCGCAGCGTGGGGATAACCCCCAGGCGGGCCAGCTCATACGCCCGGTTCCGCGAGCAGCCCAGCAGCCGCGCCGCCTCGGGCCAGAGCGGCACGAGCGGGGGCAGGTCGTCCAGGCCAGCCACAGTGGGCGGCGTCGGCGGTGGGGCGGCGGGCTGGCGCTCGGCGAGCAGCATGTCGAGCACGTTGACCAGCACCTCGGCCAGCACCTCGGCCGCGCGGCGGCGGAGGTCGCCGTTCATGCAGCCTCCTCCACGCTGGCCGCGCCGGGCGGGTTGTTGAGCAGCCGTTCCAACTCCGCCCGGGGGATCAGCCGCGCTCGGCCGATTCGCACGCTGCGCAACTCCCCCCGCGCGAGTAGCGTACAGATCGTGCGCCGGCTGACGTTCAACAGCCCCGCTGCCTGCGCCGGCCGCACGGCGAGCGGCGGCGTGTCTGGGGTTGTCATAAACACCTCCCGCGCGTGTGAGCGCTTACACGTGCATCGTCGCGCGCCCGTGCGCGGGGGTCCATGGACGTTTAACGGTGGGGTTAAAGTGCTACGTGTCCCGCAGCCGCAGATCGAGCTGCCGCGCCAGGGCCCAGACGCGGCGCGCGACGGTCTGCGGGTCGCTGTCGGTCGCCCTGGCGATCTCCGAATATCGTTGGCGGAGCGCCACGTGGGCGAACAGCCAGCGCACCACGTGCCCAAGCTGCGGGGCGGTGTCGGGGAACACGTACCCGGCCGCCTCGGTCTGCACGCTGAGCCGCTCCAGCTCCGCGTCGAGCTGGGCCGCCAGGGCCGCCAGCAGCCGGGCGCGCGCCTGGGCACGGGGCTCGGTGCGGGGGTCCCAGGTCGCGGTGAGCTGCACCCGCACGCGGGGCACGCGCTCGGTGTCCACCACGCGCACGCGCCGGCGCTGCCCATCGGGGGCGAGGTCCTCGTGCTCGTGGACGATCGCCTCCCACACGAGGTCGCCCACATCGGGCCGCGGGCCGCCACCTGCGAGGCTGGTCACGAGCCATGCGGGGGGCCAGTGGTGCCCTGGCGCGTGAGCGCGCGAGTAGCACCAGGTGTGGAGCAGCTCGATTCCGTCACTCGTGGTGGCCCCCCGCCAGCCGAGGCGATCCAGCCCCCACTTGCGCGCGAGCGCGAGCACCGCGGCGCTGTACGTCTGCGCCCAGGCCACCCCCGCCTGGGCGGCGTGCTGCACCTGCCAGAACTCCGGGGCTGCGGCCAGGGCGGCGGCCTGCGGCTGGGCGTGCGTCGTCCACAGTGCCTCCAGGGCCGCGCAGAAGGGCGGATGTTCGGCGTACCGCTGCACGAGCGCAATGCGCAGCCACAGTTGGCGCTCCCAGGGCTGCAAGGCCGGCAACGGGCGCCGACGCCGTGCGCCGGGCCCCCTGGCGGCCCCGCGCGACGTGCTATGCTGCTGAGTAGCCATCGCTCCATCTCCGCGCCCCGCCGGCGTGCCTCCCCAGCCCCGGCGGGGCGCGCGTGTTGTCGGCTGCAAACGTACTACCAGCGGCGCGACGCAGCCGCCCTGGGCTGGTAAAATTTGGTCACATTTTGGTCACGTACGCCCTGGGACAGGGGGGTCCGGAGCGGGACATACCGCCCGGAGCATCTAGGCAGAATGGCGGAAATCCGCCAGATCCGGAGGGCAGCGGGCCGGAGCGGGCTGTGGTATGCCTGAGGCAGTGGAATCCCACCTTCGGCACTGCCTAACGGCCTGGCCTCCTGGGCCAGGCCGCTCGCGTGCTTGCCGCTCTCCCGTAGTCCCGTAGTCGCCAGTTTTCTCCCAGTGCACCCCTACGGAGGCCCACCGTGACGCGCCAGGCGCCGCTGCGCGTCGCCCACGTCATCGCCTCGTCGAGCTACGGGGGTGCGGAACAGGCCCTGGTCACGCTGCTCGGCGCGCTCGATCCCCGGCGCTACACCTGCTGGGTCGTGTGTCCACCCGGTGGACCCCTCTGCGCCGCCTATGCGCGCCACGCCAACGGCCTGCTGCCGCTTCCCCTGGGCACGCGCGACGCCGCGAGCTGGCCGCGGCTGGTCGCCTGGCTGCGCGCGCTTCGCCCGGACGTGGTGCACACCCACTTGTGGACGGCCGATCTCTGGGGCGGATTGGCGGCCGCGCTGGCGGGGGTGCCGGCGCGCGTGGCGACCGTGCACGGCGAGTACTTCCGCGCTGATGCCGTCGCGGGGCTCGTCCGCGCTCGGCGCCACGCGCTGGCTCGCACCTACCGCGCGGTCTACGCTCTCCACCATCGGGTGATCGCCGTATCCCGCGCGGTGGCTCGCGACCTCCGCCAGCGGCCCGGGGTGCCCGTTGCGCCCTCCCGGCTGCGCGTGGTCCCCAACGGGCTCGACCTGGCGCGCGTGGAGGCGATCCAGCCGCTGTCGCGCGCCGCGCTCGGGGTGCCGCCAGGCGCGCCGCTGATCGCCTGCGTGGGCAATCTGTTCCCCATCAAGGGCCAGCGGTGGCTCATCGAGGCGCTCACCCTTCTGCGCCAGCACCTGCCCGCGGCGCACCTCCTGCTAGTAGGCGACGGCCCCGACCGCGCAGCGCTGGAGCAGCTCGCCGCCGCGCGCGGCCAACAGCCATACGTGCATTTCCTGGGCGCGCGGGCAGACGCTCCGGCCATCCTGGCGGCCAGCGACATGGTGGCAGTACCTTCACTGGCCGAGGGCTTGCCGCTGGCGCCACTAGAGGCGCTGGCACTCGGACGGCCCGTGGTCGCCACCCGCGTGGGCGGCCTGCCGGAGATCATCACCCACGGCACCACCGGCCTCCTGGTGCCCCCGGCCGCGCCGGAGGCGTTGGCCAGCGCACTGCTCACGCTGCTGACGCAGCCGGCTTACGCCGTGGCCCTCGCCGAGCGCGGCCGAGCGTGGGCGCGCGAGCGCTTCACCCCGGCGGCGATGGCCGCGGGGGTCACCCGCGTGTACGCCGAGCTGACCACCGGCGCTGTCCGGGGTCGCGCCGTCTGAGCGCGCGATGCAAGACGAGAGCAGCGTTCGGCCTGTGTCGCCATGTGCACAGCGGGCCCGCCCGGCAGGGCCACGGCTCCACCAGCCCGCCAACGGCTGTCGGACTTCACTGGCTCCCTGTGGGCAGCAGGCCGTAGCGCCGCTTCAGCGCCAGCACGCGCGCGACGGCGGCGTCGAGGTCCGCGCGGAACGCCGCGTCGCCCGCCGCAGCCTCGAGCACGGCGCGAGTCATCGGCCGGATATCGCTGGCCTGTACGGTGAGCAGCATGTCGCCGCCCGCGTGGAAGAACGCGAGTGCGCGCTCGGCCGGCGGCCGGTCGGCAACCGCCACGGCCGCGCCCACATCGTCGGAGATGATGACGTGCGGGAAGCCGAGCTGGTCGCGCAGCAGCTCGCGCAGGATCACCGGCGAGAACACCGCCTGGCGGCTGTCCACGCGCGGGTATACGGCCAGCGAGACCATCACGAACTCGACCCCGTCGGCGATCGCCGCGCGGAACGGCGCGAGGTCCGGATCGTCGGCGCCCGTGAACGTGTCGTCGACGATCCCCTCGACGGTGAAGTCGGTGTTGCCCGTGACTCGACCGAGCCCGGGGAAGTGCTTGACGGCCACGGCGACCGGCGCCGCGCGCATGCCCCGCGCGAAGGCCAAACCGTACGTCGTCACGACCTCGGGCGTGGCGCCGTAATCGCGCTGCCAGCGGCCGATCGGGTCGTTGCGAGCGCCGAGCGCGGCCGGCACGACGTCGAGCACCGGCGCCAGGTTGAGATTGACGCCCGCGGCGCGCAGCTCGCGGCCCCAGCGCGCGGCATCGGCCTCGAGCTGCTGCGGATCGCCCTCGGCCTGCCGGCGCGCGCTGGGCATGGGGGTGAAACCGTCCCCGTAGAACGCCTGGAAGCTCCCCTCCGATCCGCCCTCCTGGTTGCCCGACACGAACAGGCCCACTCCACCGTTGGCCGCGCGAGCGAGCGCCTGGAGCGACGCGACCGTCGCCGCGATCTTGGCCCGCGAGTTCCAGCCAGTGCCGTAGAGGACCAGGTTGCCGGCGTGCAGATCGCGAATCGCCGCCTCGGTCGCGGCGATCTCCTCAGCCGGGGCATCGCTGCGCAGGCCGGCCATGAACAACTGCCCGACGCGCTGCTCGGGCGTAAGCGCGGCCATTACCTCATGCAGGGTGGCGGGCTCGGGCGCGCCGGCAGCCGGCGCAGCCGCCGGCCGGCGCACCACTACAGTGAACAGCGTGCCGACCAGCGCAGCCAGCACCAGCAGTCCCCCCCAACGGACGATGACCATCTCCAGTCGCGTATACACATA
>JADGHJ010000046.1 GCA_019686175.1 Chloroflexota bacterium | reverse complement strand
CCCGCGCCGAGCACGATCCCCACGGCCAGCAGGCCCGAGGTCGGGCTGACGAACAGGGTGGTGAACACGGCGGCGAGCACCAGCAACAGCCCGAAGCCTCCGATCAGGAGGTTGCGGTCGGTGTGGGCGCGGTGCTGCTCGGGACGGAAATCGCTGGCCACGGGATCACTCCTTCGCGCATCTCCGGTACATGGTACGGCTTCGCCGCGCGAATTCCTCGCGGCGCCCGTCGGAACCCGACGCTAGGGCTCAGCGCGACTTCCCGAGCGAGGGAACCCAAGCTGGTCCAGGAACGAGCGCGGCGGCCGGGACGGCGCGAGCAGCGCGGCGTACTGGCGCGCCGGCACGGCCGGCAACCCGAACTCGGCGATGAGCAGGTGGGTCAGCGCCTCGGGACCACGGGCTGACGCCGTGTCCCGGGCACGATGGAGGACGACCTCGGCGGGCGCGAGCAACTCGAAGGCGAGACGGTCGGCGTCACGCTCCGCGGCGCTCACGACCGCCCTGCTGGGGTGGCCGTCCTCAGTACGCTCCATGAAGTGGACGTGCGGCGCGAGCGAGACCTGCGCGAGCACGGCGTCGATGCGCTCGGCGCGGGTGGGGGGCCGGTCGCCGTCGAGCACTTCTTGGGCCGCAGGGCCGAGCCGCGCGACGACCGTTGCACGAGGGAGCTGGTAATCGTGGAGGAAGTGCGCCAGCTCGTGTGCGAGCGAGAAGCGCTGCTCGGCCGGGGGGTCGTCACGATCGAGGAAGATGAAGCCGTGGCCGTAGCGGGCGACGAGGCAGGCGCGGAGGCGGCGATCGGTCACCAGCGCGAGGCCGACGATCCCTTGAGAGCCGAGCCAGTGCGCCACGGCCGCCACGGATAGCCGACTGAGGGGCACGATGGATAGCGGCAGGGCCCGAATGATCGCCCGCTCGAGCGTGCGGGGGAATGGCTCGGGGCCACCAGCGGCAGCCCAGAATGCGGCTGCCGCTTCGACCACCCATAGCAGCGTGCTCATGGCGTCGGCGGCGGTGGCGGCTCGTCGCGATCGCGGGCGGCCATCAGGGCGCCGCGGGCGGTGTGCCGATCCCCGCGCAGGCGGATGATCGCATCGGCGCGACGGACGGCCCGGGCGAGCGCGTCGGGATCGAGGCCGAAGTGGGTGGCGATCTCCTGCACATCGCGCTGGAAGTGGGACGGCTCGGGGCGAGGCCGCAGACAGAGGCGAAGCGCCGGAAGTCGGTCGAGCGGGCAGCCGAGGGCACGCGCGAGGGCTTCGTCGTCCATGTTCTCGCTCCGCGCATAAACGGCGAGCACGGAGGCCAGGAACGCGGGATCGTCCTCCACGCGCCGCGCCAGCTCCTCGAGACGGCTATTCATGCTGCCTCCGTCGCTGCCACCGCTTCATCAGCTTATCTTTCCAGCGTTTGACGAGGCGCCGCTGCTCCGGGAGGGGGAGGTGCGTGCAGCCGAGGGCGGCGGCGAATGCCTCCGTGCGGCGCTCGCCGCGCAGCCATAGCTCCAAGGCCTCCGCCTCGTCCGCGCTCACGTCACGACCCAGCATCTCGCGCACGAGGTCGCCGTGGTCCCGCGCCTCCTGCTCCGCTTCCCGCCGGGCCAGCAGCTCGGCGGGGTCCAGCATATCCTCTCGCTCTTGGTTCCCCGCTGCCAGTCGTTCTACGACATCGTCCTCCTGGGGATCGACCATGCGCAGGCGTTGACGGCGACGCTGGGCGCTTTTCTGCGCATTGCGCAGGTCGCCAGCGGCAGACATGAGCAAGTACTTGGCCAGGCGACCGCGCTCTGGATCGTATCGCTCTGGGTGGTGAATCAGTGCCACGAGCGCATCGCCCGCCGCCGTCGCACAGTCGTCCAGGGTCAGGCCCTCGTAGCGGGCCCGATAATGGCGCCAGAGCGTCTGGGTGAGGTAGTCGAGGTAGGCTTCGGCGAGCTCGGAGGAGGCCACGCGGCTGCCTTCGAGGAGCGCGCGGTGCAGCGCGCGCTCCTGTTCTTCGGACGGCCGCTCGGAAAGGATGTCGTCAGCCACGGCGATCCGTCACCTCCTCGGGGCACGCGGCGCGCCTGGCGCCGGGCCACCCGGATCGCCTCTACGGTAGCATGCCGGGCGGCGGAAGTGACTATACTTCGTGACCACAGAATCGAGTGGCCGCTGCCGGAGGGCCTGCTGGCGAAGCGGGCGGCACGCGCCGGTGCGGCGGGGAGTGTAGCGCATGGATCTGGGGCTGAAGGACAAGGTGGCCGTACTGACCGGTGCCAGCAAGGGGATCGGGTTCTGCTCGGCACTGGCCCTGGCACGCGAGGGGGCGAAGGTGGCCATCAACGCCCGGAACCCGGAGGGCCTGGAGCGCGCGGCAGCGCGTATCCGGGCGGAGACCGGCGCCGAGGTGCTGCCAGTGCCGGGGGATATGGGGGTACGGGCGGATGTCAAGCGGCTGATGCAGACCGTGGCGGACCATTTCGGGCGGATCGACATCCTGGTCAACTGCGCGGGCTCCTCGCCGGGCGGGCTGCTGCTGGACATCACGGAGGAGCAGTGGCAGACGAGCCTGAACCTGAAGTTCCTCGGCTATGTGCGCACGATGACCGAGGTGATCCCGTACATGATCCGGCAGGGCGGCGGGCGGATCGTGAACGTGATCGGCAACGACGGGGTGAAGCCGATCTACTTCGAGCTGACGCCGAGTGCTGCCAACGCGGCGGGCCAGGCGGTGACGCTGGCCCTGGCCGAGCAGTACGGCCCGCACAACATCCTCATCTGCGCGGTCAACCCAGGCCCCGTGGACACCGATCGCTGGGACGGGCTGGAGAAGCAGATGGCCAAGGACAAAGGGATCACGCAGGCGGAGGCGCGCCGGCTCGTGGAGCGCAGCATCCCCCTGGGCCGCATCGCGAAGCCGGAAGAGGTCGCCGACTTGGTGTGCTTCCTGGCCAGCGGTCGCAACACGTTCATCACCGGCACGCAGATCAACATCGACGGCGCGCAGCGCAAGGCGATCATGGACGTGCCGGGGGCGTGGCTGGCTAGCTCATGACCAGCCCGCCGCTGATGCTGAGCGTCTGGCCGGTGATGTAGCCGGCACCGTCGGAAACGAGGAAGGCGACGGCGGGCGCGACATCGGCCGGCTGGCCCAGGCGCCCCATCGGGATGGCGCGGCGGAGCGCGTCGACGAGCTTGGGGTTCATCTCCGTGAAGCGCGCCAGCAGCGGCGTCTCGGTGGGACCGGGGCAGACGCAGTTGACGGTGATGCCGCGGCGCGCTGTCTCGCGGGCGATGGTCTTGGTGAAGGCGATAACGCCGCCCTTCGCCGCGGAGTAGACCGCCTCGCCGGACGAGCCTACACGGCCGGCGTCGGAGGCGATGTTGACGATCCGGCCGTAGCCGGCGTCGAGCATGGCCGGCAGGGCGACGTGCGTGGTGTGGATGACGCCCATGAGGTTGATGGCGATGAGCCGCTGCCAGGTGGCCGGCTGGCTGTCGACGAAGCGCTCGGGCACGTCCCAGCCAGCGGCATTGACCAGGATGCTCACAGGGCCGAGCCGCTGGCGCACGAAGGCGAGCGCCTGTTGCACGGCGGCGTAGTCGGTCACGTCCACGGGCGCGGCCAGGCCTGTGGCGCCCAGGTCGCCGAGCTGGGCCACCGTGTCCACGGCGCCGGCGGCGTTGATGTCGGCACAGGCGACCTGGGCGCCACAGCGTCCCAGCTCGAGGGCGATCGCCCGCCCGATGCCGGACGCCGCGCCTGTGACGAAGGCCACGCGGCCAGCGAGATGGAACAGGGTGCGGTGCGGTTCGGCCATGGCGACTGGCTCCTCCATGTGACCTCACTCAGCAAGGGACGCGCGGGCGGCGAGGCGGCGGGCGGCCATTGCCTCGCCTAGCGGGCTGGGCACCCGCCGGACGGTCACGTCGATCAGGGCCGGCTTGCGGCTGGCGAAGGCGCGCTCCAGGGCCGCCGACAGCGCGTCAGGCTGCTCGACATGCTCGCCGTGGCCGCCCAGCTCGGCCACGAGGCGGTCGTAGCGCACCGGCCGCAGGCTGGTGGCCACGGCGCGGCCGTAGTAGGCGTGCTGGAAGTAGTTGTCGATCCCCCAGGTGGCGTCGTTGCCGAGTACGGCGACGATCGGTAGGTGATGGCGCACCGCCGTGTCCCACTCCATGAAGTAGAAGCCGACACTACCATCGCCGATGAACAGGAGCACGCGGGCGTCGGGTACGGCGGCCTGGATGCCGAGGGCCAGGGGCAGGCCGATGCCGAGGTGACCCAACGGGCCGAGGCGGTGCCAGTGGCCGGGCTTGCGCGCGAGCAGGTAGGCGCGCGGCCACTGGACGAAATCGCCACCGTCCATCACCACGTAGGTGTCGGCGTCGACGAACGGCTCGACCGCGCGGGCCACGCGCATCGGGTGGAGTGGGGTGGCGGTGTCCTCGGCCAGGGTACGCAGATGGGCCAAGTGCTCGGCGCGTAGGGCGCGCAAGCGAGCGAGCCACTCATGAGGCGTGGTGGCGCCGGCCCGGCGCGCGGCGGCGGCCAATGCCTCGACCGCCGCGCCGAGGTCGCTCTCGATCGCCACGTCGACGCCGCGGTTACGCCCGATCTCCCAGGGGTCGGCCTCGACCTGGATGATGCGAGCATCAGCGGCGAGGAAAGGGGGCCGGCCAAAACCGATGCGCGCGTCGAGGCGCTTGCCGATCAGCAGGACGACATCAGCCTCACGGAGCAGGCGAGCGGCGGCGTTGAGAGCGGGATCAGCGTAGCCGAAGCCCAGCTCGTGCTCGTCGGACAGCAGGCCGCGCGCCTGCTCGACCGTGAAGACGGGGAGGCGGAGGTGCTCGGCCAGCGCCGCCAGGGCCGCAGGGGGCACGCTGTAGTAGGCAGCGGTCCCGACGATCGCCACGGGCCGCGCGGCGCCGCGCAGCAGCGCGAGCGCTTGCTCTACGAGGCCTGAGGCAGGCGCCGGCGGAGCGTGCGCGGGTTGCGGCGCAGGCAGCGGGGGTAGCGTCGCGGGATCCAGGCGAGCCTCCTGGACATCGATCGGGATGGTGAGGTGGATCGGGCCAGGGCGACCGGCGCGGGCCAGCCGGAAGGCGCGAGCGACGGCAAGCGGGATGTCGGTGGGCCGGCGGACGAGCCAGGCCGCCTTGCTAATGGGCGCGGCCATCGCCACCTGGTCCAGTTCCTGGTGGGCAAGCATGCCCTCATGGACCAGCTCGGGGCGGCCGCTGATCTGGACGACAGGGCTCTCATTGGTCCAAGTGACCGTGAGGCCCGGCAGCACGTTGGCATGGCCGGGGCCGCCCGTGACGAGGCAGACTGCAACGCGACCAGTGGCGCGCGCCCACCCGTCGGCCATGTGCATGGCGGCCGACTCGTGTCGGGTGTCGATGAACCGGATCCCATGATCGACTGCCGCGTCGGCGATGGGCAGGATGTGGTCGCCGATGAGCGTGAAGACGGTGTCCACGCCCTCGGCTCGTAGTGCGCGGACGAACAGCTCTGCACCGGTTACCGTGGCCATCGCGCGCTTGCCTCCCTGGCTGCTGCCGCGCCGGCGGCGACGCGGTCACCAGCGGGAGCCTAGCACCCGCAGCACGTTGGCGTCCAGACGGATGCGACGGGGTAGCCCCACGAATCCTGCGCAAGTCGGGTCGAGGCGTGCTACGCTAGGGGCCCAGACAGCGCGTACCGGCGCTTCGCCGGCCCGGAACAGGCGGCGCGCATGACGCGGAGAGGGAGGCTGACCGATGGTGGCACCGCACCTCAGGGGGCTGCTGGCGGGCATGGTCATGGCAGGGCTTGTGGTCGGGTGTAGCGCCGGGGGAACGGCGGCTCCGGCGGCGAAGCCGGCGGCGGCGCCGACAAGCGCTGCAGCGCCTCAGAGCGCCAGCGCCGCGCCCACCGCGCCGCCAGCGCTAGAGCCGGCGAGGATCGTGTACACGACGATCGCGGCAGCGCAGGCGCCGTTCTGGATCGCCGAGGAGGCCGGCTACTTCCGCGAGCAGGGGCTGGATGTGCCGCCACTGCAGCGGGTGGAGCCGGGAGCGACGCTGCTGGCGGCGCTACACAACGGGGAGGTGGACTTCGTGGCGGCGGGTGGCCCCTCTCTGGTGCTGGGCTACCTACAAGGCCTGGAGACGATGATCTTCGGCTCGACGCAGGACGTGCTCGAGACGGAGATCGTCGTGCAGCCGGACATCCGCAGCGTGGACGACCTGCGGGGGAAGATCATCGCGGTGTCGCGTCTGAAGGCGATCAGCGATCTAGCCGCGCGGCTGGGGGTGGAGCGCTATGGGCTCGATCCGGACCGCGACGTGCAGATCCGTGGGACGGGTGGGAACGCGGAGTCGCTGGCGGCGTTGCAGACGGGCACAGTGGCGGCGGCCAGCATCAGCGTTCCGGCCGTGTTCGAGGCGCACCGACGCGGCTACCCGACCTTGATCGACGTGACGGCGATGCGGATCCCGTTCACGAATGGGTCCGTGGGCGCGACGAAGAACACGCTCACGCAGCGGCCGGCGGCAGCGGAGAAGGTGCTGCGCGCCCTGGCCCAGGCCACCGCGCGCCTCAAGACCGACCGGGAGTTCGCCGCGCAAGTGGTGGGCAAGTACTCACGGATCGAGGACGCGGACGCGCTGCGCGGCACCGTGGACGTGTACGCCCCGCTGATGAAGGTCGATCCGTATCCGGATCTGGAGGCGGTGCAGGCCGTGCTGGACGCGGAGGAGCACCCGGCGGCGCGGACAACGCGTCCGGAGCAGGTGGTGGACACGCGGGCCGCCGAGGCCGTGCGCCGCAGCGGCTTCCTGGACCGGCTGCCGAAGGAGTAACGAGAGCGGGCCGCCAGCGAGGAGCGACGCCCGTGGGGCCCACAGCAAGCGCTCCACTTGTCGGCAGCGGCGAGCCCCCGCGCGTGGAAACGTACGGGGGCTCGCTGTAGCATGCGGGGTGGGGTTAGAGCCGCAGCGGCTCCGGGATCTTGATGCCGTATAGGCGGGCGACGTTCTCGCAGATGACCTTGCGCCGCGCCTCGGGCGTGAGCCGGCCGAGGTCGCGCTCGATGACCTGGCGCGAGTGCGGCCAGGTGGAGTTGGGGTGCGGGTAGTCGTTCGACCACATGTAGGGGTTGGGGTCGATCTGGAGATAGTGCGCGCCGACCGGGTCGTTGAAGAAGGTGGCGAAGAACTGGGTGCCCAGGTACTCGCGAGGGTCGCGCTGGTTGGGCGGCGGATCGACCGGGCGGAAGCGGCGCCAGTAGTAGCCCCACTGCTGGAAGTAGTAGGGCATCCAGCCGATCTCGAACTCGACCAGGATGAACTTCAGGCGCGGGTAGCGGTCGCAGACGCCGTAAAAGATCAGGTCGAAGACGACGTCGGTGACGCTCTGCAGCTTCATGTTGACGCTCTTGTGGTAGCGGGACACGCCCGTCCACTTGTCGAGCGTCTTGCTGTAGTTGTGGCCCGTCAGGATGTGCAGGCTGATCGGCTGGTCGAGGGCTTGCGCGGCATCCCAGAGCTTGTTGTAGTGGTCGGAGTAGAACGGCAGGTCGGGGTGCGGGTGCTGCCAGATGGTCAGGCCGCGGAGGCCGGCATTGACGCAGCGCTCGAGCTCCTTGACGGCCCAGTCGATGTCGTAGCAGGCGATGTTGGGCAGGCCGATCAGGCGGTCGGGAGCGACCTGGCAGTACTCAATGAGCCAGTCGTTGTAGACGCGGAAGCAGGCCTCCTGGAGGCGCGCGTCGTCCATGCCGAACTGGCTCAGGCCGAGCGTGGGATAGAGCACCTCGGCGCTGAGGCCATCCTGGGCCATCTCCTCCAAGCGCTTGGAGGGGTCGGTACCGCCGGGGCGGGCCTGGAAGCCCTCACCTACCTTGTGGGGCGGGTAGCGCGGCGCCTGGTCGCGCAGGCTGGCGGGCAAGCGCTTCTCCCAGAGGTCGTGCGGCTCCATCGTGTGCGAGTCGGCGGAGATGATGACCTCGTCGGCGCTGAGGATCCCTTGCGTGCCGGCGGCGGTCGTCGGAGCGCTCATCGTGCCTGCCTCTCCTTTCCGTGCAGCGGACCTAGGGGTGATCGGCGGGGGCCGTGGCCAGGGCCTGGGCCCGCGCGACCACCTCCTCGGCCGCGACTAGTCCCTTGTCACGCAGCAACCGCTCAAGGGCTGCGAGCCAACGCTCGTAGTACGTCGAGGCCTCGCCAGCGGCCTCCGCACGCGCGATCTCGGCGATCAAGCGGTCCTTGAACTCATCCCAGACGAAGTAGCCCTGCTCGTGGAGGGCCACCACGAGCCCGAACGCGCGCCCCTCCCAGGGGGCCTCGAACACGAGCTCGCCGTTGCGGCGCGGCACCCCGGCCTGCTCGCCAAGGCGGGCGAGCGGCGGCGGCGCCCACGAGCCCCCGGTGCTCATGGCGTCTCTCCACCCGCGACGGGAGCGGGAACCTGGACCTTGGCCACCCCGATCATGGCGTCGCGGGTGACCAGGCGAGCCAGCTCCTCCTCGCTCCACCCCTCGGTGCCGGCCGGCCGTTCGGGCAATACCAGGTAGCGCAACTCGGCGCTGCTGTCCCAAACGCGGATCTCGACGTCGTCGGGCAGGTCGAGGCCCATCTCACGGAGCACCGCCCGCGGCTCCAGCACCATGCGGGAACGGTACTCGAACGACTTGTACCAGCTCGGGGGCAGGCCGAGCACCGCCCACGGGTAGCAGGAGCACAGGGTGCAGACGACCACGTTGTGCACCTGCGGGGTGTTCTCGACGACGCGCATGTGATTGCCCACGTAGCCGAGTTCCTCGATGGCGGCCGTGGCGTCGGTGAGCAGGCGCTGCTTGTAGGCTGGATCGGTCCAGGCCCGGGCGACCACCCGCGCGCCGTAGAGCGGGCCGACATCCTGCTCGTAGTACTGGATGATGCGATCGATGACATCGCTGGAGAGCAGGCCCTTCTCGATGAGGAGCGACTCGATCGCTTTGGTCCGTAGCTCGGCCTCGCTGGGCGGAGTGGGATGGTGGTGCGTGTGTCCGTCGCTCATGGCATGCCTCCTGTTCGCACGGTCGCACGCGGCGCTAGGGCTCAGGGCGCCGGCTCCAGATAGCTCTCCCACAGGTCGAGGTAGACGCGCTGGTTGGGCTCGGCCGAGGCGCCCCACAACTCCTGAGCGTCGAAGCAGACCGTGTAGAGGTGCTGCGGGTTCTCCCCGAGTCCATGGGCGTGGGTATCCGGGAAGATGTACCCGCCATGGTGGGCGTGGATCGTGCCGCGCCGCCCGCGGGCGTAGCGCGGCAAGCGCGTGTGGCCACGGGGCTGGTCGCGCCGGGTCAGGACCGCGTCGCCGACTTGGAAGCGCGGCGGGGAATCGACCGGCCGCGCGAAGTCAGCGCGGGCACGCAGGAGGCGCTCCAGCTCGGCGAGGCGCTCGGGGTGGTCGCGCCGCGGCACCTCGGCATCTGGATGCGCGCGGAAGTAGGCGAGCTTGGCTTCCAGCTCGTCGCGGCTGATGACGCCCTTTTGGAGGAGATTGCGCTCGATGCCGTAGAGCCAGCGCTCGTAGTAGCTGCTGGTGAGATACTGTTGGGGCGGCAAAGCCTCGACCGCGTAGCGGGACTCGTCGATGGAGTAGCCGAGCCAGCCGCGCGCGCGGTTGATGGCATATACCACGCCCTCCCATGGCGCGTGGAACACCGGCTCGTTCTCCTCGCGCACCACCGGGCCGAACCCGTGCATCCCCCCCATGTCATGCACGCCGTTCATCTTGTGCCCTCCAGGCCTGCGGCGCGACGGCAGTGCGGCGGACCGACCGCGTCCAGCAGCGCTCCATCGCGCTGGTACCCGCAGTATACTCAGGGACCCAGTGCCTGGCCAGCGTCGGAATCAGCTCGCCTCGGCCAACTGGCAGAGCACGGGGGCCAACGGTGGCGCGGCGTCGAGGCGCAAGCGCCCAATGGCCAGGGTGAGCTGGAGCTGCGGCGCCTCACGACGGAGGGCAAGGCGCTCGAGGTAGGGCGCGTAGGGCCCCACGGCCGCGAGCAACCGCTCGGCACGTGGGGCAGTCGCCGGGGCGTGGGCGCGCACCAGGCCCTCAGCGCTGCGGGTGGTGGGCCAGCCGGCGCGGGAGGCGGCCGCGCGGGCGTCTCCGGCTAGCACGCTGTGCGGGCGGAAGGCCTCCATGCCGCCCCAGCGGGGCACGACCGCTAGCTCGGCGCGGACCACCAGCAGGTCGCTGCGGCCACGCAACCGATTAGTGAGCCAGACGAACGGCATCTCGCGGGATTCCAGGAAGCCGACGAAGGTGAGGTGGCGGAACGGCGGACGGGGCTGGGGCACGGTCATCTCGAAGGCGGCCAGGGTGATCCAGCGGATGTACACCTCATCGCCGAGCGCGCGGGCCTGGGTGTAGGTCCAGCGGCTGAGGGCCGCGGCACGGCGACGGTTCACCAGCGTCCCGACAGCCAGCCAGGCGACCCAGGCACCGACGCCCAGTACGACGATCACCGGGCCGAGCTGGTCCAACGCGTCCACGCGCATCCTTTCGTCGCGGCTGCTATCCACTGGCCCGCAGAGCGGCGCTGCTATACGCGCGCTTGCGTACGCCGCCCTAGGCGCGTAGCCTACTGACAGATAGGCGGCAAGCAGGTGGTGTGCTACACTGCCGGCCAATTGTAGTCTTCTACCATCTTGGTGCCAGGGCAGACGACCGTTGGGGAGGAGCGAGACGATGCCAGGGGAGAAGCGCGCTGGCTTGCTCGGGCTGCTCGACAACTTCAAGGAGATCTTCTATGGCATGGCGTCGCACGACATGACGCGCCATGCCATCCGTACTCGGGCCAGCATGGAGCACTTGTTCATCCTGATCACCATGGGTGACCTGCTGGGCGTCCCGATCCTCCCGCCGTACTACTCGCTGCGCCTCCTGCCCTACGTGGTGCCCCAGATCTCGACCTGGAAGCGGCGCATGCTGCGGGAGAAGGATCTGACCGACGCCATGGCCTAAGTCGAGCAGCAGCTGCAGGCTCGGCGGGCGAGCAGTCCGCGGGGGATGAGGAAGAGGACGATGTCGCTGCGCACCGTGTTCGAGCAGCATCCGGAGCGTCGGTACATTATGTTCGGCGGGAAGGGCGGTCTGGGAAAGACGACCTTCTCGGCCGCCACGGCCTACTGGTTGGCCCGTCAGGGCAAGCGTGTGCTGGTGTTCTCGGTCGATCCCCAGGCGTCGCTGTCGGACATCTTCCAGCAGAACATCTTTGGCAAGGGACCGGTGCAGATCACCGAGAACTTGTGGGCCCAGGAGATCGATGCCGACCAGCGGATCAAGGCGTACCAGGAGGAGATCCGCCAGAAGATTCTCGACATGTACGGCTTCGAACGGGTGCCGGAGGAGATCGAGAACTACATCGCCGCGGCCTCTGCCGAGCCGGCCATGGAGGAGAGCGCGATCTTCGATGCGGTGGTCGACATCGTCGTCCAGGGGGACTACGATTACTACATCTACGACCTCGTGCCGCTGGGTCACGCGCTGTACTACCTGAGCATGGCGAAGGTGTACGACGAGTGGATCAGCAAGATCACGAAGCTGCGCGAGGAGATGCGCGAATACGACCGGGTGGCGTCGGTACTGCGGCGGCAGAAGGAGCTGGAGGAGGACCAGATCCTGAACGAGCTGCAGTACATCCGCGGGCGCATCAGCGCGTCGTCGGCGATCCTCACGGATAAGCGCAAGACGGCGTTCTTCTTCGTGCTGGTGCCGGAGGAGATGATCCTGATCGACACGCGGAAGGCCGCCGAGCTGTTCGCGCGCTTCGATGTGCCGATCTCGGGCTACGTTGTGAATCGCGTGGTGCCGCCGGAGCTGGCAGAGGAGAACGTCCCCGAGTATCTCCGCCATCGGATCGCCATGCAGCAGAAGTATCTGGGTGCGATCCGACAGACGTTTGGCCACGACGTGCTGGCGTACGTGCCCGAACTGGAGCGTGATGTGACCGGGCTGCCGGCGATCGAGCGGCTGGCTGGCATCATGTACGGGGGCTGAGCGCTGGGCTGGGCGCGCGTATGGCTGGTGGCGGACGGGGCGACGCGCGGAGTCGGCCGGAGAGGCGAGGAACATGGGGCAGATCACGCAGTCGATGACGGAGTACATGCGGGCGCATCCGTCGCTGAAGTACGTGTTCTTCGGGGGCAAGGGCGGCGTCGGGAAGACCGTGATGGCGGGCGTGACCGCCCTGTGGTACGCGCGTCAGGGGCGCCGCACCTGTCTGGCGTCGACCAATCCAGTACATAGCCTCTCGGGCTTGCTGGATCAGGACGTGTTCGGGCGGCACACACCGGTGCAAGGCGTGCCCAATCTGTGGGCGTACGAGATCGACACGAAGGACACGATCGAGCGATCGAAGCAGGAGATCAAGGACAAGATCCAGTGGTTCCTGAAGTTCGCCGAGATCTCGACGCGGGCGGATGAGTTCGTCGAGTCGGCGACGATGAATCCGGCGTTTGAAGAGTCGGCGATGTTCGAGAACATGATCGAGCTCATGTTCAAGAACGAGTACGACGTGTATGTGTTCGACACTGCGCCGACGGCGAACGCGCGACGCTTGCTAGGGATGTCCAAGATCTACTCGCTGTGGGTCAACAAGATGCTAAAGTCGCGCGAGGAGGCGCGCTCCTTGCGCGAGATGCTCTCCTTCTCCAAGAAGAAGGAGCAGGACCCGCTGATGGAGTACCTGCTCGACTTCCAACGCCGGATGGAGCAGGCGCGCGTGCTGCTGACGGATGCGGAGCGGACCGCGTTCTTCTTCGTGACGCTGCCCGAGGCGCTACCGATCGCCGTGATCACGCGCTTCATCCAGTGGTTCCACGACTTCGGAATTCCCGTCGGCGGCGTGATCGTCAACATGCTGATCGATCGCAGCACGGTGAGCGCGGACACGGCGGAGTTCGTGCGGAACCGCATCGCTATGCAGGACGAGCACATGGCGACGATCTGGGAGAAGTTCGACGGCCAGGTGCGGGCGATCGTGCCGCTGTTCGAGACGGAGGTGCGCGGGGTGCCGATGCTCCAGCGCGCCGCCGATGCGTTGTTCGGACCGGGCGGAGTGGCGCCGGCCGCACAGGCGGCGGGAGGGACGACGCCGTAAGTGGGCGGTCGGCCGGCAGAAGCCGGGGGCGTGGGCGATGTCTCCTTTGGAGATCGAGGTCCTCACATACGCGCCGACGGAGTTCTTCCATTGCCTGCACTGCGAGGTCGTGATGCAGGCGGTGGGGGTGGGAAGCGGGGTGCGCCGCGAGCAGCGGGCGGCCGCGTTCCCGCCCGACCTGATGGCCGAGTACGTGGCACTGAGCGACTGGGTGCGCGGCGTGATCGCGCGCTATGGAGAGCGGGTGCGGGTGCGGGTGGTGGACGCGGCGTCGCTGGAGGGCGTGATCAAGAGTGTGCGCTACCGCACGCGGCAGTATCCCACGGTGGTGATCGGTGGCACGGTGTTTAGAGGCAGCCCGGACTACGCGCGGCTGGAG
The DNA here is from genome assembly GCA_019686175.1 of Chloroflexota bacterium. Classification (GTDB taxonomy): domain Bacteria; phylum Chloroflexota; class UBA6077; order UBA6077; family JAJPHF01; genus JADGHJ01. The sequence continues at coordinate 8,111 of JADGHJ010000046.1, read as the reverse complement.
GAATCGATTGCGGCGCGCCTGGCGCCCGCGGCCAGCGTGGCGTCGGGGGCGGGAGGAGGTGACGGAGCAGGCCAATAAGCCGGACCTGGGCGTCGTGGATCCGCACGGTGGCTGGCGGTGTTCTGGATGGAGGTGAGGTGCCATGACCCTCGTCGCCATAATCCTGGCCGGCTTGGTGATCTACATCGGCTACCGGTTTTACGCGCGCCGAATCGACCGCGAGGTGATCCAGGCGGACGCGCGGCGCGCGACGCCCGCGACGCTGTACATGGACGGGGTGGACTTCGTGCCGGCGAGCCGTAACGTCCTGTACGGCTACCACTTCAAGTCGATCGCAGCCGCAGGCCCGATCGTGGGAGCGATCACGGCCGCGACTATCTGGGGCTGGCTACCGTCGATCATCTGGCTGTTCCTCGGGGTGTTCTTCATCGGGTGGGCGAGCGACTACAGCTCGATCGTGGTCTCGGTGCGCAACGAAGGGAACAGCATCAGCGCGATCGCCCACCGCCTCATCGCCCCTCGCACCCGCAACATCCTGCTGATCTTCATCTTCTTCTACCTGCTGCTGGTGGCCGGCGCGTTCGGCAACCTGGTCGCCGGCGTGCTCAACAGCCAGCCGCAGGTGCCGCTGGCGATCATCGCCCTGATGGTCATGGGACTGCTCGGCGGCCAGATGCTGTACCGCTGGAAGGCCGATCTCGTGCTGGTGACGCTGATCACGGTGGGTGTGACGCTGCTGGTGATCCTGCTCGGACCAGTGGGCGTGACCACCCAGCAGGTGACGACACCGGCAGGCCAGCCGCAGACCCAGGTGATCCAGGGGCCAGTGGGGAGCCTGGTCAACGGCTTCAACGGGGCGCTGAACGCGCTCTCCGGCGGCCGGCCGCTGATCGCTTACTACGATCCAACGCTGCCGCCCGCGCCCGGGCAGCAGACCGGCGGCGCGGTGCTGCCGAATGTGAACATCACGCCGAGCTTCGTATTCTGGCTGCTGTTCCTGTGCCTGTTCAGCTACCTGGGCGCGGCGCTGCCCATCTGGCGGTACGCGCAGCCGGTGAACTACATCGGGTTCTGGATCACGTTCCTGACCATCGTGCTGGCGTTCCTGGGCGCCGCACTGGCAGTGGTGCTGAACCCTGATGCGGCGACGTTCAAGCTCGCGGCGATCAACCCGAACCGGCCGGACCTGGGCTTCGCGGCAGCGCCCGGGCAGGCGTGGCAGCCGCTGTGGCCGATGCTGTTCGTGACCATCGCCTGCGGGGCGATCTCGGGGTGGCACGCGCTGATCGGCTCGGTGGGCACGGCGCGCCAGATCGAGAACGAGACGGACATGCTGCCCGTGGGCGGCGGCGCCATGTTCACCGAGATGACGCTCGGCCTGCTGTCGCTGCTGGCGGTGACGGTGGCGGGTACCGGTGCGGGCGCGCCGGCGTTCGCCAGCGGCGTGGGCCGCTTCCTCAACGTGTTCGGGCTGCCGCAGCAATACGGGACGGCGCTCGGGTTCGCGGCCTTCGTGGTGATCGTGATCACGGTGGTCCAGCTCGTGATCCGCATCATGCGCGTGACGCTGACCGAGGCGCTGGGCGATCGCATGCCGATCTTCCGGAACGTGCATGTGGGGATCATCCTGTCGCTGGTACTCATGTGCCTGCTGGTGCTGAGTGGGACGTGGGTGTACCTGTGGCAGCTGTTCGGCGCGGCGAACCAGTTGATGGCGTCGCTGTCGCTGCTGATCGTCACGGTGTGGCTGGTGGCCACCCGGCGGAATCCGGCGTACGCGGGGCTGCCGATGCTGTTCATGTATGTGACGACGATGGCCGCGACGCTGGTGATCGCCCGTAACCTGTGGGAGACGGTGCTGGTGCCGAACATGGGGCGGCCCGGCGCCGAGATCGCGATCTTCGGTGCGGGGGCGATGGTGCTGGTCTCCGCCCTGCTGTTTATTGCGGCGGCGTTCATCGGCTGGGATGGCTGGCAAGCGTATCAGCGCTACCGCCAGCGCCCGGCGGGTGAGGCCCAGGCGGCCCCTGCGGCGCCGCCCGCGTAAGTCGCGGTACGGCCTCATCGGAGCGGTCGGTTCGTCCCTGCGGAACGTCGCCCCCGGGGCGCCCGACCGCTCCCGCTGCGGTGCCGAGCGGCGGGTACGGCCCTCGATGAGGGAGGGAGAGTGTGTAGGATGTCTGCCCGCCTCGCTGCGCCTCGAGGACCGGCTGTGAGAGCAATGCGCGCGACCTGACGGCGCCATGAGACCACTAGCCAAGTGCATCTCCGCCGCCACACTGCGGAGACGTGGCCTCGGTGCTCGCGGCCTGCCTCTATCCCTGCGCTGGCGCGGGTGGCTGCAGGCGCTGCAGGAGATCGTGTACGGCATGACGAGCTACGAGTTCGTCAGCCAGGCACGGCATCTCCGGGCGGAGCGCGAGACACTGCTGCTGCTCCTCGCCTTCGGGGACATGCTGGGGTTGCCGGTGCTTCCCCCCTACTACGCGCTGCGCCTGCTGCCGTACATGGTGCCCGAGCTGGAGGCGTGGAAGCGGCGCGTGCTGCGCGAGCGGCACCCGCTGGAGAACGAGGAGTTCGATCTCATCGAGATGTAAGGCGGACTGTTGCGCGTTGGCATACGGCTTGCAAATCGTTGGTCAATGGCTAGGCCTAGCAAGCTAGGAGAGAGCCAGCGTGCAGCATGCGACGGCCATCGCATGCTCGCCCCTCACCTGGGTCTCGATCACCGCATCGCCAGGGCGTGGGCTCTGGCAGTGAGCGAACAGGGAGGACTTGATGCGACGGTTCGCCAGCATGACACTCGCGCTGGGGTTGGCAGTCGCGATGGGACTGCCCACGGCGGCTCCCGCTGCCGCGCAGGGCCAGGGACAAGGCCAAGGGCGCGGCGCGTGCTTCCAGCAGGGCGCAGGCGGGTTGCAACTCGCGCCGTCGGGGGGTACGCGGCAGGGCAGCGCGCCGCAAGCAGGCGCCGCGACGCTCGGCGGCCTCATCGACGTGGTCGTCCAGAACACCCAGCTCCTCAACAACGTGAGCGCGCTGAACGAGACGCTCAACAACGCGGTCAGCCAGAACAACCTCCAGCTCGTGTGTCTGAACGACACGCTCAACGGCAACCAGGTCAACGTGTTGAGCGATATCCTCAATAGCAGCGAGGTCCTGAGCCACAACCGCGACGTGTTGAGCAACATCCTCAACAACAACGAGGTGATCAAGAACGCGCTCAACAACACTGCGGTCCCTGTGGCAGTGAACGTGCTGGGCGGCGGGGCACAGACCGGCCCGGTCACGCTGTACGTGTTCAACCCGCGCTAAACGCGGCGGTGCAAGGAGCGTCGTGGGGGTCCGTCTGGCCGACGGGCCCTCGCGGCGTTCTCGAGTCGCTGCCCCATGCGATAGGCGAGGAGCTTGCATGGGCCCAGGGGCGGGCCGTATGCTGCTGGCGCGACAGTTGGCGATCGCGTCGGACGCTGGCCGCGCGCAGGGACCGCCTATGGAGGACGTGAGAGATGGCGCACAAGCAGGAGCGGGTAACGTTTGAGTCGGCGGGCCTGAAGCTGGCGGGGATCGTGCATCTACCCCCCGATTACCAGCCGGGCGAGCGGCGGCCCTGTTTCCTGGTGCTCCACGGCTTCGGGGGGAACAAGGACACGAACAACGCGCAGGTGCCCGCGGAGATGCTAGCGGAGTGGGGCTACGTGACGCTCCGCTGGGACATGCGCGGCTGCGGCGAGAGCGAGGGTGAGCACGGGCGCGTGATCTGCCTGGAGCAGGTGGAGGATACCCAGAACGCGCTGAGCTACATGGCCAGCCGGCCGGAGGTAGACCCCGAGCGCATCGCGGCAGTGGGCAGCAGCTTTGGCGGCGCGGTGGCCGTGTACACAGCGGGGATCGACCAGCGGGTCGCCGCGGTGATCTCGTCGGGCGGCTGGGGCGATGGGGCGCGCAAGTTCCGCGGCCAGCACAGCACGCCGGAGGCGTGGGAGCGGTTCATGAAGATCCTGGAGGAGGCGCCCCGCTACCGCGCCCGGACGGGCAAGTCGCTGATGGTGTCGCGGTGGGACATCGTGCCGATCCCCGAGCACCTGCGCCACAATCTAAACAGCCAGTCGATCCAGGAGTTCCCCGCCGAGACGGCCCAGAGCATGTACGACTTCCGGGCCGACGACGTGGTGGGGAACATCGCGCCCCGACCGCTGCTCCTGCTGCACGCGGCACGCGACTCGGTAACGCCGACGGAGCAGTCGATCGAGCTGTTCAAGCGAGCGGGCCAGCCCACAGAGCTGCACCTGATCGCGGATGTGGACCACTTCATGTGGGGGGAGCAGAACGCGCGTGTGATGCACATCGTCCGCGACTGGCTGGAGCGCTACTTCCCGGTGCGGGCGGGCCTGCGGGCGGCCGCGGCATCGTAGGGGGGGTGCCATGGCGGAGATCGTCGCCGCGATCGCGTGCGCGCACACGCCGATGATGGCGGTGCGCCCCGCGCCGGACCCCGCTGGCATGAAGGAACGGGTGTACGGGGCGCTGCGCGAGGCGCGCGCCCGGCTGGAGCGCGCGCGGCCCGACATGCTGGTGGTAGTCAGCAACGAGCACCTGCAGAACTGGTTCTTCCATAACTGGCCGGCGTTGGCCATCGCCTATCCCGAGACGATGGAGGGACCGTTCGAGCGCAACCTGCCGATGCCGCGGTACCAGCTCCATGGGTACCCGGAGTTCGGTCGTTATCTGGTGGAGGCGGCGCTGGCGGCGCATTTCGACCCATCGTGGTCCGAGGAGTTCGAACCGGACCACGGGGTGATGCTGCCGCTGCACCACCTGCGGCCCCAGATGGACCTGCCGACGACGGTCGTCCTGCAGAACTGTGTGCATCCACCGATGCCAGCGCTGCGGCGCTGTCAGGCATTCGGGCGCTTGCTGGGTGAGGCGATCGCCCGGTGGCCGCGTGCCGAGCGCGTGGCGCTGATCGGCGTCGGAGGGCTATCGCACTGGATCGGCATCAAAGAGATGGGGCGGGTGAACGCCGCCTGGGACCGCTGGTTCTTGGACCGCCTATGCGCGGGCGATGCGGAGGCGCTGGGAGCGATCACTCCCGAGGCATTGGCACGGGAGGCTGGCAACGGTGGGGAGGAGATCCGCAACTGGCTGACCGTGCAGGCGGCGGTGGGCAACTGTCCGGCGGAGTTGCTAGCCTACGAGCCGATCACTGACTGGCTCACCGGCTCGGCGGTGGTATGGTGGAACCTTGGCGCCCGGGCGTGATCGGACACTGCGGGCAGTGTTTGCGGGCGACGACGGATTCTTGGTAAACTCTGTCGGTGTGCGGCTCCCGGGGAACGGGGGCGCGCACCGACCAGTCATTCGGGGCGTAGCGCAGCCTGGTTAGCGCGCAGCGTTCGGGACGCTGAGGTCCCCAGTTCAAATCTGGGCGCCCCGACCGATCACTCTCCCCCAGTACGGCCGGTCCGGCGGAGGCGGCCGTCACGTAGTCAGCTAAGCGGTCCGGGGCAGGGGCGCGGCGCGCGACAAGCGAGCCGCTTCGCTGTTCGACGCTGGCGACCGCGACGGGATTGGGTAGATGTACGCAGTAGTCGAGACGGGCGGCAAGCAGTACAAGGTCGAGCCGGGAGCCACCGTGCAGGTGGAGCGACTGCCGGCCGAGGTGGGCAGCACGGTCGAGCTGGACCGCGTGCTGCTCATCGGTGATGGCGACGAGGTGCAGGTGGGTCGGCCGACGGTGGCCGGCGCGCGGGTGGTCGCGGAGGTTGTGGCGCAGGAAAAGGGGGAGAAGATCATCGTCTTCCGCTACAAGCCGAAGGTGCGCTACCGCCGCAAGACGGGCCACCGCCAACGGCTGACGCGGCTGCTGATCAAGGAGATCGCGCGCTAGGCTCCGCGGCGCGCAGGAGAGTGCTATGGCGAAGAAGAAGGGTGTGGGCAGCTCCCGCAACGGTCGGGACTCGCCTGGACAGCGGCTCGGGGTCAAGGTGGGAGACGGCCAGTTCATCCGCGCAGGGAGCATCCTGGTGCGCCAGCGCGGGACGCCCACGAAGCCTGGGGTGAACGTGGGGGTTGGCCGCGACCACACGCTGTTCGCACTCATTGACGGCCATGTGAAGTTCGAGCGCGTGTCGCGCGACCGGAAGCGAGTCAGCGTGTACCCGCCGGCCGTGGCCGCCGCCCCGGCGACCAGCTAGGGCGGGGCGGCTTAAGAGGGACGCGGGGCGTCCCGGCAGGGTTAGGAAGGGTACCATGCGACCGAACATTCATCCAGAGTACGTGGAGGCCACGGTGACCTGCTCGTGCGGGAACACCTGGCAGACGCGCTCCACGAAGCCAGTGATCCGCCTCGACGTATGCTCGCGCTGCCATCCATTCTTCACGGGGCAGCAGCGGTTCGTCGATACGGGCGGGCAACTTGCTCGTTTTATGAGCCGCGCGAAGAAGGGCAAGTGAGCCACGCGGCACCGCCGAGGGGCCTGCTCTATCAGCAGGCCCCTCGTTGTATCTATGGCCGCCACCATGGGCAGGAGCGGGGAGACCCGGCCAGGCGGGGCAGCCCCAGGAGCTGGGCCGGGTCGAACGCTTGACGAGGGGGACGCCGATGCAGGAGGACGCTGCGGAACTGGCGCAACTGATGGTCACCGGCTGCCAGATCTTGAGCGAGCAGGGGCTGGTGGAGGGCTTTGGCCACCTGAGCGCGCGCTTGCCCGACGGGCACATCCTGATGACCCCGCGCAAGGCGCTGGGGCTGGTACAGCCGGACGAGCTGGTCACGCTCGATCTGGAGGGCGGGGTGATCCGTGGCACGCGGCCCGCGCTGGAGGTGGCGATGCACCTGGCGGTGTATCGCGCGCGGCCGGAGGTGCGGGCGATCGCCCGCACCCACTCGCGAGCGTGCGCCGTGCTGGGCGTGCTCGGCTGGCCGGTACGGGCAGTGCACGGCTTCGGCTGCCATCTGGGGCCGCTGGTGCCCGTGTATCCGGAGGTGGGGCTGATCCACGACCGTGCGGCAGGAGAGGCGGTGGTGGCGGCGCTGGGGCAACACGAAGCCCTGCTGCTGCGAGGGAACGGCACGCTGGTAACGGCGCCGAGCCTAGTCGACGCGGTAGTCCGCGCGATCTGGCTGGAGGAGGCGGCGGCGATTCAGTTGGCGGCGCGGGCGGCCGGCGGGGAGCCGCAGTATTTCACGCCGGAGGAGGTGGCGCGGCGCCTGGGCCAGGACCGGGCGGACGAGCCGCGGCGGGCGTGGGCGTTCTACGCCGCACTGGCGGCGGGCGAGCTGTTGTAAGGCTCAGCCCTCGGCCTGCTTGGCCAAGAGGATCGCCTCGGCCACCTCGCGCATGGACTTGCGCGTGTCCATGCTGAGCTTCTGGATGCGCCGGAAGGCCTCCTCTTCGCGGAGGCCGTGGCGGTCCATCAGGATGCCCTTGGCGCGCTCGACGAGCTTGCGGGTCTCCAGGGCCTGGCGCGTATCGCCCAGCTCTTTCTCCAGGGTCCGGAACTCGCGGAAGCGGGCGAGGGCAACTTCCACGGCCGGCACGAGCTGCGCTTCGCCGAAGGGTTTGGCGACGTAGGCCATCACGCCGGCGTCCTTGGCCTCGTCAATGAGTTCGCGGTGCGAATAGGCGGTGACCAGCAACACGGGGGCGACGCGCTCCTCGGTGAGGATCCGCGCGGCGCGGATGCCGTCAATCTCGGGCATCTTGATGTCCATGACCACGAGGTCGGGACGGAGCTGGCGGGCGAGATCGACCGCGGCGCGGCCGTCGGCAGCCTCACCGACCACCTCGTAGCCCAGATTGATCAACATCTCACGCAGGTCCATGCGGGGGATCGGTTCATCCTCGGCGATCACGATACGGGTAGGACTCATTCGTACCTCCGCAACGCGGTTGGTAAACGCTCAGCCGAGCGCATGGAAGCGTCATTCCTCATAGTGGCGGCGCGGGGGCTCGCGGAGCTGCCAGCGGGGGAACGAGATCACGGCGGTGACGCCGTGCCCGTTGAGTAGCTCGAACTCGCCCTTGAGATCGTCGCGGACGAGGGCCTGGACGATCTGCAAGCCCAGGCTGCTGCTGTGGCGCAGGTCGAAATTGGGCGGCAGCCCC
>JADGHJ010000303.1 GCA_019686175.1 Chloroflexota bacterium | reverse complement strand
CGCGTGCCCAGCCGTCTCCTGAGCCGTCCCCGCGTCTTCCAGCGGCTGGATCGCGGGCTGGAGCGGCCACTGACCATCCTCGCGGCACCGGCCGGCTTCGGGAAGACAACCTCGCTCTGCGCCTGGCTGCAGCACACGCTGACCCCGGCGGCCTGGGTGTCGCTGGATGCCGGCGACAACGATCCGATCCAGTTCTGGACCTACGCGCTCACCGCGCTCGAAAGCGCTCACCCCGGCGTGGCTACCACGCCGCTGGCGATGCTCCAGCTTCCCCATCCACCGCCGCTCGCGACCGTGCTGCGCACCCTGATCAACGCCATCGCCGCGCTGGCCGACGACGTCGTCCTCGTCCTCGACGACTATCACCTGATCGACGCGCCGGCCATCCACGAATCGGTTGCTCTCCTGCTCGCGCATCCCCCGCCTCAGCTGCACCTCTACCTGGCCTGCCGCAGCGAGCCGCCGCTCCCGCTCGCCCGCCTTCGCGCCTACGATCAGGTCAACGAGATTCGCGCCGACGACCTGCGCTTCCAGCCCGACGAGGTCGGCGCCTGGCTCGTCGACGTCGTGGGACTGCACCTGTCCGCCGAGGACGTCGCTAGCCTCGCCAAGCGCACTGATGGCTGGGCCGCGGGTCTGCAACTTGCCGCGCTGTCGCTCCAGGGACATCCGGATCCCTCGCGGTTCATCGCCAGCTTCGGCGGCAGCCACCGCTACGTCCTGACCTACCTCGGGGAAGAGGTGCTGGCCGCCCAGCCACCCGAAGTCCAGTCGTTTCTGGTTCGGACGGCAATTCTCGAGCGGCTCTGTGGATCACTCTGCGACGCGCTGACCGGCCAGCGCGATGGGCAGGCCATGCTTGCCCGCCTGGAGCAGGCCGGTCTCTTCCTGATCCGCCTCGACGACGACGGGCGCTGGTATCGCTACGATCACCTCTTTCGCGACCTGCTGCGCCACCGGCTCCACGAGGAGCGCTCGGCCGAGATTCCCGATCTGCACCGGCGCGCGGCGCGCTGGCTGGAAGGCGCGGGCTTGATCGCCGAGGCAGCCGAGCACCTGCTCGCCATCCCGGACATGGAGGAGGCGGCGCGCTTGATCGAGCAATCGGTGCGCGCGATGCTCGTGCGCAACGAGTCTTCGGCCGTGCTGAGCCTGATTGGACGACTTCCCGAGGAGGCCATCGCCACCCGACCGCGCCTCTGTCTGTCTCACGCCGGGGCACTCCTCTCATCCGGTCGGCTTGACGACGCCGAGCGCTGGATCGCCCACGCCGAGCGATCGCTTGCCGCCGCGTCCGACGAGAAGCACCCGGCTCCTCTTGACCCGGCCTGGCGAGACCTGGCTGGCGAAGTGGCCAGTCTGAAAGCAGCGGTCGCGGCGATGCGGGCTGACGCCGCCACCGCGATCCAGTACGCGCGAATCGCCCTGGAAACGCTGCCTGAGCAGGACGTCTTCAGCCGCGCCAGCGCCTTCCTCACGCTCGGTCTTGCCTACGACGTCAACGGAGATCTGCACGCCGCCAACGATGCGCTGACCGAGGCGAGCCGCCTGAGCGTCGCGGCGGACAACCTGCCGATGGCAACGCTGGCACTGCGGCTCCGCGCCTACCTGCTGATCAGCCAGGGGCGCCTGCAGCAGGCAGCGGACCTCCTGCATCAGGTCATCCATGTGAGCGAGGCGCGGGGCGGAGCGCTGGCCGCGCTGGCCGGAGGTGCCTATTCCGGCCTTGCCATGATCCTCTATGAGCGAAACGACCTCGTCGGTGCCCGGCTCGCCGCCGAGAAAGCGGTGGCGCTGGGCCAGCAGTGGGCGAACCCAGAAGACGAGGTCGATGGACTCGTGCGCCTGATGCTCGTCCACCAGGCAGAAGGACAGACAGCCGCGGCGATCGAGGCCGGCCGGCGGGTCGAGCACCTCATCCGCTCGAGCACGACCTTCCCCTGGACCAGGGCCCTCGCCGCCGCGGCGGGTGCGCTCCTGGCGCTCCGCCAGGGACGCCGCGACGACGCCGAGCGCTGGGCCCGCGAGCGCGAGCTGAGCACCGAGGAGATCGCTTCCGATAGCACGAGCCTGTCTCAGAGCTTCGAGCGCATCGTGTACGCGCGCGTCCTGATCGCCCAGCAGCGACTGGCCGAGGTGGCCGAGCTGGTGGGGCACCTGCAGCGACAGGCCGAGACCGAAGCACGAATCGGGAACCTGGTTGGCATACTCGCGCTGCAGGCACTCGTCTGGCAGGCGCAGGGCGAGTCCGCGAAGGCGCTGGACACGCTCGAGCACGCGCTCGAGCTCGCCATGTCCGAAGGCTATGTTCGCGTCTTTGTCGACGAGGGTGCGCCGATGCGCGCGCTCCTCGCCCGCCTGCGCGAGAAGCTACCGAAGGGAAGCGTCCTCCGCCGTTATGTCGATACACTGCTTGCCGCCTTTGATCGGACGGGCGCGGTCCCGCCGCTCGCCGTCGGGCGTCCGCGGCTGATCGAGCCGCTGAGCGCGCGCGAGCGCGAGGTCCTCCTTCTGCTCGCGCGCGGACGCTCGAACCAGGAGATCGCACGCGAGCTCGTCGTCGCCGTCAGCACGGTCAAGACCCACGTCCACAACCTCTACGCCAAGCTCCAGGCCGCCGACCGCCTCGAGGCAGTGATGCGCGCGCGCGAGCTCGGGCTGCTCGACTAGTGACGGTGGGAAGGAAGTGATTGCGGAGGACTCAATCCCTCCGTTCACTCATCGCCCATCGCCCGGCACGGAATCCATCCTCTCATCCACCTCTAGATGGAACCGTCTCATCCCGTGTCGAACGTACGATCTCTCTCGACGAACGCATCCTGACATGGAGGGAGTGAGATGAACGCTCAGTTGAATGCCGCGGCGAACAGCGTCGCGCTCGGGAGCGCAGTGCCCGGCGCGGAGCGTCCGGCGGCACGCAATCTGGCGATCGAGGCGCGCGGCCTGATCAAGACGTATCCCGGTGGGGTGCGCGCCCTCGACGGGCTCAGCTTCGCCGTCGAGGCTGGAACGATCTTCGCCCTACTTGGTCCCAACGGCGCCGGCAAGTCGACCACGGTGAAAATCCTCACCACGCTCTCGCGGCCCGACGCGGGCGCGGCACGGGTGGTCGGGCTCGATGTCCTGCGCGAGCCCGACCGGGTGCGCCGGGTGATTGGCGTCGTCGCCCAGAAGTCCGGCGTCGACCGCGAATTGACCGGCCGCGAGAACCTGATCCTGCAGGGGCAGGTGTATGGCATGGACGGCCGCGAGCTGAAGCAGCGGGTGTCCGAGCTGCTGGAGCGCTTCGGTCTGGAGAAGGCGGCCGACCGCACCGCGGACACGTACTCCGGCGGCATGCAGCGCAGGCTCGACATCGCCCTCGGGCTGATCCACCGACCGCGCGTGCTCTTCCTCGACGAGCCGACGACCGGCCTCGACCCGGAGGCGCGGGCCGACCTCTGGACCGAGATCGCGCGCCTGGCGAACGAGGACGGCATGACGATCCTCCTCACGACCCATTATCTGGAGGAGGCCGACCGGCTGGCGCAGCGGCTGGCCATCGTCGACCGGGGGCGGATCGTCGTCGAAGGCAGTCCGGAGCAGCTCAAGGGCGAGCTTCGCGGCGACGCCATCCACGTCGAGCTGGCCGAGACGGCGGCCGAGGAGCGCCTGCGCACCGTGCTCGATCGGGTCGAGGGCATTCACGATGTCGCGGCAGACGGCCGCTCCGTCCACGTCCGGGCCGACCACGGCGCGAGCGCTGTTCCAGTCGTTCTCGGCGCCCTAGAGACCGCGGGCCTGCGGGTGACATCCGTCACGATTGCCCGCCCATCGCTCGACGACGTCTATCTGCGCTACGTCGGACGGGCGTTCAGCGCAGCTCAATCGGAGGGAATTCAATGATCGCCACGTTCAACCATACCGTCTATATGGCCCTGCGCCACCTGCGATCGCTGGCCCGCCAGCCGTGGTACATCGCCTTCTCGCTGGTGCAGCCGATCATCTACCTGCTGCTCTTCGGCGCGCTGTTCCAGAAGGTCGCGGAGCTACCCGGCTTCGGCGCCGACTCCTACATCACCTTCCTGACGCCCGGCGTCGTGATTATGAGCGCCCTTTTCGGCGCCGGCTGGAGCGGCATGGGGATCGTTAACGATCTCGACCGAGGCGTGCTCGACCGCTTCCTGGTCACCCCGGCGAGCCGGGTAGCCTTGATTGCCGGGCGGCTCGTCCAGGTGGCCGTGGTCACGGTGATCCAGTCGAGCATCATCGTCGGGCTTGGCCTGATCGTCGGCGCGCGCTTCGCCGGCGGTCCACTTGGCGTCATTGCGCTGATCGCCTGCGCCGTGCTGCTGACCCTGCCGTTCGGCGCC
>JADGHJ010000045.1 GCA_019686175.1 Chloroflexota bacterium | reverse complement strand
GCCCTCTCCCACCAGAGGAGAGGGCGCTGGCGGCTATACTCCCCTCTCCCCTCTGTGGGAGAGGGGCTGGGGGTGAGGGGCAAGGCCCAGCCGGCGTCAGCGGGCGCGGCCCGTGGCGCGGAGGGCGGCCTCGAGGCCCGCGTAGCTGCGCGTCGGCGCCGCCATGAGGAAGCGATAGCCCTCCTCCACCAGCCGCCCCACGTTGTGTGGGTCCACGTGCGGGTGTCCGCAGGCCACGCCGTGCTCCTGGCAGATCCGCAGGATGGCGCGCATGGCCTCGACCACTGCAGGGTGGTCGTACTGGCGGGGGAAGCCGAGATTCTGCGACAGGTCGCCCTCGCCGATCAGCACCACCCCGATGCCGGGCACCTCCTTGAGGATGCGCGGCAGCTCGTCGATCGCCCGCACCTCCTCGCACATGATGATCACCAGCAGCTCGCCCTCGGGGGCCAGCGGCCAGACATCGGCCCGCGCGTAGTACTCCTGCTGGGTGAGCCCCCAGTAGCGCGCGGCCACTGTCGGCGCGTCGCCGCGCTGCCCTTCCGGCTCGTAGTGCGGCGCCGTCTTGGGCCGTGGGTAGCGACAGGCAGCCACGGCGTTGTACGCGTCCTCGACCGTGCTCACGTGTGGCCAGACGATGCCGTACACGCCCGCGTCGAGCACCTGCTTGGCCACCCACTGGTTGCGCTCCCCACCGTTGGGCGGGATGCGTACCAGCGGCGTCACTGGCGGGGCGAGCGTGCCGCGCTCGATGAGCTGGCGGCGATTGAGCATGTACTGGAGTGCGTCGCGCAGGGCGCGGATATCGTACGGGTTGTGCTCCATCTCGAACACCACGCCGTCGTAGGCCGAGGTGGAGAAGGCGATCGCCGATTCGACATCGGCCGGCGAGAAGGCGGTGATCGCCGTGCCGCCCTGCTCGAGCGCGCGGATCACGCCGTTGAGCCGTGGGATCTGCACCATCACTCGCTCCGTCGTGGCGTGCGGGCCTGTCGGGCGCGGCGCGCCTCGAGATGCTGGCGCAGGCGCGGGTACACCCGCAACGCGTTCTCCTCGAAGATCTTGCGCCGGTCCTCGTCGCTGAGCCAGGAGATCCCGTCGATGTACGGCTTGGTGTCGTCGAAGTAGCGCCCCGTCTGCGGGTCGATGGCGTTGACGGCACCGACCATCTCCGAGGCGAACAGCACGTTGTCGACCCCCACGGCCTTGATCAGTGTCTCCATAGCGTCCTGGCTGTAGATGGCGGTGTCGAAGTACAGCTTCTTGATCGCCTGCTCGAACGGCTCGCGTCGGGCGACCGCATTGAGGCCGCGGTAGCGAGCGAGCTGGTAGGGCACCGCCCCGCCACCGTGCGGGATGACGATCTTCAGGGTGGGGAAGTCCTCGAACACGCGCGACTCGAGGAGCTGGATCACGGCCGCCGTATCGGAGTTGATGTAGTAGGTGGCCAGCGTGTGCCACGCTGGGTTGATCGAGGCGCTGACGTGGATCATGGCCGGCACGTCTAGCTCGACTAGCGCCTCATACAGCGGATACCACCACTCATCGCCCAGCGAGGGGGTCAGCCCGACGCCGCCCGTGGGATCCGGGTTGACGTTGCAGCCGACGAAGCCGAACTCGAGTACGCAGCGCCGCAGCTCCTCGACGCAATTCTTGGGGCTGACCCCGGGCGATTGCGGCAGTTGGCAGACCCCGACGAACTGATCGGGGAACAGCTGGCAGACGCGGTGGATCAGCTCGTTGTTCACCTCGGTCCAGTAGCGGCTGACCAGCTCCGAGCCGAAATGGTGGCCCATCCACGACGCCTGGGGCGAGAACAGCGTGAGGTCGGTGCCGCGCTCGCGCTGCAGGCGCACCTGACTGTTCTCCAAGCTGGCGACGATCTGCTCGTCGCTGATGTTCAGCTTGCCCTTCGTCGGCCGACCGAGGTTGGCGATCTGGCTCGCACGGTAGGCGCGTAGCTCGGCCGGCGCCGTCGTGTAGTGGCCATGGATGTCGATGATCATGGGCCGGTCTCCTCATGCGTGGTGGTCGTCGCCGGTGCGGAACTGCTGGAGCAGCGCCTGGAGGTTCTGCGAGGTCACCTGGAGCTGCCGGGCCGCATCGGCCTGCTGGTGACTGGACTGCGCCGTCTGCTCGGCGGCGATGGCCTGCTGGCGGCTGGCCTCGGCGGTCTGTTGGGCCGCGCGGGCGATGTCATGGATCGTCGCGACCACCTGGGCGGCCGCCGTGCGCTGCTGCTGGGTGCTGAGCGCGATGACGCGCACCTCGGCCAGCATGGTGGCGAGCGCATCGGCCGCGCGCAGGGCTGCCTCCACGCCGCGCTCGGTGGCCTGGGTAGCCTCCTCGCTGGCAAGCGCGGCGCGGCTGGTGGCGGCCTGGATCTCCTTGACGAGTTCGGTCACGCTGGCGGCTTCCTGGCGCGTGAGGTCGGCCAATGCTTTCACCTCGCGCGCCACCACGCTGAACCGCCGGCCGAACTCCCCGGCCGAGGCGGCCTCGATGGCCGCGTTGAGCGCCAGGAGGTGCGTGCGGTTGGCGACATCGGTGATCAAGGCGGCCACCTCGCCGATCCGGCGGCCCTGCTCGGCGACGGCCACGGCCCGTTCGGCCATGATGTCCGTGCTGGTCTTGGCCGCGGTGATGGCCTCCGTGGTCTGGCTGACCGCGGTCTGGCCGTCCTCGGAGGCCTGCTGCGCGGCTGCGGCGCGGTCGGCAATGGCGTCCGCCGTGCGCGCCAGCTCCTCCATCGTCGCGCTCAGCTCCTGCACGGCCGCGGCGGTCTGGCTGGCGGTAGCCGCCTGCTCGCGGCCGATGGCGCTTAGCTCGGCGGCTGCGGTGGCTTGCTGTTGGCTGGCGGCGTCGACCTCGCTGGCCGCGGTGGCGACGCTCAGGGCCTCGCGGCGCACGCCGGCGATCAGGTCGCGCAGCCGGCG
Organism: Chloroflexota bacterium; assembly: GCA_019686175.1. Taxonomy (GTDB): domain Bacteria; phylum Chloroflexota; class UBA6077; order UBA6077; family JAJPHF01; genus JADGHJ01. The sequence continues at coordinate 18,706 of JADGHJ010000045.1, read as the reverse complement.
CGCCATCTCGTACAGCGCGCCTTGCAGTCGGTCGAACTCGACGGTGCCCGCGGGTGGCTGGTGGGGCGGATCGAGATTGCCCGCGGCGACCGCTTCGGCGGTTTGGACCAGGCCGGGCAGCGGATAGCGGAGGGCGCGCGTGGCGCGGAACAGGGTGATCACCCCCAGGGCGAGCAGTAGCACGAGAATGGCTATGGGCAGCCGCCCCGCCCAGCGGGTCCATTCGTTTGCTGCTTGCCCCGCGCTCTCGGCGCGCCGTTGGTTATCCTCGATGATGCGGCGCAGGGCGGCGTGGGCTGGCCCATCCAGGGGGCGAAGGATGTCGTAGGCGGCGCGGGAGCCTGTCGCTTGATAGGCTTGGATCGCCGCTGGCCACGCGGCCCGCAGGGCGTCGACCGCCGAGGCGAGCTGTTCCAACGCCTCCCGGTCACTCGGGGTGCCGATCAGGCCGCGGAGTCGCTCGACGGCCTGACCGAGCGCATTCGCCGCGGCGTCGGCCTGCTGGCGGTTGGCGGGATCGCCGGTCAGCAAGTAGTCCCGCTGCCAGCGCGCCAGGCTGCTTAGCTGCACTTCAGCTTCCTGGGCCGCTCGTATCACACGATTCGCGGCGGCGACCTCGAAGTACTCGCTCATCGCTTGGGTGAAGCTGTAGATACTCAGTAGACCCGCCAGGAGCCCTAGCAGGATCAGGACACCGTGCGAGAGCAGCAGCCGGTGGAAGATGTTGAGCTTCATGTATCCTTCACCCTGGCGAGGGGTGCCTACGCCCGGCCTACCGCAGCGTCTAGCTTAGCACGAATACCGCGACCTGGCGCCTAGAGCGACAGCGCCCAGACGGGCGCGAGCAACGCTTGACAGGGCCGGAAACCCACTTCTATACTCGCCAGCGACTCCGCGCGGGACAGCGAGTTGATGCTGCTGCCCCTGCAGCGCGGGGAGCTTCTGCGTCTCCCCGCCGGCGCGTTCTGGGCTGGGCGCGCACGCGGCTCAGCTCTAGGACGTAAGGAGGTACCCCACCATGCGGCCAGCGCGATTGCAACGTAGCTGCCTCATCGTCAGTGCGGCGCTGCTCCTGGTGGCGTGCGCGGCGCCGCAGCGCGCCAGTCAGCCCGGCGCGAGCGCGCCGGCCGGCGGCACCACGACGAGCCCAGCGCCCGCGGGCAACGGCGCGGCCAGCGGTACCATCAAGATCTTCTCTAGCTTCCCGATGACCGGCAGCGCCCTCGGGCAGACGCAGACGATGGTCAACGCCATCCGCATGGCCGTCGACGAGCGCGGGGGCAAAGTGGGTGACTTCACGATCGTCTACGAGCCGCTCGACGACGCCACGCCCGCCAAGGGGAGCTGGGACGAGGGTAAGGAGGCCGAGAACGCCAATCGGGCGGTCAACGATCCAGATGTAATGGTGTACATCGGCACCTACAACTCGGGCGCCGCCAAGATCTCGATCCCCATCACCAACCGCGCGCACTTGTTTCAGATCTCGCCCGCCAACACCAGCCCGGGCCTGACCAAGCCGGGCAAGGGCGAGCCGGGCGAGCCGGAGATCTACTACCCCACGGGCGTGCGGAACTACGCGCGCGTGGTGCCGGCCGACGACCTGCAGGGGGCGGTGGCCGCGCGGTTCGCCAAGGAGCGCCTGAACGTCCAGCGCGCGTACGTGCTCGACGACGCTGAATCATACGGGCGCCCGCTGGCCACGGTGTTCTACAATGAGGCCCGCCGGCGCGGGATCCAGGTGTCTCCCGCCAATGGCCCCGAGAGCATCGACCGCCAGGCGACGGACTACCGCAGCCTCGCCCTGCGCATCCGCCAGACCAATCCCGACTTGGTGTACTTCGGTGGGATCACCCAGAACAACGCGGGCAAGCTGTGGCAGGATCTGCGCGCCACACTGGGGCCGGACGTGAAGCTGATGGGGCCGGACGGCATCTTCGAGCAGGCGTTTCTCGATGCTGCGGGCGACGCGGGCGTCGGCACCTACGTCACGTTCGGGGGCGTGCCGGTCAGTCGCTACACGGGCAAGGCGGCCGAGTGGCTCCAGCGCTATCGGCAGCGCTTCAACTCGGAGCCCGAGGCATACGCGATCTACGCCTACGAGGCCGCCAACGTGGCCCTGGATGCCATCCAGCGCGCAGGGCGCAAGGATCGCAACGCGATCCGCGAGGCCGGGATGAACACCAAGGACTACGACGGCGTGCTCGGCCGCTGGTCGTTCGACCAGAACGGGGACACTACCCTGACCACCATGAGCGTGTCGCAGTTCAAGGGCCCACGGATCGAGCAGACCGAGTTCATCACGCAGCTCTCGGCCGAGTAAGACACGGGGGGCGATGGCGTGGCCGGCGCCGGCTGCGCCGTCGAATCGAACGCCATGCTGGACCTGGAGATCCTGCTACAGGTGCTGATCTTGGGCGTCACGAACGGTGCGCTGTTCGCCCTCGTGGCGCTCGGGTACACGCTGGTGTACGGCATCGTGGAGCTGATCAACTTCGCCCATGGCGACGTGTACATGATCGGCACGTTCACGGCCCTGACGGTGGTGCTCGGCGCGGGGTTGTCGCGCGGCTCGTCGCCCCTCGTTCTGGCGGCGTTCCTGCTCGTGGCGCTGCTGCTCGCCATGCTGGTCTGCGCGCTCCTCAACGCCGCGATCGAGCGAGTGGCCTATCGCCCGCTGCGCCACGCGCCGCGCTTGGCCCCGCTGATCACCGCCATCGGGGTCTCGTTCATCCTCATGAACGTGGGCCTCTACTGGTACGGCGCCTCGCCACTACGTTTCCCGGATGTGCTGCCCAATATCGACCTGCTCCAGGCGGCAGGCCTACAGACGGCCGTGCGCTTCTCCACCAAGGACCTGTTCGTGCTGGCGATCACCGTACCGCTACTGGTGGGCCTGAACCTGTTCACCACTCGCACCCGCCTGGGCAAGGCGATGCGGGCGACGGCACAGGACCGCGAGGCGGCCGCGCTCATGGGTATCGACATCAATCGCACGATCGGGCTGGCCTTCCTGATCGGCGGCGCGCTCGCCGGGGCCGCCGGCTTCCTGTCGGGGCTGTACAACAACACCGCCTGGTTCCAGCAGGGCTTCCGCGCGGGGTTGATGGCGTTCACCTCCGCCGTTCTGGGCGGGATCGGCAACCCGACCGGCGCCGTACTCGGGGGCGTGATCATCGGCATCGTCTCGGCGATCACCGACTTCTACATCGATCCGCGCTGGACGCAGGTTGTGGTTTTCGGCATCCTCATCGTGCTGATGGTGTTCCGTCCCTCCGGGCTGCTCGGCGAGCAGGTCCCGGAGAAGGTGTAGAATCCGCGACCACGCGACACCGCTACGATTAGGTGCGAGCAGGGGTGAGCCACAAACCGGTGGGACGACTCGGCTGGTGGGACCAGTTTGCGCCCCAGACGCGCCGGCGCGTGCAAATCGGCGGCATCGCCGCGATCGCGCTACTGTATCCGGTGCTGGATAGGCCGCTGCTGGCCCCACTCTTCGGTGGCTCCACCCTGGGCATCATGTTGCCCGTGCTCCTGTTCACCCTGCTGGCGCTGGGTCTCAACATCGTGGTCGGCTACGCGGGCCTGCTCGATCTGGGCTACGTCGCCTTTTTTGCGATCGGGGCGTACACTGCCGCCTTTCTGACCTCGCCGGCCAGTCCGCTGCCGTTTCGCACCGACTTCTGGATCGCGCTGGCCGCTAGCTGGGTCGTAGCCGCGATCTTCGGCGTGATTCTCGGCGCGCCCACGCTGCGCCTGCGAGGCGATTATCTGGCTATCGTGACGCTCGCGTTTGGCGAGATCGTGCCGCGGGTGTTCCTGAACTTGGAAGAGTGGACGCGTGGTACGCGGGGCATGAACCCTATCGGGCGTCCACACCTGGGGCCGTTCGAGGTCGGCGTGCACGGGGTGCAGCTCGGGCCACTGGAGCTGAACGCGCAGGTGCCCTGGTACTACATCATCCTGGCGGTGGGGGCGCTGTCCATCTGGGCGATGGTGCGGCTGTACGACTCACGGTTGGGGCGTGCCTGGGTGGCGATGCGCGAGGACGAGGTCGCGGCCGCCAGCATGGGCATCAACCTCGTGCAGACCAAGCTGCTGGCGTTCGGGTTGGGCGCCTCGTTCGCAGGCTTTGCCGGGGCCATGTTCGCCAGCATCTTCCAGTACATCGCGCCCTCGACCTTCGATTTCAGTATCTCCATCATCGTGCTGGTGATGGTCATCCTGGGTGGGATGGGCAACATCTGGGGCGTGTTGGTGGGCGGCCTGGTGGTGGGCTTGTTCGATAGAGGCATCACTGCCCAGCTGAGCACCTGGCTGCGCGACGCCGGCACCGTGCTCGGCGTGCCCTGGCTCGCCCAGATCGACCTTTCGCGCTCCCGCCTGTTGATGTTCGGGCTCGCCTTGGTGCTGCTGATGATCCTGCGGCCCGAGGGGCTGTTCCCCAGCACACGCCGTCGCGCCGAGCTGCACGGCGTGGCGACCGACCAGCAGGACTCCCTATACGATGCGCGCGTGCTGGCCAAGCAATGAGCGAGACGACCAACGGCCGATCCATGCCCGTGCCAACACCCGAGGTAGGCCGTGTATTGCTGGACGCTCGCGGTGTCACGCGTTGTTTCGGGGGCCTGGTAGCCGTCAACGCCGTCGATTTACAGATTCCCGAGGGCGCCATCGTGGGCCTCATCGGCCCCAACGGCGCGGGCAAGACCACGCTGTTCAACATCATCGCCGGCTTCTATCCCCCGCACAGCGGCCGCGTGCTGTTCGACGGCCACGACATCACCGGCCGCCCGCCCCACGAGGTGACCGCGCGCGGCATCGCCCGCACGTTCCAGAACATCCGCTTGTTCAACAACATGAGTGCGCTGGACAACGTGCTGGTCGGCATGCACACGCGCCTGCGTGCTACCCCGCTCGGCGCAGTGTTGCGCACGCCCGGGGTGGTGCGCGAGGAGCGCCTCGCACACGAGCGGGCGCGCGAGCTGCTGCGCCTGGTCGGGCTCGATCAGCGCCGCGACGAGTGGGCGCGCAACCTGCCATACGGCGACCAGCGCCGGCTAGAGATCGCCCGTGCCTTGGCCAGCCAGCCCAAGCTGCTCCTGCTAGACGAGCCGTCGGCGGGCATGAGCCCTCAGGAAGCCGACGCGCTGATGGTGCTCATCGAGCGGCTGCGCCGCGAGCGCCAGCTGAGTATCCTGCTGATCGAGCACGCCATGCGGGTGGTGATGGGGATCTCCGACCACATCGTCGTCCTCGATCACGGCGAGAAGATCGCGGAGGGCCCGCCGGCCGCGGTCCAGCGCAACCCGCGGGTCATCGAAGCCTACCTGGGCCGCGCGGCGGCACGTTGAACGCCTATGCTACGGCTCGACGACGTTCACACCTACTACGGCAACATCGCCGCCTTGCGCGGGGTCTCGCTCGAAGTGCACCAGGGCGAGATCGTGGCGCTGATCGGTGCCAACGGCGCGGGCAAGACGACTACCTTGCGTACTATCTCCGGGCTGCTGCGCCCGCGCTTCGGGGCGATCTACTTCGAGGGCGAGCGCATCGATGGCGCGCCGCCTCACGCCATCGCCGCCCGCGGCATCGCCCACTGCCCCGAAGGGCGGCGTCTGTTCAACCGGATGACGGTGCGCGAGAACCTCGAGCTAGGCGCCTTCACGCGCCACGATCGCGCGGGCATCGATGTGGACATCGCGCGTGTCTTCGAGCTGTTCCCGCGACTCCGCGAGCGCCAGACGCAGCTCGCGGGCACGCTGTCGGGCGGCGAGCAGCAAATGCTCGCGATCGGACGCGCGTTGATGCTGCGCCCCCGGCTGCTGCTGCTCGACGAGCCGTCAATGGGGTTGGCACCGATCGTCGTGGAGACGATCTTCGCGATCCTCGACGACATCAATCGTCAGGGCGTCACCATCCTACTGGTCGAGCAGAACGCCACGCTGGCGCTCCAGATCGCCACGCGCGCCTACGTGCTGGAGACTGGCCGGGTCTCGCTGGCCGACAGCGCCGTCCGGCTCCGCGAAAACGAGAGCGTGCAGCGCGTATACCTCGGTATCCAGTGAGTTCACGCTCGCGCCGGCCCAACGCCCAAGATGAGCGCTAGCCCGCAGGCGCCGACGACACCGTACTCGAGGAGGATGCGCCGGTCGAAGCTGCGGTCGAGCATCGCCTCGCTGAGCCCGACCAGCACGTAGAACAGCAGCAGGAGCACGGCGCCGCCGAGCAGCGTGGGCAGGGTCCAGTATGCGAGCGCCCAAGCCATCTGTCCCACGATCAGCCCGGTGAGTGCGGCGTAGGTGCAAGTACGGCTCAAGCTGGCCAGCGCCCGCCGCAGGGGCACCATCGCCAGCGTCGTGGCGAGCAGGCCGGCGACCAGGGCGTCTTCCACACCCGGTAGACGGGCCTCGCGCACCGCCGCGAAGAGCGCGAACGCGCTGAGGAACACACCCAGATTGACGACGAACTCGGCTGCGCGATGCCCGCCCGCCGGCAGCGACAGCTCGCGCTGCTGCGCGATCAAGAGGATGCCGAGGACGGCGGCGCCACCCACGGCCAGCAGCGACAGATGTTCGAGTGCGAGCAGGCGACCGGCCACCAGGGAGGCCGCATACCAGCTCACGGGCGGGATCCAGGCCGTCACGGCATGCGTGCGGCCCAATGTTGGCAGCGCCGCCCCGTAACGGGCCAGTAGGGTGGCGCCCAAGGCGATGATCCCGAGCACCGTGAGCGCGGCGGCTATGTACATGCTGTCATCGAGCTGGGGCGCCGCCAAATAGCCGATCAGCGCCACGCCCGTCGTAGCGCTCCCGAGTACCAGGGCCTCGACTGCCCCGGGCCGGGTGTCGAACGAGGATCGCGCCATGCTGTATCTCACCTCACCGAGCAGCACGCGATGGCGGCTGCATTGCACGAGGGCGAGTATAGCGCGACAGAAGATGAGGTGCGAAGGGGCGGACGGCGACTTGGTCGCTCCGGGCTAGTGCGCGGGCGCTGGTGTCGCGGGCGGCGTGACCGCGGCCGCGGGCTCCACCGCGGCCCTGCGGTCGTGGGGGCGCAAGCGGCGCCAGGCCTGGGCGAGCGCCTGCCGGGCCTCGTGCTCGATCTCGCGCACGCGGGCCTCGTCGGGGCGCATGCCGCTGGCATAGTACGCGCTGGCTAGGCCGCCCACGATGTACGTCCCGAGATAGGCCACAGCCACCTTGGGCGCCACGGCAGCGAAGCCGGGCACGAGGCCAAGGAGCGCTCGAGCCGTGGTCCGCCAGAAGAACGCGCCGCCCACCACGGGGGCCAGCTCGAGGAACAGCGCCCGCGGGCTGTCCAACCGCGCGCCCCACAGCGCGGCCAGCTTGTACACGAGCAGGATCTGGTTCTTGGTGAGGATCACGATGTCGGCGCCCACGCCCGCGGCGCCGACGCCGGGCAGCGCGGCTGGCAGGTTGGCGAGCAGCGCGAACTGCGCATTGGCCATCGCCGTTTCCTGGCACAGCTGACGGGCGAGCGGACCGCGCAGGGGCAGGCAGGCGCGCCCCAGGGCGAGCTTGCGCTCGCTGGGCGTGGCGTCGAGCACGGTCAGCGCTAGCTGCTCCTCGCTCTCGGGCGCGGCCGGATCGACGACCACGTAGCCTCCGCCTGGCGGCGAGGGCTCGTGCCCCGCGGGCACCAGCACCACCGCGCCCGCGTCCTGGGCCTCGAGTTCGGCCGCGCGCTGCATGGCGGCTGCTACCTCCTCGGGCTGGCCGGGCAGGAGCACGGTCAGGTCGGGCAGCGGCGCCTGCAGCGGCAGGTCGAGCGGTCCTCGGGCGACCGGCTTGAGAGTCCCCAACAGTCGCGTGACCCGCTCGACGAGCGGGCCGGCCCCGAGCAGCGCGATCCGGGGTGGCGTCTCAGCCTGGGCGCGGATCGGCCGCCAATCGAGTTCTCGCACTAGCGCCCACATGCCCTGGGCCAGCACCAACCACCTGCGCATCGCACCTCCCCCACGGCCAGCGCGCGGCCCGCCGGTCCGGGCGCGCTCCGACGCCGGCCTCTCGCTTGGGTGCAAGTATAGCGGTTGGGGGGCCGCTGGGCCCTAGCGGGCGCTTGCGCGGCTAGCGCGCGTCGAACAGCGCTTCGAGGCGACGGAGGAGCATCAAGGGGCTGAACGGCTTGACGATGTAGTCGGCGGCTCCGTAGGCCAGCGCACGCCGCTGCAGCTCCTCGTCGCAGGTGGCCGTGAGCATGATGACCGTGGTGCTGGCGAGCGTGGGGTCGGCCTTGAGCTGCCGGCAGACTTCCAGGCCATCCGGCACCCCGGGCATGTGCACATCCAGCAGGAGCAGGTCGGGGCGGTGCGCGCGCGCGGTGGCCAGCGCTTCCGCCCCACAGGCCGCGTGGAGGATCACGTAGTCGTCGTCGGCCAGGGTCACCTCGACGAGGCGACGCAGCGCGGCGTCGTCGTCCACCAGCAAGATCGTTCGTCGGCGCGCCTCAGTCTCGGCCACCCCCTCGTCCCCCGATGCGCCTGTGTCACTCCGCCTCGCCCACGGTGCGCGCTCGCGGGGCGGGCAAGAGGAAGAGGACGGGAACCTCGTCCCGCCCTCTACTGTACACCGTTCTCGATTTTTCGTGGTGGCCGCTGTTGTTCCCTGGTCAGCGGCAGCAGCCACCGTAGAAGCTCGGCGCGCCGTAAGCACCGTACAGGGGGTAGCCGCCGTAGTACCCTGTCGTGTACGGGTAGCCGCCGTACGCGCCTAGGTAAGCGTAGCCGCCGGTGCTGTAATACGGATAGCCGCCAGAGTACGCGCTACCCGTGTACACCGGCGTGCCGTAGGCCCCGAGCCCGTACAGGCCGTACCACGGCGAGCCGTAGGTGCCGTAGCCGTAGCCCGTGGCGCCGTAGGCTTGCCCGTAGGCCGGATAGCCGTACGGCGTGTAGCCGTAGCCATAGCCTGGCATCCCGTATCCGTACGCGCCGTACCCGTAGCTGGGGTAGCCGTAGCCGGGGTAGCTATAGCCCGGCATGCCATAGCCGTAGCCGTACCCCGCCTGCGACGGATCCGCGTACTGCGCCGAGGCCACCGGCGCGCCAGCCCCGGCGCTGATCGCACCAGCGATCGCAAGTGCCGCCAGGAAGCGTTTCATCACCGTACTCCTCCTGCCGGACACTCACGGTCCGGCCCCCTCCTCATCGGCGGCAGCGCCCCCATGACACTGCCGACCGCGCCGCACTTTAGAGTACCGTCGTGGCTAGTGTCAAGGCGATCAGCGCGGTTGCGATGGAGCTGCAACAACGTCGCCGGGGAAACGGTCGGCAGGGGGCCGCGCACGTGCTAGACTAGGCATCCAACGAGCGGGCCGGCGCCCGCCCGAGCGGGCTGAGCGTGGCGATACGCGGCGGCCCGCCTGGCCCACCAGTCGCCGCGTGGGAGAGACCGCCATGACCCGCTATGTCGTTCATCTCTTCGGGCTGTCGCTGCTAACAGTTTCCCTGGCAGGTGCGTGCGCCGCTCCGAGTGCACCGCCCGCTCCGGCGCCGGTGGGTAGTCGTCCTCAGCCGGCGGGGGCTGCCGGCCCCACGACGGCGGTCGTGTCGCCCCCGCCGGCGCCGGCCAGCGCGTCGGAGGCTCCGACGCCCTACCGCCTGCCCGCGCGCCCCGACCGGCCCGTGGCGCGCGTCACCGTCGGGGTGATCGGCACCACGTCGGACGTGATCTTCTATCTGGCCGAAGAGAAGGGCTACTTCGAGCACATGCGCATCGAGCCAGTGTTCGAGCGGTTCGACTCGGGCGGGCGCATGACCGCCTCGCTCGCCACGGGCCAGATCGATGTGGGCGGCGGCACGCCGAGCGTGGGGCTGTACAACTCGATCGCCCGTGGCGTGAACATCAAGATGGTGGCCGACCGCGCGTCGAGCACCGAGGGGCACGACACCTGGAACTTCGTGGCACGCAAGGACCTGCTCGATAGCGGCGCGCTGCGCGACTGGGCGGACCTGCGCGGCCGGAAGATCGCGCTGGCGGCGCGCGGCATCACCTCCGAGGTGCTCATCGGGCTGGCGGGCGAGCGCGGCGGGTTCACGCTGAACGACGTGGAGATCGTCGAGCTGTCCTATCCCGATACAGTCGTCGCTTTGGGCACCAAGGCGATCGACTTGGGCATCACGCCGGAGCCGTACCCCTCCATCGCCGAGCAGCGGGGCGTGGGGGCCAAGTGGCGCGGCAACCAGGAGCTGGCGCCCAACCAGGTGGCCTCGGTGATCATGTACGGCGCGCCGTTCTTCGAGCAGCGGCCGGACATCGCCCGCGACTTCATGGTCGTTTACCTGCTGGGCGCACGCCACTACAACGACGCGTTCATGAAGCAGCAACCGCAGGCGCTGGCCGAGGCCCGCGATACGCTCGCGCGCCGCACCGAGTTGAAGGACCCCGACTTGCTCCAGCGCATCCAGCCGGGCTACATCGACCCGAACGGGCGGCTCGACCGCGCGGCACTGCGCCGCGACTACGAGTGGTTCCGCGAGCACGCGGGCCTGAACGCCGAGCTCGACCTCGACCAGATCATCGATTCCAGCTTCGCCGACTACGCGGTATCCTTACTCGGCGAGTACCGTTAGCCGCCGCGCCCGCCGGCGGCGGGAGCCGCGCCGCGTGCAGGAGCTGTCCACCACGTCGCCGCCCGCCCACCAGAGCGCCGACCCGCTGGCCTGGCTCGACGCCGAGCTGGCCGCGCTCACGGCCCGTGAGCAGCGCCGCACGCTGTACCCGCTGGACGGGCCGCCCGGCCCCGAGGTGACCATTGCGGGCTGCCCGTACCTCCTGCTAGCTTCCAACAACTACCTCGGGCTGGCCGACGACCCGCGCGTGGTCGATGCTGCGACCGACGCCCTGCGCCACTACGGCGCCAGCAGTGCTGCCTCGCGCCTGGTCTCGGGCACCACGCGGCTGCACGCCGAGCTGGAGGAGGCGCTGGCGGCCTGGAAGGGGGCCGAGGCCTGCGTGGTGTTCAGCTCCGGCTACCTGGCCAACGTCGGCACGATCGCCGCGCTGGTGGGGCCCGACGACGTGGTGTTCAGCGACCAGCTCAACCACGCCTCGATCATCGACGGCGCGCGGCTGTCGCGGGCGCGGGTAGTGGTGTATCGCCACGGTGATGTCGAGCACCTGGCGGCGCTGCTGGCGGCGCACCCCGCGCGGCGCCGTCTGATCGTCACCGACTCGGTGTTCAGTATGGATGGGGATCTCGCGCCGCTGCCCGCGCTGTGCGAGCTAGCCGAGCGGCACGGGGCGATGCTGATGGTCGACGAGGCCCACGCCACGGGCGTGCTCGGGCCGGCGGGCAGCGGCGCGGTGGCGCACCTGGGCGTACAGGGGCGCGTGCCGATCCTCATGGGCACGCTGTCCAAGGCGCTGGGTGCGGTGGGGGGCTTCGTGGCGGGCAGCGCGCGGCTGGTCGAGTACCTGCGCCACCGCGCGCGGGGCTTCGTGTTCGACACGGCGCTAGCCCCGCCCGCCGCCGGCGCGGCACTAGCAGCCGTGGGGATCGCCCAGCGCGAGGAGTGGCGGCGCGCGCGTCTGCGGGCGCTGGCCGGGCGGCTGCGGGCCGCGCTGACCGCCCAGGGCTACCAGCTCCTGCCGAGCGAGACACCCATCCTGCCGGTGCTGGTGGGCGCCAATCGCAGCGCGCTACGCCTGGCCGCCGCTCTCCGCGAGCGGGGCGTCTGGGTGCCGGCCATTCGCCCGCCCACGGTGCCCGAGGGCACGGCGCGCCTACGCGTGACGCTGATGGCTACCTACCAGGACACCCATCTCGAGCAGGCGATTGCGGCGTTCGCCGCGGCGCGTGCCGCGCTGGCCGAGGAGCCAACATGACACCTCTCCCCATGCTGCCTCCCGGACTGTTTGTCACCGGTACCGACACGGGCGTGGGCAAGACGGTGGCCACCGCCGCGATCGCCTGCGCGCAGGCCGCGGCTGGCCGCCGTGTGGCGGTGCTGAAGGCGGCGCAGACGGGCGTCTCGGCTGGCCAGCCGGGCGACGCCGATTTCGCGTTGGCTGCCCTGGGCACGGTGCAGCCGGCCGCGTTGGCCTGCCCGCGGCGCTACGCCGCGCCGGCCGCGCCACTGGTCGCCGCCTGGGCCGAGGGCACACAGGTGGAGATCGGGCCCATCGCCGAGGCATACGCCGCGCTGGCCCGCGAGCACGAGCTGGTGCTGGTCGAGGGAGCGGGCGGGCTACTGGTGCCACTGGCCGCGGGCTGGAGCATGGCCGACCTGGCCCGCTACCTCCGCCTGCCGCTGGTGGTGACGGCGCGCCCGACTCTGGGGACGCTGAACCACACGCTGCTCACGCTGGAGGCGGCGCGGGCGCGGGGGCTGGTCGTGCTGGGTCTGGTGCTGGTGGGCTGGCGCGACACCGACGACGTGGCGACGTTGACCAACCCCGGGCTGTTGGTCGAGCTGGGCCGGGTTCCCCTGCTCGGCGTGCTCCCCTGGGACCCCGCGCTGTCCACCGAGCGTGGGCAACTCGGCGGGCTGCACGAGTGGTGCCGCGCGGCGCTGGCGCCGCTGCTAGGCGGGCGCTTCGACGCGGCGGCGTTCCTGGCGGCCTGCGCTGCGCGCGTCCCCCGCCCGATCGAGCGCCTGCTCGCGCCGCACGCCCACCGAGCAAGCGCTAGGCCTGGAGTAGGGGACGGGACGCCGGGCCTGGCATAATCCCCCATACACGGAACAGCGCTATCGAGGGAGACACGTGGGACGCCGCGCGCGCGTGGTCGAGAGCGAGCCGCTCCAGCTTGTGCTGGATGATATCGCCTTCGGTGGCGAGGCCATCGGCCGTGTCGACGGCGAGGTGGTCTTCGTGCCCTACGCTCTGCCGGGCGAGGAGGTGCGCGTGGCGGTCGAGCAGACCAAGCGCCAGTACCGGCGCACGCGCCTGCTGGAGGTGCTGCGCGCAGCGCCGGAGCGGGTGGCATACCCGTGCCCCTACTTCACGACCTGTGGCGGTTGCCAGTGGCAGCATGCCGCCTATGAGGCGCAGCTCCGCTTCAAACAGCACGTGGTGGTCGAGCAGTTACGCCGACTGGGCGGGTTCGCCGACGCCGAGGCGCACGTCCGGCCGGTGGTGGGCATGGTGCGCCCGTGGGAGTACCGCAACCACGCGCGCTTCTCGCTCGGCCGCCGCTACGGCGAGCTGGGCTTCACCCGCAAGGAGACGCACCACCTGCTGCGCGTCGACTACTGCTGGCTGATGGTGCCGCAGATCAACCGCGCGCTCGACCACCTGCAGCGGCGCTGCGCCGGCCTGCCGAGCCATCAGGTGACGATCCGCTACAGTCCGCGCACGGGCCAGCTGCTCGTCCAGCCCGAGGTGCCAGCGGTACCCGAGCTGCCCACGGGCCAGCCGTACTTAGAGGAGGAGGTGCTGGGGCGCCGGTTCCGGGTGGCGCCATCGGCGTTCTTCCAGGTGAACACGGTGCCGGAGCGGCGCGCGCTGCCGCCGCAGCTTGCCGTGCCGTGGATCGCTGAGCGGGAGGGCGAGTGGTCGATGGCCGAGCTGCTGGCGCTGCACGTGCTCGACCGGCTGGGCCCCGGTCGACTGGGACGAGTGGTCGACGCCTACAGCGGCGTGGGCACCTTCGCCGTGCTGCTGGCCGAGCGCGCCGACGAGGTGATCGGCATCGAGGAGTCGCCCGCGGCGGTGCGCGACGCGCGCCACAACGCGTGGGGGCTGGACCACGTGCGCTTCGTGGAGGGCAAGACAGAGCAGGTGCTGCCGCAGCTCGAGGGCCGGCTCGACGCCGTGGTGCTCGACCCGGCGCGGGTGGGCTGCCATCCGGCGGTGCTGGAGGCGCTGCTAGCGCGCCGGCCGCCGCGAGTGATCTACGTCTCCTGCGACCCGGCGACGCTGGCGCGCGACCTACGCATCCTGGTGGATGGCGGCTACCGGCTGGAGCAGGTCGAGCCGCTCGACCTGTTCCCCCAGACGTACCACATCGAGAGCGTCAGCACGCTCACGCTGGGATAGCCATCGGGCCTCCACCCCTGATCCCCGTCCTGTTGCTGGAGGGGGAGGCGCCCCTGCCGCACGCGCACCCGACGATGCCGTGCCTACTCCCCTTGGGGCCGCTGGCAGATGGCCTCGCGGCCCCGCAGGCAACGGCGCGTCCCCCGCTCTCCTCCCCCATCAGTGAGGAGGGAGGAGAGCGGGGAAGGGGAGCCCTACCTCACGCGGTGGCGACGGCCGCCTCCTTGCGGCGGAAGGTGATCTGGCCGCCGGCGAGGTCGACCACCACCGTGTCGCCGTCGCGGAAGTCGCCCGCCAGCAGCTTCATCGCCAGCGGCTGGACGACCTCCTTCTGGAGCACGCGCTTGAGTGGCCGCGCACCGTACACGGGATCGAAGCCCTCGCGCGCCAGGAACTCCTTGGCCGGCTCGGTCAGCTCCAGCGTGATCTTGCGGTCGGCGAGCCGCTTGCGCAGCCCGGCGAGCTGGATGTCCACGATCTGCTTGATCTGGTCCAGCCCCAGCGGCCGGAAGATCACGATCTCGTCGATGCGGTTGAGCAGCTCGGGCCGGAAGTGCGCCCGCACCGCCTCCATGACGCGCGCTCGGATCGTCTCCCAGCTGATCCCCGGCTCGGTGATCCACTGGCTGCCCAGGTTGCTGGTCATGATCACGATGGTGTTGCGGAAGTCCACCGTGCGGCCCTGGCCGTCGGTCAGGCGGCCGTCGTCGAGCAGCTGGAGCAGCACGTTGAGCACCTCGGGGTGCGCCTTCTCCACCTCGTCGAACAGGATCACCGAGTACGGCCGGCGCCGCACCGCCTCGGTGAGCTGGCCGGCCTCCTCGTAGCCGACGTAGCCCGGCGGCGCGCCGATCAGCCGCGAGACGGTGTGCTTCTCCTGGTACTCGCTCATGTCGATGCGGATCATGGCCTGCTCGTCGTCGAACAGGAACTCCGCCAGCGCGCGCGCCGTCTCGGTCTTGCCGACGCCCGTGGGGCCGAGGAAGAGGAACGAGCCTAGCGGGCGGTTGGGGTCCTGCAGGCCGGCGCGGGCCGTGCGCACGGCGTTGGCGACGGCCTGCAGCGCCTCGTCCTGGCCCACCACGCGGGTGCGCAGCCGCTCCTCCATGTGGATCAGCTTCTCGACCTCGCCTTCCAGCAGCTTGGTGACGGGGATGCCCGTCCACTTGCTGACCACCTCGGCGATGTCGTGCTCGTCGACTTCCTCCTTGACCAGCGCGCGGCCGTCCTGGCTCCGCGCGGCCAGCTCGGCCTCGGCCTGCGCGCGCTGCTGCTCGAGCTGGGCCAGCTCGTACTTCAGACGCGCGGCGCGCTCCCAGTCGGCGCGGAGCGACGCCTGCTCCAGCTCGTTGCGTGTGGCATCGATCCGCTCCTGGAGCTGGCCGACGCGGTTGAGCTGCGCCAACTCCTGTTGCCAGCGCGCCTCCAGCGCGGCGGCCTCCTCCTTGAGCGTGGCCAGCTCCTGCTCCAGCTTCTGCAGGCGCTCCTGCGACGCGGGGTCCTTCTCCTTGCGCAGGCCCTCGCGCTCGATCTCGAGCTGCATGATGCGGCGGCGCACCTCGTCCAGCTCCGCCGGCATGCTGGTGGCCTCCATGCGGAGCTTGGCGGCCGCCTCATCGACCAGGTCGATCGCCTTGTCGGGCAGGAAGCGATCGCTGATGTAGCGGTGGCTGAGTACCGCCGCGGCCACTAGCGCGGCGTCCTTGATGCGCACCTTATGGTGCTGCTCGTAGCGCTCGCGCAGGCCGCGCAGGATGCTGATGGTGTCCTCGACGCTCGGCTCGCCGACGAATACGGGCTGGAAGCGGCGCTCCAGCGCCGGGTCCTTCTCGATGTGCTTGCGGTACTCGTCGAGCGTGGTGGCGCCGATGCAGTGCAGCTCGCCGCGGGCCAGCATCGGCTTCAGCATGTTCGAGGCGTCCATGGCGCCCTCGGCCGCGCCGGCGCCGACGACCGTGTGCAGCTCGTCGATGAACAGGATGATCTGGCCCTGGGCGTCGGTGACCTCTTTGAGGACGGCCTTCAGGCGCTCCTCGAACTCGCCGCGGTACTTGGCGCCCGCTACCATGGCGCCCAGGTCGAGTTGGACGATCCGCTTGTCCTTGAGCGCCTCCGGTACGTCGCCGCGCACGATGCGCTGGGCCAGGCCCTCGACGATGGCGGTCTTGCCCACGCCCGGCTCGCCGATCAGGACCGGGTTGTTCTTGGTGCGGCGCGAGAGCACCTGGATGACCCGGCGGATCTCCTCATCGCGGCCGATCACCGGGTCGAGCTTGCCCTCGCGCGCCAGCTTAGTCAGGTCGCGGCCATAGCGCTCCAGCGCCTGATAGGTGCTCTCGGGATTCTGCGAGGTGACGCGCTGGCCACCGCGCACCTCCTGCAACACCTGGTACACGCGGTCGCGCGTGACGTTCAGGCCCCGTAGGAGCTGGCCCACCGCGCCGGTATCGTCGGTGAGCGCCAGCAGCAAGTGCTCGGTCGAGATGTAGTCGTCGCGCAGGCGCTCGGCCTCGCTCTGGGCGGCATCGAGCACGCGGCTGAGCCGCTGCGAGAGGTACACCTGCTGGCCCGGGGTCACCGCGCGCGCCAGAGCGCCGAGCGGGCCTTCGAGCCGCTGGATGACCAGTCGCGCGGGCACGCCCAGTTTCTCCAGCACGGCGGGTACCACGCCACCCTCCTGCTGGACCAGCGTGTACAGCAGGTGCTCCGGTTCCAGCTGCGTGTTGCGGCGCTCCTCGGCCAGCCGCTGCGCGCCGATCACCGCCTCCTGCGCTTTCTCGGTGAGCCTGTTGAGATTGAACGCCATCTCCATCCCCCGGCGGTTCGCTCTTGCCCAGAGTTTACAAGCACATTGTTAACCTTACAGCAGGGCCGGCGGTGGATTTCTGTTAGAAATCCGCGCGGGCCGTGTTGCCTCTGGCGTTACTGCCCCCCCACGGCTATCGGCGCGGGTTCAGCATGGCGCTGCTGTTGCCGCTGATGACCCGTCTGGTCACCTGTGTCAAGCTCCGCCTGCGAAACTGTGCCCTCTGTCGTTCCCGGCACGGCCATGGCCTATCTCTTGCGTAAGTCTGCACTGAGTGCAGAGAGGTACACTAGCCATGACGGAGTGGCAGCTCACGGGGGGCTACGTACTAGGGCCCAGTCGGCGGCTCGGCCGGCCACGGCCCGTAGCTGGTGTCCGTCGTCCCCTCCGGTCGGAGCGTTGTACGCGTCGCCGATCGGTCCTCGTCGTCGAGGACGAGCCGGCCATCCGCGCGCTGCTCGTCGAGTTCCTGTGTGGCGAGGGCTACCAGGTCGAGGTAGCACGCGATGGTCACGAGGCACTCCAGTTGCTGTACGAGCGCGGCCCCCTGCAGCGACCGGGCGTGGTGCTCCTGGACATGATGCTGCCCACCATGGACGGCCTGGACGTGCTGCAGGACCTGAAGGCCCATGGGGTCGGCGTGCCGGTGGTGGCCATGAGCGCGAGTCACGAGGCACTAATCAAGGCGCTGGCGGCGGGGGCGCGCGCCATCCTCCCCAAGCCGTTCGACCTCGACCGGCTGCTTTGGACGCTAGAGCGTCAGGGGGCTACCGCCTAGAGGGGGCGGGACCGAGCGGGAGACCGCGCCGGACATCTCAGCCTGGCGGTGGGCCGGCGAAGGTGGCGGCGGGGGCGCCGATGGCCGCCATGTCCAGCTCGATCAGCGCCAAGCATCGCGCTTCCAACGCCTCGGCCAGCGCGCCATCGAACTGGGCGAGATCGCCGATGCGCCGCGCCCAGCCCCCGAACGCCTCAGTCAGCCGTATGAAGTCGGGCGGCTGGAGGTCCACCCCGATATGTCGTCCGCCCAGCCGGTGCTCCTGGATCGCGCGCAGCACGCCGTAGCCTCCGTCATTGAACAGGACGATCACGATTGGTGCGCGCTCCTGGATGGCACACGCCAGCTCGCCGATGTTGCACATGAGGCCGCCGTCGCCGACGAGCAGTACTACGCGGCGGTCGGGCCGCGCGAGCTGGGCGCCGATGGCCATGGCCAGCCCCTGGCCGATACCGCCGCCTACCGCGTGGATCGACGTGCGCGGCTCGTAGATGGCTAGCAGACGGTTACCCCAGGCGCTGGTGGCCACCGTCACGTCGCGCACCTTGATGGCGTCGTGCGGCAGTCGGGCGTTCAGCGCATCGAGCACGGCCGTGTACGGCCCCATGCGCTGGCGCAGCGCGGTCTGGGCCACCGCACGGGTGGCGGCGATCGCCTCGGCGTACTCGGGGTCTGGGTGCAGGTCGCGGGGCAGCGCCTCGCGCAGGGCGGCCAGGGCCAGCCGCGCATCCCCGAGCACCGGCACCGTAACCGGAAAGGTGCGCCCCATGGCCAGCGGGTCGGCGTCGATCTGCACGATGACGGGCGGCAGGCGTCCCGCCCAGTCCACCAGTTCGTTGGGGCGCGCGCGCGTACCCACCAGCAGCAGGACATCCACCGTGGCCAGCAGCTCGTGCACGGCTGGACTGTTGCCGTGGTTGCCCAGGCACAACGGGTGGTCCTCCGGCAGCGCGCCGCGGCCGGCGCCGCTGGTGACCACACCGGCGCCGAGCGCCTCAGCCAGCGCGCGGAGTTCGGCCGCTGCCTCGGCGGCGATGACGCCGCTGCCGCTCACGATCAACGGGCGGCGGGCGTTGGCCAGCAGTTCGGCCGCCTCGCGCACGGCCTCGGGGGCTGGGG
>JADGHJ010000302.1 GCA_019686175.1 Chloroflexota bacterium | reverse complement strand
CCGCCCGCATCGCCGGTGTTCAGCGTGGTCTCGTCGAGCGTCACTCCGTAGCGATCGGGAATGTGGGCGAAATTGTCCTTGTCGGCGTGGACGATCAGCGCCCGCTGGCCCCCGACGAATAGATCCTCCAGGGTGAAGCGGTCGGTCGTGGAGGTCAGCACGCCCGAGCCGTCCGCGTTCACGTACAGGCTGGGCAGATCGCCGCTGTGATCGCCATGGGGGTTGTTCTCCCCGGGCTTCTGGAAGTGACCGCCAGCCGAGTTGAAGTTGGTGGCGGGGTCGCAGGTGCCCGTGGCGTGAACGTGGAAGCCGTGGAAGCCCGGGGGCAAGTGCACGACATCGGCTTGGATCAGCACCTTGCCGTCGCCCGTATCGGTGAAGCTCGCCATGCCCACCTGGTTGCCCTGCAGGTCGCGTAGCACTACGGTTGCTTGCGCCGCTTGGGCGGCCACCACTGGCACCGGGTGGCGCTCGGTTTGCAGTAGCAGAGCGCCCCCCATGAGGGATGCTGTGATCGCTCCTGCCAACAGAAGCCGACTTCGCTCCATGGTCCCCTCCCTCGCATCGAATCCGTCTCGGGCACGACGCGAGCATTCTATTACCACACCGCGCTCCGGCGTACTATCCGCTTGCACTGTCCGTGCCAGCCTATGCCTTCGGCGGACCTACCACCCGCGCTCTGCTGAGGAGGAGTGAGCCCGCCCCCATCGGAGGGTGGTGGCAGAGAGACGGAGACGCCCTGCGATATGCTCGCGATCGGTGGCGGACGCGCTCGGACAGCTGGCGGCGCGCGGCGCCGCAGTGCGGGACCGAGGGCAAGACTGAACGCCCGGCTCAGGCGAGGCCGAGCGCCGCCTCGTCCTCGGTGTCGGCGGGCTCCGCGGGCACCGTTGCTTCCTCGCCCCCCGCATCGGTCTCGGGAGCGAGCGGCGCGCTGAGCCGGCGCGCGAAAGTGAGGAACCCGGTGTGCCCGACCATCTGCTGAGCGGGCCGCACGCTCTGGCCCTGCACGTGCCACGGCCGGTACAGCGTCTCGAACGTCTCGATATCGCCGAAGCCGTGCGCGCGCAACGCCTGCACCACCGCCTGCACCTGCGTGGTCGAGGGCGTGTAGGCGCATAGGAATCCCCCCGGCCGCAACGCGGCGGCGGCGGCCGGTACCGCCAGCCACGGCTCTGGCAGGTCGAGCAGCACGCGGTCGAGGTCGCGCTCGGCGATCCCCTCGTAGGTGTCGCGCTCGTGGACGATCAGGTTCGGCGTCGGGCCGTGGAACGCCTCGATGTTGGCGCGCGCCGCGGCGATGAAGTCGGCCCGGCGCTCGTAGACGATCACGCGGCCCGTGGGCCCGACCGCGCGCAGCAGGGCCAGGGTCAGCGCGCCGGAGCCGATGCCCGACTCGAACACCGTGGCGCCCGGGTAGATGTCGGCCCACAGGAGGATGGGTCCGAGGTCCTTCGGGTAGATGATCGCCGAGTGCCGCGGCATCTGCATGATGTGGTCGATCAGCCGCGGGCGATAGGCCACGAGCTTGTAGCCTTTCGACGAAGTGACCTCGACGCCCTCCTCCGCGCCGATCAGCGCATCGTGCGGAACCTGGCCGCCGTGGAAGTGGTACACCGCGCCAGGGGCCAGGCGCACCACATAGCGCTTGTCGCGCCGGTCGACCAGCAGCACGGTCTCGCCGGGGGACAGCGGCGGCATGGCCTACGACTCGGGGGAGACGAGCGGCAGCGCGGACGCGGCCGTCGCCGGCTCGGGCGTGCCATCGCGCGGGGCGCGCGCGGCCTTGCCGCCCCGGCCGCGGCGGCGCTTCGGCTGCGCCACCTCAGCTCGCAGTCGGCAGAAGGCGCACAACTCGGCGGTCGTTGGCTGGCCGCACTGCCCGCACGGCCGCAGCTCCACTTCCTCGTGCTCCTCGAACAGGGGCTGGGCCTTCTCCAAGAAGCCGAACAGGAACGACTGCTTGGTCCCGGGCGACACCGCCTCGAGTTGGTTGAGCACGTCCTTGAACAGCAGCGACTTGGCGCCCTTGGACATCGGGCACTCGTCGACGATGTAGTCGATGCCGCGCAGGACGCAGTAGGCCGCCATCTCCCGCTCGGCCAGCCGGTACAGCGGCTTCACCTTGCGGATGAACCCGTCCTCCTCGGCCAGGACCGGCGCCTGGCGGCCAAGGTAGCCGGTCTGCCAGCGCAGCACGTTGCCGAACAGCGTCGCTGCCTCGTCGTCGAGGTTGTGGCCCGTGGCCACGACGCGGAAGCCGTGCTCCTGCGCCACCTTGTTGAACAGGTAGCGCTTGCTCAGCCCGCAGGCCGAGCAGGGGGTCCGCATCGTCCGCTGCGCGGTCGCGGCGATCCCCAGCCCGTACTCGCTCTCCAGGTCGGTCACGATCAGCCGAGCGCCACGCTGCGCGGCGAACGCCTCGCACTTCTCGCGCGACGGCTCGGAGTAGCCGGGGATGCCCAGGCCGATGTAGAAGCCGGTGGCGTCGTAGCCGAGGTCGAGGAGCACGTCCCAGAGGGCCAGGCTGTCCTTGCCGCCCGAGACGGCCACCAGCACCGGCTCGTCGCGCCGGAACATCTTGTGGCGCTCGATGGCGCGCGCCACCTGGTCGCGGAAGAACTCGAGGAAGCACGCCTCGCAGAACGCCGCGTTGTGGCGGCGCACCTCGAGGCACGCTTCCTGGCCGCGACACTTCGTGCAGCGCATCCGTCGTTCCCCTCGTTGGTTCCGCGAATCCGCGTCCCGCCGGCCGCCCAGGCGCCTCAGGAACCGCGCTAGCGCGCCCCGCCGGAGACTACCGGCCGCACCTCGATGGTGTCCGTCTCTTCGAGCTGCGCGTCGCGTGTGAGGAGCCGGTTGCCGCGGATTACCAGGTACGCCTCTGGCTGCAAGCCCAGCTCGGCTAGCAGCTCGCCCACGCGCCGCCGGCCAGCGATCTCGATCTCGCGTCGCTCAGGATGGCGCAGCAGTACTCGCACGACTTGCTCCGGGCGCGGCCGCTGTGGCCCGCGCGTCACTCCAGTATTGTACCAGGCTGCTCCGCCGCGCCGGCCCGCTCGACGGCCGGGCGGTAGTAGCCCCACAGCGCTGGGGGCAGCAGCCGCGCGATCGCTACCATCACCGTCTCGCGCAGCGCCGCGTCCCGCTCGACCTTGCTACCGCCCGCCAGGCGCGGCAGACGGAACGGTGGGCCGAAGCGCGCCGTGAGTACGCCCTCCACTTCGGCGACACCCACCGGGATGAGCGGCACTTCGTCGCGGGTCAGCCAGGCCAGGAACAGGCCGACGCCCGGCCGCGCCTCGCACAGTTCGACGCTGGCCGTTCCCTCGGGTAGCACGCCGACCGGCTCGCCGGCGGCCAGCCAGCGCGCCGCGATACGGAGGCCGGCCGTACTGCCCACCTGCCCCGATTCGCGAGCGGGGACCAAGCCGAAGCCGTACACCCGATAGGCGAAGCGGCGAAACACCCAGCGCAGCAGCGCGCGGGGCACGGGCACGGGGCCCAGTCGAAAGGCGAGTAGCTCGGAGGTCATCAGCCAGTGCAGCTCGCGCGGTCGCTCGCCAGTCTGGCGCACAGCGGCGTTCGCCAGCATCGCGCCCCACCCAGCCCATAGCCCCGGACGTTGATAGTGGTTGCCGACCACCACGAACGGCCCGCTTCGCGGCAGGTGCTCGATACCGCAAGTGCGGGGCGGCGGGTACGCGCCCCGCAGGCCCGCCGCGGAGTCGTCACCCAGGCTGCGTGGAC
Source organism: Chloroflexota bacterium (assembly GCA_019686175.1). Classification (GTDB taxonomy): domain Bacteria; phylum Chloroflexota; class UBA6077; order UBA6077; family JAJPHF01; genus JADGHJ01. The sequence goes on along the minus strand of JADGHJ010000302.1, from coordinate 642 downwards.
GGCCGAGCGCCACGCTGAGCGCGATGCGCAGCAGCAGCGTCGGCGGGAAGACGTAGCGCGAGCCGTCAGGCATCAGCGGCCTGGTCCATCGTGTGAATCGCCACGGCCGCGCGCTCGGCCGCCTCCTCCACCCCCGGAGCGAGCTCGGCGATACGCGCGCGAACCACCCACGGGCGAGCGACCGACAGCACGATTGCCGCCACCATCACCCAGTGCGCCACGATCGCCCCCGCGACGTGCCCGGTGGCCTGGCGAACCAGCCCGAACAGCAGCCCGCCGACGTACAGCGCGGCGAGCGCGCCGATATACAGCAGTGGGAACAGCGCGCGGGGCAGGGTGGACCGCCCGAGGTTGTACCAGGTGATCACCACGTGCCACGCCGCGAACACGGCGCTGCCCGCCAGCAGGGCGCGGCCGGGGGACATGAGTCGCAGCAGCTTGGCGTGCAGCACCCCGCGGAACACCATTTCCTCGAACACTGCCGAGCCCACCAGGAACTGCCCGGTGATCAGCCACAGCAGCCGGCCGCGACTGACCCCCACGTACTCGGGATGGGTTACCGCCCGCCGGCTCACGACGGGAAAGGCGAAGAACGTGCAGATGGGCACGGCGCCCAGCAGCCCGAGGAGCAGCCCCCACAGC
>JADGHJ010000301.1 GCA_019686175.1 Chloroflexota bacterium | reverse complement strand
CCCCTTTTCCCCCCCCTCCCCTTTTTTTTTTTTTTTTTTCTCGTGGGGGGGGGGGGGGGGGGGGGGGGGGCCCCCCCCCCCCACTGTCGTTGGGGCCGCATCAGGGTACGGGGCCTAGTCTTGGAAGGAAAACGCCACGCGCACGCGGGCGGTGACCCGCAGCTCGCCGGGCAGCACTGGCGTGGGCGGCTGGCCAGGGGCCGCGGCCGGGGCCTCCATGGCCATCACGGCGCGCGGCACCGGCACCGCGACCGCCTCCTCCACCACGCTGTGCACCGACGAGAGCCGCACCCCCAGGCCCGCGGCGATGGCCTCGGCCTGCGCCCGCGCCGCCCGCACGGCATTGCCCAGGGCCTGCTGGCGCAGCGATGTGGTGTCCCGGACAGCGAAGCGCAGCCCGCCCACGCGGTTCGCGCCGGCCGCGAGGGCCGCATCCAGCAGCTCGCCGGCCCGCGCCAGGTCGTTGACGGTGACCGTGACGTTGTTGATCGCCTGATAGCCGGTGATGTCCTGGCGTTCGGCGCGCCCTTGGGCATAGAGCGGCTGTACGGAGAGGCCGCTGGTTTGCAGGTCCTGCTCCGCGATCCCACGGCCGCGCAGCGCATCGACCACCGCCGCGAGCTGGCGCGCGTTGTCTGCGGTGGCCTGGGCGGCCGTCGGCGCCTGCGTGACCACGCCCACCGTCACGTAGGCGACATCCGGGGGCGCCGTGGCCTCGCCGTCCGCCGTGACCACGATGGTCTCGGGTGTCGGCGTGACCTGCGACGCCGGGGACGCTAGCGCCGCTGTAGAGCTGCCCGCCAGTGCCAGCGCGATGGCCGCCAGCAGCCGGACCGCCCACACGGCCAGCCGCCAGCGCACGAGATGCCACCTGTACATGGCTGAATGCCTCCACACCGCGTCGCCCGCGGTCAATTGGGGGCTGGCGGGCGAGCTGGCTGGTATTATAAGTTTCGACGCATACATCCTGCGGTATTTCTGGATTCTAGTGATCATGGAGGGGCGATCCCACCAGCCCCACCAGGGGTCCCCGCCCGTCTGGCGCGGTCGGCTGTTGGCCCGCGCGCTCCGCGGGGTATGCTTGGCCGTCCTGCTGCTCCCCGCGCTCGTTACCTATCGACCGCTCGACCAAGCAGCGCGGGTCCAGGCCGCCGCGGCGCCGTACGCGTTCGACCTGGTGAGCTGGGAAGTGGCGCAGTTGGCAGACCGTTGGCCCGAGCTGATCGACCAGCTGCGCGCCCCACCGCCGCCCGAGCGGGACGTAGCGCCGCCAGAGGCCGTGGCGGCTGTGCGCACGCACTTCGCGGCCGGTGAGCGCCTGCGCGCGGCACTGGCCCGTGGCGTTCCCCAGTCCGAGCTGGCGGCACTGCGGGCGGCCTGGCAGGACTCACGCGAGCCCGCCCTGACGGCCTTGGCGGATAGCCTGGCGGTGCTCGCCGGTCGTGAAGGGTTGCTGACCTCCACGCCCTTCGGGTCCCTCCTCCTGCCGCCGGCTAGCTTCGTGCTCCACGAACCGCCGCACGTCCTGGTGGTGTCGCCGCGCGACCGCATCGAGGTCATCCAGTCCGTCCTCCTGCGCCCCGAGATGTCCCGCGAGGACATGGAGCAAGTGGAGGCAGCGGTCGAGGCGCTCAACCTGTCGGCGCTGGTCGTCCAGATCGGTGGGATCGCCACCTATCCCGCGATCGTCCCCTTCCAGGGGACCCCGCAGGAGATCCTGAGCGCCATCGCCCACGAGTGGGTCCATGGCTGGCTGCTATTCCACCCTCTGGGTCGCGCCTGGTTCACGAGCTACGAGGGGCGCACCTTGAACGAGACGGTGGCCGACCTCGTGGGCCGTGAGCTGGGCAAACAGCTCGCCCTCGCCTACGCGTTCCCCACCGATCCCCCGCCTGCGCCCGCCGCTAAGCCCGCCACGGGTGAGGCGTTCGACTTCCGCCGTGAGATGCGGGCTACACGCGAGCGGCTCGATGCGCTGCTGGCAGCCGGGGCGGTCGAGGAGGCCGAACGCTATCTGGAGACCCGCCGCCAGGAGTTCGTCGCCGCGGGCTACCCCCTACGCAAGCTGAACCAGGCGTACTTCGCGTTCCACGGCAGCTACGCCGACAGCGGCGCCGTGGTCAGCCCTCTGGCCGATGAGGTCCGCGCGCTACGCCAGCGTAGCGGCAGCCTCGGCGCCTTCCTGCAGCGCGTAGCCGCGATGACCTCGCCCGCCGAGGTCGCCGCCGCGCTGCAGGCGCGTGCGACGCCGTAGGGCCGCGCGCGATGCGGTTTGCGGCCGTCCAGCGCACCGTCCGGCCGGGAGTACAGCTCCTCTGGCGGGTCGGTCCCGCCGTGGCCTGGGCGGGCGCCATCTTCTGGCTCTCCAGCCAGCCCGACCTTCCGCGCGTGGACCTCACCCTGCTCGACCTCCTGTGGAAGAAGGGCGCCCACGCGGCCGGCTACGCCGTGTTCGCGCTGCTGGTCCAGCGCGCGCTCGACCCCTCGTGGCGCCAGCCGCGCGGCCGCCTCCTCGCCTGGCTGCTCGCCGTGGCGTACGCGGCGAGCGACGAGTGGCACCAGGCGTTCGTGCCGGGGCGGACCGCCACGCCGATCGATGTCGCCATCGACGCGGCCGGGGCCGCGCTCGGCCTGCGACTTTGGGCCCACGCCCAGAGCCGGTCGCGCCCGTGGCCCGCCGAGCGCCTGTTCCAGCGCTGGCGCCGCCCGTGGCAGGGACTGCCCCCACCCTACTGATCGCCCTTGGTTGCGGCCGCGCGAGCGGCGCGACTACCATGCCACAGGGGGATGGTCCCCCAGCATGGGCGGCCCACCGCGAACCAAACGGTCACCGTCCATGGCAGGAGGGGGAGATGTCGCGCTCGCTGGGCAACGCGCTGCCAGAGCCGGTGCGGTCGCTGTTCGACGGCGAGCGGATCGCAGAGAAGGCGTCGCTAGCGTTCCTGTTGGTCACCATCGACGCGCGGGGCCTGCCGCACTGCGCGCTGCTCTCGGTCGGCGAGATCGTGGCGCGCGGACCGAGCGCCGTGCGGCTGGCGCTGTACGCCACCAGCACCACGACGGGCAATCTGCGGCGCAGCGGGGCTTTCACGCTGGCGTTGGCACACGCCGACCGCGCCTATTACGTCAAAGGGCGGGCAGCCGAACACCCCGCCGGGGGTGAGGTCCCGCGCGGGCTAGCGGTGTTCGACGGCACCATCGAGGAAGTGCTGGAGGATGGCGAGGCGATTGCCCGCGTGACCAGTGGCTTCAGCATCGCCCTGACGGAGGGAGCGGAGCGGACCGTGGCACGCTGGGAGCGCGTCGTCGCCGCCTTGCGCGCGCTGCCCTGAGCAGCCGTACACGATTTTGACAGGGCGGGGGGCGCCGCGTATACTAGCGCCGGATCGGCGCGGGGCTCCCGCGCGTTCACAACTGCATAATCGGCCTGCGCCGGGGAAAGTGCGGTGAGAAGCCGCCGCGGTCGCGCCGCTGTAAGTGGGACCCTACCCCGCGAGCCAGAACGCCCGCGCAGGCTCTGCGGGTCCGTTGCTCTTCGCGGTTGAGACAACGCCCACGACGTGCCGTCAGGCCGCCGTACCGGTGTTTCACCTCGGATTGCCGCTAGCAACCGAGGTGAAGTTGTCTCTGGGGGAGGAATGGCGAGCACGTCGCCACTCGCCACTGGCGCGCTAGCCCTGGGGCTCGACCTGGCCATCGGCGAGCCCCCAGCGCTGCTGCACCCGGTCGTCGCTATGGGAACGCTCATCGCGGCGGCCGAGCGGCAGGCGGAGGGCCGCATCGCCCCCGTGCAACTGGCGCTTGGCACGGCGATCGCCGTGGGCGGGGCGCTAGCGGCGGCCGCTGGCGGCGTCGTGGCCGAGCGCCTGCTCCGCCCGCTCCCACCGCTGCCACGCCTGCTCGGGCGAGCCCTGCTGTTGAAGTCTACCTTCGCGCTGCGCGACCTGTTGGTGGCTGGCGAGCAGGTCGCGGCGGCGCTGCGCGCCGGCGACCTGCCGGCCGCCCGCCTCACGCTGCGAGCGCTCGTGAGTCGGGACACCCGCGGCCTGGACGCGCCACTGGTGGCGGCCGCGGCCATCGAGTCGCTAGCCGAGAACCTCAGCGACAGCTTCGTCGCGCCGCTGCTATGGTATGCCGTACTGGGGCTGCCGGGCGCGCTGGCCTACCGCTTCCTCAACACCTGCGACGCCATGCTCGGCTATCGCGGGCGCTACGAGTACCTCGGCAAGGCGCCTGCACGCCTGGACGACCTGGCCAACTGGCTGCCCGCACGGCTTACGGCCCTGCTGCTCGCGCTCGCCGCGCCACTCGTGGGCTGCCCCACCCGCCGCACCTGGGCGACCGCGCGGCGCGACCATCACCGCACGCGCAGCCCGAACGCCGGCTGGCCCATGAGCGCCATGGCCGGCG
>JADGHJ010000300.1 GCA_019686175.1 Chloroflexota bacterium | reverse complement strand
GGGGCGGGCCTCGGGAGCGTACCGCGGGTATGAGAAGATGGTGGCGGCGGTGCGGGCGCAGACCCCGCAATCGCTGATGGACGGCCGGGTGGCGTTCGTGGGCACGCCGGCGGAGGTGGTCGAGCAAGTGCGGTTCGTGCGCGAGACGTTCGGGGAGGTGGAGCCGTCGATGCAGATCAACTTCGGAGGCCTGCCGCTGGCCGAGGCGCAGCGCACCCTGGAGCTGTTCGCCCGCGAGGTGATGCCGGCGTTTGTGGAGACCCACACAGGAGCCTCCTGAGCGCCCGGGGATCCATCCACCCGTTGCGTGGAGGAGCACAGGCATGGTGCACACCATAGGGCGGCGCGGCGCGCTAGGCCTGCTGGCCGCCGGGATCGCGCTCCTGCTCGCGGCCTGCGGCGGCAGCACGAGCTCGGCGCCAGCCCCGCGAGCGGCCGAGGGGCCAGCGGCATCTGCCGCACCGACGGCCGCCGCACCGACGGCCAACCCACCAGCGGCGCCCGTGGCCCTCACGGTGGCCTACACGCCGGCCAGTGGCCCGATGGTGCCCCTATGGATCGGCGTTGAGGAGGGTCTCTTCGCCCAGCAGGGGCTGGCAGTCACCGCCGAGTTCGTGGGCGGTAGCAGCCCGATCGTGCAGGCGATGCTCAGCGGCCAGTATCCGATGGCGGTGCTCGGCGGCGGGGCCCCGGCCCTCAACCGGCTAGAGGGCGGCGACCTGCTGATGATCGCCGCGCCGGGCAGTGCCTTCTCCATCGACGCCTGGTCGAAGCCGACGATCACCCAGGTCGCTGACCTGCGCGGCAAGATCGTGGGCGTGACGCGCTTCGGCAGCTCCACCCACTTCGCGGCGATCGCCATGCTGGCCTCGGCGGGGCTCCAGCCCGACGACGTGGTCCTGCTCCAGACAGGCGGCGTGAGCGAGTCGCTGGCCGCGCTGCTCAGCGGCCAGACCGACGCCGTGATGCTGGCCCCACCGCAGAACCTCGAGGCGCAACGCGCCGGCTACCACCAGCTCGCCATGCTCTCCGCACTGGGCGACTACGGGCTGTTTCCCGAGCTGGTGGTGACGGTGCGCGAGAGCTGGCTGCAGCAGCCGGACCACCGCGCGCTGGCCGCCCGCTTCCTGCGCGGCTACGCCGCAGCAGTGCAGATCGCCCGGACCGATGCCGCCACCACCACTCGCGCGCTGCGCAAGTACCTGAAGCTGGACGACGACGCGGTGCTGCAGGCAACCTACGAGTACTACCGCACCTACTTCCCGGACTCGCTGCGCGTTCCGGAGCGGAGCGTCGCCAACATGCTGCAGACGCTCGACCATCCGGCGGCCCGCACGGCCGACCCGCGCCAGTTCTTCGACAACAGCCTGGTCGACGAGCTGGGCCTGTAGTGCCCAGCGGCAAGCCGAGAAGGGAGCGACGATGAGTACCCTAGCTGAGCGCGCGGAGCAGGAGCTGAACGCGATCCTGGCCCAGTACGCCGCGGGCGAGGCGGAGGTGGTGCGGGCGTTCTTCGCCCGTCCGCGCTCGCGGGACGAGCTGGCGGACATGGTGCGCCGGCAGATGGGCCGCGAGGTGTTCTGCGTGGGCTGGCTGGAGCGGGCGGTGCGGCAGGGGCGCGAGTTGGAGCGCACGGTCGACCGCCACGCGTTCGTCGAGCTGCTGGAGCAGATCGCCGACGAGCTGCGCCACTACGCGCTGCTAGCCGACCTGGTGGAGTGGCTGCTGGGCCGCCAGCTCACGGCCGAGGAGGCGCGCGAGTACGAGGTGTACGCTGTCTACGACCCGGACGTGCCGCTGGAGCGCCAGTACAACCCGCGCCTGCCCGAGGCCAACGCCATGATCGACTTGCTGCGCGAGCTGCGCGCGCGGTATCCGACGGCGTTCACCGACGCCGTGATGCGGCTAACGGAAGGCGGCGGCGGCGGCGCGTTCCAGGAGGCAAGCGGGCTGGCCGGCGACGAGTTCCGCGAGCGGTTCGCCCGCGCCATGGGCCGGATCGTGGAGGACGAGATCGAGCATGGTCCCCTGCGCGTGCGCGGCTTCGTGCAACAGTGGATCCGCGACGAGGCGGACCTCGCCCTGGCCAAGGAACTGCTGCGCACGTTCATGGCCCAGCACCTGCGCGTGCGCAACGAGATCTACGGCTCCCCGCTCTCGGCCGAGCGGCTGGCGGCAATCGACCGGGGCGAGATCACGCCGTGGGCGTTGCCGACGCCGCCGAGTGAGGTGCCCGCCTAGCGACCACGCGGAGGAGGAGCGCGACATGGCCACACTGGCGCTGAGCCTGGCGCTGACCTTCAACGAGCGCACCCGGCCGCTCATCGAGAGGCAGGTGCAGCCCGAGGGCATCGAGCTAGCGATCACGGTGTGCGAGCCCGGCGAGCTGTTCTGGCGCCAGCTGAAGGCCGCCGAGTTCGACGCCTCGGAGATGTCGCTCTCCTCGCTCCTGCAACTGGTGGCGCGCGGCGACACGCGCTGGTGGGGGCTACCGATCTTCACCATGCGCCAGTTCTTCCACACCGGCATCCTGGTGCGGACCGACGCGGGCATCGCGTGCCCGCAGGACCTACGCGGCAAGCGCGTGGGCGTGCCGGAGTACCAGCAGACGGCCGCGCTGTGGGTACGCGGGGTATTGCAGCACGAGTTCGGCGTGGCGCCGACGGAGATGGTGTGGTACATGGAGCGGGCGCCCGACCAGAGCCACGCCGCCGGCACGGGGTTCCAGCCGCCGCCGGGGCTGGAACTGCACTACATCCCGCCCCAGCGCAGCATCGCCGAGATGCTCCTGGCCGGCGACCTCGACGCCGCGGCGTTCTACATCCCCCAGCGCACGCTGCTCGACCGCAGCGGCGTGGACCTGCGAGGCCACCCGCGGGTGCGCCCGCTGTTCCCCGACGCCGCCGCCGAGAGCGCGCGCTACTACCGCCAGACGGGGCTGTTCCCCATCAACCACGGCATGGTCGTGCGCCGGACGATCGTCGACCAGTACCCCTGGGTGCCGCTCAACCTGTACCAGGCGTTCGAGCGGGCGAGGGAGCGGTTCGAGGCCCAGGGACGGGCGTTCGTGACGCCCTACGTCCAAGCGGGGCTACTGCCGGCCCCGACGGCCGGGGCGCTCGACCAGACGCTGTACCCTTATGGCGTAGCCGCCAATCGGCGGGTGCTGGAGACGATCGCGCGGTACGCGCACGAGCAGGGCCTGACCCCGCGCGTGGTGGCGCTCGACGAGCTGTTCGCGCCCAGCACGCTGGCAACGTAGGCCCAGAGGAGGCAGACGATGACGCTGTCCGCCGAACCGCACGCCCTGACGTTGGAGGCGTTCCACACCGCCGTGCGCGGCGAGGCGCTGGAGCCGCTCTGGCTCCAGCCCGACGGCGCGATGACCGCCGAGCCGGTGACGCCGTTCTGCCCCTACCGCTGGCGGTGGCGTGCCGTGCGCGAGCGGATGCTCCAGGCGGGCGCGCTGCTGCCGGTCGGCAAGGAGGGCGCGGCGCGCCGCGTGCTGATCTTCCGCAATCCTGGCGCCCCGCGCGGGGCGCCGACTACGCCGCCCCTGGGCGCCGCGATCCAGCTCGTGCTGCCGGGCGAGCAGGCCCCGTCGCACCGCCACTCGCCGGCCGCCATCCGCTTCATCATCGAGGGCCGCGATGCCTGCACGATCGTGGACGGCGAGCCGTGCACCATGACCCCGGGCGACTTGATCCTCACGCCGAGCTGGGCGTGGCACGGCCACGTGAACGCGGGCGCCGGCCCTATCTTCTGGCTGGACGTGCTCGACGTGCCGCTCGTAGCCAGCCTGTACCAGTTCTTCTACGAGGAGCATCCAGACGGCCTCGAGGCGCCGCGGCGCGCGCCGGACGCGTCGCTGGCACGGTACGGCGCCGGCATCCTGCTGCCCCAGGACGTGCTGCCCGCCCATGGCGACTCGCCGCTGCTGCGCTACCCGTGGGCCGTCGCCGAGGCGCGCCTGCGCGCGCTGGCCGACACACCCGGCGATCCATTCGACAGCGTGCTGCTCACCTACACGCACCCGTACACGGGCGGCCCCGTCATGCCCACGATGACCTGCCGCATCCAGCTCCTGCGTCCTGGCGAGCGTACGCGCGCCCACCGGCACACGGCCAGCGTGGTGTACCACGTGGTGCGCGGTCGCGGCACGACTATCGTCGATGGGACGGCGCTCGACTGGGAAGCGGGCGACGTGCTGGCGCTGCCGGGCTGGGTTTGGCACGAGCACGTCAACGCCGCGCCGGACGCCGAGGCGATCCTGTTCTCCGTCAGCGACGAGCCGGTGCTGCGGGCGCTGGGGCTGTACCGCGAGGAGTCCCGCGCCGACACACGGGGAGCCTGAGCGAGTCAATATCCGCCCCTCGTCCCAGGGTGGGAGAGGGGCCGAGGGGGAGGGACATCCCACCGTAGCCGTTGCCAGGGGAGGAGCGATGCCGCAGGAGCTA
>JADGHJ010000299.1 GCA_019686175.1 Chloroflexota bacterium | reverse complement strand
CCGCTCGGGCCGGCGCTCGACCTGGCGCAGTCCACGGGCGCGGCGAGCCTCAGCGCCTGAAGCCCGCGGCTGCGCCGCCCACATGCGTTAATAATTCCTGAACCGCGCCCCAGAACGGCCGCCCCGGCGGGCGGGTTCCACGGCCGTGTAGCTACACTGTAGCCAGCCCCGCACGGGCAGTGATGGCGGCGCCCAGGGTAGCACAGCCCTGGGCGCCTGTCCTGGCCTGCACAGCCTCAGGCGACCAGCCGGTAGGGGATTGGGGCGTCGGGGTCCACGCCCCCCGCATCGCAGCGCATCGGCCAGGCGACAGGACCTCGCCGCGCGGCCACGGGCGGGGGGGCATCCCCCCCACCCAGCCGGCGGTGGAGCACCACCGCCAGCGCGTGCTTGCAGAGCGCCCCGGCCGCGGCGTCGGGGCAGGTGCAGGCCACCGCCTGACCGGTGACCGTCACCAGGTACTGGTCACCCGTGCGCTGGCTGCGCACCCAGTAGCTGCCGGTGGTGCAGCCCGCCTGCACCGCGCCCTGCCGCAGCAGGGCAAAGGCGCGCTCCAGCCGGCGCAGGGTGGCCGGGGTGAGCTGGGCCAGGAGCTGGAGCTGGTCGGCGGCGTGGAGGGCGGTGCCCGTAGCGAGCGTCGCGGGGGCCGTGGTAGCCTGAGTCGGAGTGAGCGCCATGGTCGCTTGCTCCCTTCCGCCCGCTGGTCGGTGCCGACGGCCAGCGGGCATCGCTGTTGCTGACGGCCCCAGTGTCGCACCAGCGACTCACTGCGCATACGTCCTTGAGTACAGTTGCTACCTGTACCAAAGGACAGTCTTGCGATGCGTCGCGCCATGCTACCCTGACGCCAGGGGACGCTATGCCGACGCCGATGGTGCATCTGCGGCTCGATGCCGACACGCAGGCCATGCTCGCCGCGCTGGCCCAGCAGTTAGGGCTCACTAGGTCGGGCGTGGTGCGGCTGGCCCTGCATCAGCTCTACCAGGCCTGCCAGCAGGCGCCCGCGGCCCCGACGGCGGCCGACGTCGCCGCCCAGCGCAGGCGCCCAGGCGGCCGTCCTGGCCCCCGGCCCAGCCGCGCCTACCAGCGCCTGCAGGACGCCGAGCCGTGAGGCCCACGGCCTAGCCGCCCGCCTGCCCGCACGCGCGCCAGCGGCCAGGAGGGGGGCACGGCCCCCCTGCCCCCTACCCCCGGGCTATGGGGCGCCCGGCCTGCAGATGGTGGGGCGCTGCCTCCTCGCACATACGCCCGCGGCGCCGCCGCGCCGTTTTTCCCCCGCGCTCACAACCGGGTTACGGGGCGATGCGAGCCGGCGGCGTACGCCTCCTGGCTATGTTCGGTCCAGTAGTGGATGGAGGAGGTGCGGGGCCGGGCAGGAGCTGCTCCAGCGCCGCGATCGTCGCCTGCGCCAGCGGCAGGTCCTGCCGCTGCCAGGCCTGCTCGAACGCCTGGCCCCGGGCGAAGGCGGCGGCCAGCCGCTGGCGGTCGGGCGGTGGGGCGCCATCGTAGGCGTGCCCCACGGCCAGCCAGGCGGTGCGGAACCGCTGCAGGAGCGCGGGCCAGGGGTCGGCGGCGTGATCGTCACTAGCGTCATCACCGTCACTGGTTAGTGACGGTAGTGACGCTTCGCCCTGGGGCGGCCCCGGTGGGGGTCGGGCACCGTCACCGTCATCACCGTCACTGCTCAGTGACTCTAGTGACGGTGACGGTTGCACCCATGGAGCGAGGGGACGATCGTCACTGGCGTCATCACCGTCACTACCGTCACTGAGTAGTGACGCTAGTGACGCTTCGCCTCGGCTGGCCACCGACGCGGGTGGGGAAGCGTCACCGTCACTAGCGTCACTGGGCGGTGACGCTGGTGACGGTCGCAGCCACCGGCCGTAGCGGGCCTGGGTGGCCTGCCCCAGCGCCCGGAGGCGCAGCAGCGCGTTCTTCACTGTCCCCACCGCCAGCCCGGTGGCCGCGGCTAGCTCGGCCGGCGTGGCGCCCGGGGGCGCGGTGGGCAGCGCGCCGTGTACTGCGGCCAGCGCGTTCGGCCGCTCGTCGCGTGTCCCCCCGCCGAGCAGCTCGCTGGCGCTGTACTCGGTCGCCCCGCCCCACGCCACGCGGGGGGCAGGTCCGTCGTGGCTGGTGATGCTGAACGCCAGCGCCGGCGCGTCGGGCGCCAGGTTCGCCTTGAGCGGGGCGAGCACGCGCTGGGTCGGGTCCTCCGGGTGCCTGGCCACGAGCAGTACGGCACGGGCCGCGGCGGTGAACGCGATGCTCCCGCCGCCCCGGTAGAGGGCGGGGAGCGCGGTGGACTTGTTCAGGTGTCGGATCGCCAGAACGGTGACGCGCTCCGAGGCCGCCAGCCGCGCCAACGGCGCCAGCGCGCGGCGCACATCCGCATCCGTGTGGGCGTCGGTCTTGGCCGGCAGGAACGCGGCGAGGGGGTCGACGATCAGCAGTCTCGCACCCACAGCCTGGATCGCCTGGCGCAGGGCCTCCACATCCAGCGTGGTCGGCGGGCGGTCGGGGTCGGTGGGATCGCCGGCGGTCTGCAGCGCCACCACGCGCGCGGGGTCGGCGCCGGCGGCGTCGAGCCGGGGGCGCACCGTGTCCGCCAGATCGTCCTCGGCGAGCAGCAGGACCACCCCGGCCGGGGCGTCGAGGCCCCTGGCCCCGTCGGGCATGGGCATGCCCCGCGTGACGCGGGCGGCCAGGTCGAGCGCCAGCAGCGACTTGCCGAGGCCGGGGTCGCCCTCCAGGAGCACTAACTTCCCCAAAGGTAGGTAGCTTGGCCAGAGCCAAGCGAGCGGCGTGGGGACCACGGCATCGAGGCGCACTAGCCGGGGGGCAGCGTCACCAGCGTCACCACCGTCACCAGCGTCATCAGCGTCACTACCTAGTGACGCTAGTGACGGTGACGCTTGCGCCGGCGGGTACCGCCAGGCGCTACGCACGATCGCTTCCGCCTCGCTGGCCGCCAACGGCGGCCGGCAGCGGGCGGCGAACAACTGCACCACCGCCAGCGCCGCCTCCCGCGGCACGTTGTTGTGCCGCAGGCTGCAGGCGGCCTCGAACAGGCGCCGGTTGCGCTCCCCCTCGGGCACGCCGTCCAGCAGCCGCTCCCAATCCACCCCCTGCCCCTGGCCGTTGGCCGGCGGCGCCTCGGGCGGCAGCGCAGCCTCGATGGCGGCCACGTCGTACACACGCTCGGGGGCATGCTCCAGCAGGCGCGCCACCAGGGGCGGCTGGTGCTTCGTATTCAAGGAACCCGGCGGCCGTAGGCACCGGGCGGCGTCACAGGCCTGCTGATCGGCCCCGAGCACGGCGGCGATGCGCCGTACCAGCCGCTCGGCGTCGCTGGCGGCGATGGGCGCGGCGAGGCGCCACACCCACAGTTGCCGGTCGGGCGTCGAGGTCTGCACGCGCAGCGTCGGCGGGGGCAGGGCATGATCCATGCGCGGCGGCTGGTCGAGGTCGGCCCACAGCGCGTGGGCGTGCGTCGCGTGCTCGCGCCGGCGCTGGCGGGCGGCGAAGGCGCAGGCCGACACGAACGCCTCGCGCCCCGCCGCGGTCTGGCGCGCCAGCTCGGCCACGACCGCATCGCGTCGCGCGGGTGGCAGCCAGAAGTGCTGTATGTCGGTCAGCTCGCCGCCCTGGCGCGCGGCGCTCATGATGCAAACGTTGCCGTCGAGGCCGTCCCACAGCGCGGCGAGCATCGCCGCGGCGTCGGCGCGGGCGGTGGAGGGAGTGTACATGCTTACACCCCCTCCAGCGCCAGCGCGAGCTGGTGCGCGTGCGCCGGCTCGCGGCGCCACCGCCGAAGCGGCAACCCCACCTGCTCGCCAAATCGCTCGTCGATCAGCTGATCGCCGCCGAGCAGCGCCTGCAGCGCGGCGATGTAGCGGTCGCCGCTTTCGCGTTCAACAACAACTACCGTGCGCGCGCCCGCCTGCTGGGCGGCCAAAAGCACGGCGCGGTGGAAGTACCACCCCCCGCGTGTGCGGTGAAAGTGCCGCGCGCGCGATCGCGTGAAGTGCGCGACGTCGCCGAGCACGACGCCGCAGCGCTGGCCGGTCGGCGTGCGCAGCTCGACAGCAGCGCGCGGCGGGGTGGTAGACTTCAGTGAGCAGCTTTCCATCCCGCCCGCCCGCGCGGCCGCTGGCACGGCCCGCGGGTGTTGCATCTTCATGCCGCCTGCCCCCCGTCGTCGCCGTCGGCGCGGCTGTCGCTGTGCTGCTGCGCCGGCGCGGCGGTCTGCAGCGCCTGCAGCAGTAGCCACGACGCTTGGCGCGGGATGGTGCGCTGCTCGCGCAGCGCCAGCTCCCGCAGCGCAAGGTAGTCGCGCGGCTGCAGCGTGACTGTGATGCGCACGTGCCACCTCCAGCATGTGGTGCTGGAAGCAGCGTGCCGCGCGGCGCGGGGGGCGGGCACCGCAGGAAACCGAAAGAAACGACGGTTCTGTTACCCAGCTTGGGGGCGGCCTGGGGG
>JADGHJ010000044.1 GCA_019686175.1 Chloroflexota bacterium | reverse complement strand
TCAGATGTGTATAAGAGCGAGGCGTGGGGACGGCTCGGCTCTTCGGCACGGTGGGCGCGCGGTGGTGGCCCGCCATACTCGTGATGGCCTGGGCGGTTGTGAGCGCTTGTCGTCCAGCGGCCGCCCCGCCGCCCGCGTCGCCGCCGGCTCCCGCCCCCACGGTCGCCGCGTCGCCCGCCGCACTCGCTCGGACCACGGTCCGCTGGGCGGCGATCTCGGCCAACCCCAACAACTGGCCGGTGTACGCGGCGCAAGCCCAGGGCTTCTTTGCCGAGATGGGGATCGACCTCGACCTCGCGTATACCGATGCCTCCACTCGTGCCGTGCAGGTGCTGGCCAGCCGCGACGCCGACATCACCAGTGTGGCGGCCGACACGGCGATCGAAGCCATCGAGCGCGGGGCCCCGTTCGTGATGGTCGGCGGCTCGACCCGGGTGCCCGTGTACACGCTGATCGCGCGCCCGGAGATCCGTAGCTACAGTGACCTGCGCGGCAAGCTCGTGGGTGTCACCGGGGCGAACGTGGCAGAGGGGCCGATGCTCCGCAAGCTGCTGGCCAAGTACGGCCTGCACGACGAGGACTACGAGACGATCGCCGTGGGCGGGCCGGTGCAGCGGTACGCGGCGGTGCAGAGCGGCGCCGTGGCGGCCAGCATGGTGCCGCAGCCGTTCGACTTCCGCGGGACCGACGAGGGACTGGTGGTCCTTGGTTACTCCACCGAGGTGCTGGCCGACTACCAATTCCTCGCTTACACGGCGCGTCAGGACTGGACGCGGGAGAGCCCGGAGGTCGTGGTCCGGCTGCTGCGGGCGCTCCGCAAAGCGGACCGCTGGCTGTACGATCCGGCGAACGCCCAGGCGGCCGCGCGGCTCTATGCCGAGGCCAGCCGGGAGAACGAGGACTACGCGCGGCGCACCTACGACCTGATCTACCAGCAGCTCAAAGTGATGGCGCCGGACGCGTCGATCTCGCTCTCAGGGCTGCAAGCGGTGATCGACCTGATGGCGGAGCAGGGCCGGCTCGCGCCGCCGCTGCCGAGCCCGAGCAAGTACGTGGACACGCGCTTCATCGAGGCGGCGGCGCGCGCGGAGGCCGGATCGTAGGCGCCGCGCGCGTTTGACACACCCGGGGGCCTATGTTAGCCTGGCGTAGCGCTGGACGGGCCATTGGGCCGAGGGCTGCAGGCCGGCTCGCGCTGGCGGCCCACTGAGCGCGCCCGCTCCCTTCCAGGTGTGCCTACGTCGGCGCTCGGGCGTCCTTCTGCAGCAGGAGGCCGCGCGAGCCCCGGCCACGGGGATACGGCGATCCAGGCTCGCGAGGTGTAGTAGTGATTAGCCGACAGACACAGTCCCTGCGGCAGATGCTGACCCAGAACCGGGTATGGAAGAGCATCTTCCGCCACTCCTACCCCGACGATCCGCGCACGCGCGCGCTGGTCGTGTTCTCCAACGTCTTCCTGCACCTGCACCCGATCAAGCTGCGCCGTGCGAGCCTGAGCGTGACGTACACGTTCTGCCTGGGGGGGCTGTCGTTCTTCCTGTTCCTGCTGCTGACAGTCACCGGCGTGCTGCTGATGTTCTACTACCGCCCGGCGGTTGAGCATGCCTACCAGGACATCAAGGACCTGGAAACGGTCGTGGGCTTCGGCATGATGCTGCGGAACCTACATCGCTATGCCGCCCACGGCATGGTGATCACCGTGTTCCTGCACATGATGCGGGTGTTCTACACGGGCGCCTATAAGCCGCCGCGCGAGTTCAACTGGGTGGTAGGCGTGGTGCTGTTCACGCTCACGCTACTGCTCAGCTTCACCGGCTACCTGCTGCCGTGGGACCAGCTCGCCTTCTGGGCCGTGACCGTGGGGACCAGCATGGTGGGCGCCACGCCGCTGATCGGCGACCAGATTCGGTTCATGGCGATCGGTGGCTATGAGGTCGGTGAGAACACGCTCATCCGCTTCTACGTGTTACACGTGATCGCTCTCCCGCTGCTGCTGGCCGTGTTCATGGCCGTGCACTTCTGGCGCGTCCGCAAGGACGGCGGCATCGCGGGCCCGCTGTAAGCGACTGGAGCGAGGGAGGACTGCCGTGGCTGAGCCGACCACTCCTACCGAAGCCCAGCAGCCCGAGGAGCAGCGCCGGCGCGTGGCCGCCGTGGCCCGCCGGGCGCGGGCGGCCGTCGTCGACCGGGCCAACGAGACCGTGTTCACCTGGCCCAACCTGCTGGTGATCGAGTTCATCTCGGCGCTGCTGATGCTGTTGGCGCTGATGATCGTGTCGTGGCTAGTGAATGCCCCGCTCGAGGCACACTCCAACCCCGATCGCACGCCGAACCCGTCGAAGGCGCCGTGGTACTTCCTGAACTTGCAGGAGCTGCTGCTGCACATGAACCCGGCGCTGGCCGGCGTGATCATCCCGACGGTGGCGTTGCTGGCGCTGGCGGCGATCCCCTACGTCGATCGGGATAGCTCCGATACCGGCAAGTGGATCGCGCGGCCGCACGCGGTTCCGATCATCTGGTTCACGGCCGGGTATTGTGCGGTGCTGCTGACTCTGATGATCCTGTTCGACGAGTTCATCGGGCTGAAGCCTACTCTCGCGCGCCTCGATCACCTGATCGGTGGTCCGGGGATCTTCACCAACGAGATCGTTGCTGGCTGGATCTTCCCGCTCCTATTCATCTTCGTCCCCGCGGTGATCTTGGTCTGGCTGTACAAGCGGATCTGGAACGCGGACATGCGTGAGATCCTCATCGGCCTGTTCACCGCGTTTGTCGTGATCTACGTGCACCTGACGATCGTGGGCACCGTGTTCCGCGGGCCGGGCATGCACCTGTACTGGCCGTGGCTCATGCCGCCGCGCACGGACTAGGGGCAGTGAGGGGCCCGGGGGGTGGCTTGGGCCGCGTGGCATCGCTAGCTGGGCGAACGAGGTGGTAACGTGGACGCAACTGTCTGGATTCTGGTCTGGTCGCTCGCGGCGCTACTACTGGTGCTAGTGGCGCGGGCGCGAGCGATGGTGCAGCCGCCGGTAGCCCCGGTGCCCGTGCGCCGGTCGCTTCCGCCCGGGCTGTACGCGAGCACGACGGCGCCCACCCCCACCGCTGGTGCGCCCGGTGCCCCGAGCGGGAGCGCGCCAGCGGCCGGTCCGCCCATCGATCCGGTATCCCGGCGCAAGCTGCTGCGCTGGGTGGGGTGGACCGGCATCCTCCTGGTCCTCGGCCAGTTGGCCGTCAGCTTCCTGCCGTTCTTCTGGCCGCGCAAGGTCGGTGCATTCGGTGGCCGCGTGCTGGCCGGCAACGTGAGCGACTACGACGTTGGGGACGTGAAGAAGATCACCGAGGGCAAGTTTTTCATCTCGCGGGTGCCCGAGGGCTTCCTCGCCCTCTGGCAGCGCTGCCCGCACCTGGGCTGCTCCGTGCCCTGGGATGCCAACGGGCCCTCGCTCGACTCGATCAAGCCGCAGGGCCGGTTCAACTGCCCGTGCCACGGCTCCCAGTACGACCGCTACGGGCAGATCATCGCCGGGCCCGCGCCGCGCCCCATGGACCTGTTCCCGATCTCCATCGAGAACGGCCGCATCTACGTGCAGACGGGCCCACAGGTCGCCAAGCAGCGCGCGGTGGCGGATCACCAGAAGGACCCCACGCCAGCCTAACCAGAGGGGCTAACGACGTATGGTGTTTGGCGTACTCGCGGGAATCGTCCTGCTCGTGTTGCTGGCCTTTGCAGTCGCTTATGCCTCGGGCTGGTCGCCACGTCCACAGGGCACCGCGCCGCCGGCGGAGCCCGAGACCGCGAGCGCGATCGGCATGGAGCGCAAGATCCAGGTCGTCATTGCCGCGGTACTGGCGATCGGAGCGCTCCTGGTGATCTACGGGATCAACGAGCCGAACCGCCAGGCCACGGCTTTCGCCCGGCAGCGCGAGCAGGCGATCGACCGGGGGATGCACGCCTTCGCCCAGTACTGCGTACCGTGCCACGGCTATAACGGCGCTGGCGCGATCGTGCCCGGCCAAGGCGTTCAGGCCGCGAACCTTACCGTTCACCGCGCGACCGGCGACCGTGACGAGGACCGTAAGACACTCGATTTGCTCGTGAAGACCATCACACGCGGGCGGCCCGGGACCGCGATGCCTGCCTGGGGACTGAGCGACGGCGGCTCGCTCAACGACGAGGAGATCAGGGAGATCGCCACGTTCATCATGTACGGCGACTGGAGCGAGGTCGAGCCGATCGCGCGCGCGGGGGGCGGCCCCACCCCGATCGTGCCCGAGGTGGCAGGCGGTGGTGCGGCACGAGCGCGCGGTCTGTTCGCTTCCAAGGGCTGCGCCGCCTGTCACACGATCGAGGAGATTCCGACCGCGCGCGGCAATGTCGGCCCCAATCTCTCCCAGCTCGGCACGCGGGCCGGCCAGGATGGCCGCCCCAGCGATCTGAAGGCCTACATCCGCCAGTCGATCTTGCAACCGTCGGCGTTCATCGTGCCCGGCTTCCCGAACGCGATGCCGCCTTTCCAAGAGGTGCCGGACGGCACGCAGGCCGGCCCCAACCAGTTCACTACCAGCGATCTCGACTTGCTCGTGGATTACCTCTCCAAGCTCGGTACGCCCGAGCAGGGCCAGGTGGGCACGTCGGGCGGTGAAGCGGGTGCTGGGCCCAGTCCTCAGGAGACACCCGCGGCTGGTGGTGCCACCCCCGCGCCGGCTGGTGGCGCCCCCGGCCAGCCCGTGCCGCCCACACCCGCGGCCGCCTCGCCCGGCGGGGCTCAGCCGAGCGGCGCGGCGGCTCCGGGCGGCGCCGTCACCACGCCCGCGACCACTCAGCTGCCGCTCACGCCGCAGAGCCAGCCGGGGGCGGGTGCCTCTCGCTAAGCGGGACACGACGACCACGTGACGGCCCTCGGGAGGTCCTCGCCCGAGGGCCGTCGGCCGTCACTGGCTAACACCCGCGCTACACTACCCCCATGATCCAGCGCTGGCGGCTCGGCACCGGACTCGTGCTGCTCGCCTACGTGGCGACGCACTTGCTCAACCATGCCCTGGGGCTGATTTCCTTGGCCGCCGCCGAGGCAGGCCGTAGCTGGTTCACGGCCTTCTGGCGCCTGCCGCCGCTCTCGTCCCTGCTGTACGGCAGCTTGCTGGTCCATGTGGTGCTCGCTCTCCGCGGGCTGTCAGGCCGGCGCACCCTTCGTATGCCGCGCTGGGAAGGGGTGCGCCTGGTCCTGGGCCTGGTCATCCCGCTCCTCCTCATCGGCCACGTCTTCGGCACCCGGGTGGCGCACGAGCTGTACGGGGTGGACGATACCTATAGCCGCCTGCTGCTGAACCTCTGGGTGTTGAATCCCTCAGGCGCCGCCTGGCAGGCCGCCTTGCTGATCGTGGCGTGGGCGCATGGCTGGCTGGGGCTGTATTTCTGGGCCCGCACGGTGCCCCGGTTGCGCCCGGCTCTCGAGGGCCTGCGGGTGCTCGGCGTGCTGCTCCCCACCCTGGCGCTCGTGGGATTCGTGGCCATGCGGCGCGAGGTGCGCGCGCTGGCCCAGGACCCCGTCTGGCTGCAACAGATGGCGCAGCCCCTTGCGCCAGAGGCCGCGCGGCAGCTCGACAGCTGGCGGGAGCTCACCGTCTCCCTGTTCGTGGCGGGCGTTGGCCTCGCTCTTGTCGCTCGCTGGGGGCGCCGCTTCTGGCGACAGCGGCGCGGCGACTGGCCCCGGATCACCTACCCCGACGGTCGCCGCGCGATCATCGAGCCGGGAACCACCATTCTGGAAGCGAGCCGACATCTCGGTTTCCCCCACATGGCGCTGTGCGGCGGGCGAGCGCGCTGCTCGACCTGCCGCACGCGGATCGGCGCCGGGCTTGCCCGCTTGCCGCCGCCCGGCCCAGACGAGCGCCGCGTGCTGGCCCGCATCCACGCCCCGCCCAACGTGCGTCTGGCCTGCCAGACTCGGCCCACGCACGACGTCGATGTCTTCCCCCTGCTGCAGCCGCAGGCGGCGGCGCTGCCCGCGCTGCGTCCGAGCCGTGCGGCCAGTGGCGCCGAGGCCGAGGTGGCGGTGCTGTTCGCCGACATGCGGGGCTTTACGCGCTTTGCCGAGCACCGCCTGCCCTACGATGTGGTGTTCCTGCTCAACCTCTGGCACGACACGCTGGGACGGGTCATCGAGCAGGCCGAGGGTGTGCCCAACCAGTTCATCGGCGACGGGATCATGGCCCTGTTCGGGTTGAGCGGCGACTGGGCGACGGCCTGCCGCCAGGCGCTCCTGGCGGCCACGGGAATCGGGCGGGCGGTCGACGATCTGAACCAGATGTTGGCGGGCGAGCTACAGGAGCCGTTGCGCGTGGCCATGGGGCTCCACGGGGGGCAGGTGATCGTGGGCGAGATGGGCTACGGCCGCGCCCGTTACCTCACCGCCATTGGCGACGCGGTGAACACGGCTAGCCGGCTGGAACTCCTGGCCAAGGAGCGCGACTGCCAACTGGTGGTCTCGGAGACGATCCCGGCGGCCGCGGGAATCGACCTCGCCGGCTTCCCGCTGGAGGAGGTACAGCTTCGCGGTCGCGCTGCCACGCTGCACGTCCGCCTGGTGAGCCAGACGGTCGCCTTGGCCCCCTTCCTGCCCGAGAGCCTGGCGCCTGTTCCCCTGGTCCCGCACGCCGGTTGACGGCGCCGTCAACCCGCCAGGCTCTCATCCACCTCGTTCTGCCAGATCTGCTCTGGTATCTGGCGGCGGCGCAGCAGGCGCAGCGCCCCGTCGGGCTCCAGCAGCACCTCGGGCGCCTGCGGGTACGAGTTGTAGTTGATGGTGGCCATGGCGGCGCAGTAGGCGCCCGCGCCGCCGATCACCACCAGGTCGCCGATCTGCGGGCGCAGTGTGCGGCGCGGCGCGAGTGCCTCGGGATCGCCCGGCGCGGGAGTAAGGATATCGCCGGACTCGCAGCACGGCCCCACGAACACCACGTCGGCCGTCTCCGTACGTGGTGCCAGCACGGTGATGGGGTGCTGGGCGCCGTACAGGGAGGGACGCGCGATCTCGGGCATCCCAGCGTCGAGCTTGGCGAACAGGTAGCCGGCGCGGCCCGTGTCCACCACGTCCACGCAGCTGGCCACGATCGCTCCCGCGTTGGCCACGAGATACGTGCCCGGCTCGATCTCCAGGTGTAGCGCGCGCCCCTCGCGCTCGCGGAAGGCGGCCAGCTCCTGCCGGATGTGCACGCCCACCGCCAGCAGGTCGGTGGCCTGTTCGTGCGGCATGCGGGCCACCTTGAACCCGCCGCCCAGGTTCACCGTGTGGACATCGGGCAGCCGCGCCGCCAGATCGAGCGTCATCCGCGCCACCCGCTTCCATACCTCGGGATCGGATCCCGATCCGATGTGCGTGTGCAGGCGATTGATGGTCAGCCCGTAGCGGGCCGCCCGCGCCTGTACCTCGCCCAGGTACTCGTGCCAGATGCCGAAGCTGGCCGCGGGGCCCCCGGTGTTGGTGCGGTTGGTGCTGCCGCTGCCTAGCCCGGGGTTCATGCGCACCGATAGCTCGCCACCCGGCGCCACCTGGCCGAACAGGTCGAGCTGGTGCAGCGAGCAGGCGTTGAAGCGCACGCCGAGCCGCACGAACTCGGCCAGCCGACGCGAGGGCATCTGCGAGGTCAACTGGATCTGCGCGGGCGCGAAGCCGGCCCGCAGGGCGCGCTCGACCTCGAAGTCGCTGGAGGCGTCGATGTGCAGGCCGAGGTCGCGGAACAGGCGCAGGATCCCCAGACTGGGGTTGGCCTTCATGGCGAAGCGCAGCGTGAACCCGAACGGCGCGGGAAAGGCCAGCGCCGTGCGGGCTGCGGCCTCCAGGCGGCGGCGGTCGTACACGTAGCACGGCGTGCCGAACCGCTCGCGCACCTCGGCCGCCTGCTCCAGCGTCAAGAACGTCTCCACCTAGCGCTCCTTGCTGACACGGCTAGCGGCTGGGTACGAGCGACCACTCGGCCGGCAGCTCATAGCGCTGCACGCGCGCCATGTTCGGTGCCGGCCGCGCCAGGCGCACGCGCCCCTTGCGCTGGATCTCGGCGTAGGTGTTCTGCACCTGCACGATGCGGCGCTCGCGCAGGTTGAACAGCACGATCCCCGCACGCACCGGTTTCAACGACATCTCGCGCGTGCGCTCGTCGAGGATACGGAACACCGGCACCTCCTCGGGCCGGCAGTAGTCGAACGCCGCGTGGATGCGCTGCAGGTTCTCCGGCGAGTTGTGCTCGTCGAACACGGCCAGTCCACTAAGTACCCGCTCGCGCAGCTCGGGGGCGAACGGCGCCGCGGCGTCCAGCAGCTCCTCCAGCGTTCGCGGTCCCTGGGCGCACGCCGCGACCAGTGCCTCCAGCGTCGGGCAGGGCGCCACAAAACTGACGCGTGTCCGCTCGTCGATGACCGTAAACCGCATGAGATCCACAGCTCTTCTCTCCTCGTGGCGACCCGACTAGGGCAATCATACCATCCCGCCTCATGCAGGCGGCCACGAGCCCTACGGCGGTGCGGCGGTCAGCGCAGGGCGCGGCGGAGGGGGCCAGACAGTGGCAGGATAGCGAGCGTAGCCAGCGCCATCGTGCTGAACAGCACGCTCAGGCCCGCCTGGTCGGCAAGCGCCCCGTAAGCGGCTGGCGCCAGCGCGGCGGCGCACTGCGTGGCGGTGTAGTACGCGCCGTAGCCGCGCGCCCGCCGGTGCTCGGGCACCAGCTCGGCCACGGCCGCATAGAGGATCGACGAGGTGCCGTTGAGCGCGAAGCCGAACAGCAACGCGAGCGGCAGCAGCGCGAGCCCAGGCGCGCCCAGGAACAGCACCAACGCTGCGGCCGTGACCCCCTCGGTGGCCCAGACGACGCCCAGCGCGCCCCACCGCTCGCCCAGCCAGCCGCAGACGAATTTGCCGGCGGCGCCGCCCGCGAAGATGACCGTGAACAGCAAGCCGATCGCCGCGGCATCCACGCCACGCTCGCCCAGGACGAACGGCAGGAAGGTGAGGCCCGCAGCGCGGGTAGCCGCGTCCAAGACGCCGACCAGCATCAGCAGGCCGAAGCTGGCCGACCAGAACGCGCCTCCAGGCGCTGTGTCCCGCGTGATCGCTGGCGCGCGGGGCGGCATCCAGCCGCGCGTCGTCAGGGCCGCCAGTGAGATCAGCACGCCCAGCCCGCCGACCAGCAGCAGCACGCCACGCCAGCCGAGCCCGAGCGCCGCCAGGCCCACCAGTGCCGGGCCCGCCATCTTGCCCAGGTCGCCCGCGAAGTTCAGCGTGCCCAGCGCCGCTGTGCGCCCGGCGTGCGGATAGGCGCGCGCCACCAGGCTGGAGGCCAACGGATGCTGCGTGTTGCCACCCAGGCCACCAAGCACCGCGAGCGCGGCCAGCCAGGCGAAGCCGGGCGCCAGGCCCATGGCGATGAGTCCCAGGGCGACCCAGGCGTTGCCGGCGAGCAGCAGCAGGAACTCGCCCCAGCGCTCGGCGAGTAGCCCCGCGGGGTACTGCAACAGGCTGGCCGCGCCGGAGAACGCCGTCTTCAGCAGCCCCGTCTCGGCATAGCTGAGGTCGAACTCAGCCGCGACCAGCGGCAGCAGTGGGTACAGCAAGGCAAAGAAGGCGTCGTTGACCACGTGGATCGCCGAGGCGACGAACAGCACCCGCCCCGGCGCGACCGTCGCGCGCACCCCGACCTCGGCCACTGCCGCACCTCCTACCTGCTCACTCGCTCGGGCCCCGGACCGCCGCCCGCTGGCGTCCACCGGGAAGTGTACTGTGCGGGGCAGTCAATGTCGTGCCTCCGGCGCGCCTTCGATACCCGTCGGCCTATTCGCTGCGGCCGGGCCGCCGATTGTCCAAAGGGACCCCCTGCCACCCTGCTACCGCAGGAGCGCGCTCACACGGGCGGGGCGGGCCAACTCTCAGTTGCGAGGCAAGAGCTCATGACGCTGGGGATCCGTGCGCGCCTCTTCGGTGGCTTCGCGGTCGTGCTGGCGCTGCTCGCGCTGGTGGGCGGCGCGGGACTGTATCAGCTCCAGGCAACCAACGCCACGCTGCGCGAGCTAGCCGAACAGCAGATGGCGGGCGTGGAGCAAGTGCTGCGCGCCCAGGACGCCGTGCGCGTGCTGCAGCGCGAGTTGCGCGAGGCGATCTTGAGTTCGGGCACGGAGGCTGCCGACCGCTGGCAAGCCAGCTATGCCGCGGCCGAAGCGGCCTACGCGGCGCACATGGCCGAGCTACAACCCCTGCTCGACACGGAGAACGATCAGCTCAAGCTCGGCGCGCTCCAGGCGGCGTATGAGAACTGGACACCGCTCCGGGCGCGCATCCTGGAGCTGGTCGCCGAGCAGCAGGACCGCCCGGCGCGTGAGGTACTGTTCAGCCCCGGCCACGTCTGGGCGATCGAGGGCATCGATCGCGCCGTCGACGAGCTGGTCGCCAGCAAGACAGCTACCGCAGCGGCGATGGTCGCCGGCGCCGACGCGGCCGCCGCGCGCGCCCGCGCCCTGGTGGTGGTCCTCGTCGCGCTGGCTGTCGCGCTCGGCGGCGGCGTGGCGTGGGCGCTGGCCCGCAACATCGGCAACGGGGTGGTGGCCGTCACCCGGGCCGCGCAGGGGCTCGCGGAGGGCGACCTGGAGCAGCACGTGGAGGTGCGCAGCCGCGACGAGATCGGCCAGATGGCCGACGCCGTGCGGGCCACGATCGCCTATCAGCAACGGATGGCGGCGGTGGCCAGCGCCGTGGCCGCGGGGGACCTGACCCAGACGGTCGAGCCGTGCTCACCGCGCGACGTGCTGGGCAACGCTTTCCAGCGCATGATCGCGCGGCTCCGCGAGCTAGTGGGCGAGGTGCAGGCGGCCTCTACCACGGTCGCCACGGCGGCCCAGCAGCTCAACGGCATGGCCGGACAGGCCGACCGTGCCGTCGAGCAGGTGGCCGCAGCCATGCATCAGGTCGAGCAGGGGGCGCACGCGCAGGCCGACGCGGTGCAGGCGACGCGCGGCCAAATGGCGCAGTTGCTGGCGGCGATCGAGCAAGTGGCGCAGGGCGCCCAGGAGCAGGCCCACGCCGTGGGCGGCGTCTCGGGCACCGCCGGGGAAATGGCCGGCGACGTCGAGCGGGTCGCCGCGACCGTGCAGCACGTCGCTAGCGCCAGCCAGGCGATGCGCCGCTCGGCCGAGCAGGGCGCGGAGGCCGTGCAGCAGACCGTAGAGGGTATGGCGGCCATCCAAGCGGTCGTCGCGCGCGCCGCGGACGCTGTGACGGCCCTTGGCCAGGCTGGCGAGCGGATCGGGGCGGTGGTGGAGACCATCGACGACATCGCCGAGCAGACCAACCTCCTGGCGCTGAACGCGGCCATCGAGGCGGCGCGGGCCGGCGAGCACGGCCGGGGGTTCGCGGTGGTGGCCGACGAGGTGCGCAAGCTGGCGGAGCGGAGCCAGCGGGAGACCAAGGCGATCGTGGCCCTGATCGAGGAGGTGCAGCGCGGCACCCGCCAGGCGGTGCAGGCGATGACCGAGGGCGCCAGCCAGGTCGAGCAGGGCACGCGACAGGCGGGCCAGGCGGGGCAGGCGCTGGACGTCATCCGGACCACGGTGGAGGAGACCGCGCGGCAGATCGAGCAGATCGCCACGGCCGCGCAGCAGCTCGCGGCGCAGAGCCGGGCCGTGAGCGACGCGGCGGTGAGCCTCAGCGCGACGGTGGAGGAAGCGTCGGCCAGCACCGAGGAGATGGCAGCGGCGGCCCACGGTGTCGGGGCGACGATCGACCAGATCGCGGCCGTGGCCACGCAGAACTCGGCGGCGACCAGCCAGGTGTCGTCGTCGGCTGCCGACATGCGACAGCAGGTGAGCGAGATGGCGGCGCGCGCGGCTGCGCTCGACGCGACCGCCGGCCAGTTGCGGGCACTAGTGGCCCAGTTCCGGTTGGATGCCGCGGCGCTGGCCGCTGAGGTGCCCGCTGAGGCAGGCCGCGTGGTGCCGCGTCGCCGGGCCTCCGACTGGGGCGGCTCCGAGCGTCGCGACGCGCTCGTCCAAGCGGGCTGAGGAGAGGGGAACGGCGATGCAGAGGCGTTTCTCGGTGGCGGCGCTCGGCGGGTTGGTGGCAACCGTGCTGGCCACGGCGGCCTGCGGGCCGGCGACGGGGACCAGCGTTGGAGGAGCGGCCGACACCCCGGAGGCACGGGTGGCGCGCTTCTACCGTGGCAATACCATCCGCATCATGGTTGGCTACACCCCGGGGGGCGGCTTCGACACCTACTCCCGGCTTCTGGCGCGCCATCTGGGCAAGTACGTGCCCGGCCAGCCCAATGTGGTGGTGGAGAACCACCCGGGCAACGGGAGCTTGAAGATCGCCAACGCCGTGTACAAGGAGCTGCCGAAGGACGGCACGATCATCGGGAGCTTCAACGAAAACAGTATCCTGCTCCAACTTCTGGACCGGCCGGGGATCGAGTTCGACGCACGGCGCTACCAGTGGCTCGGCAGTATGAACGACAGCCCGAGCGTCTGCGCCTTCCGCACCGACTCCCCCGCCACCAGCTTCCAGGACCTGCTCGACGGCGTAGAGGTGACGATAGCGACCGACAGCCCCGGCTCGACCTCCTACGACACGCCGAACACGCTCAACGCCGCGTTGGGGCTCAACCTGCGGCTGGTGACGGGTTACGGCGGCACGGGCCCCTCGCGGCTCGCGGTCGATCGGAAGGAGACGGACGGCGCCTGCTGGACCTGGGAATCGATGAGCGTGACCGCACGGCCGTGGTTCGAGAGCGACCCCCCGACCGCGCGGGTGCTGGTAGTACTGGGGGACATGGTGCCGAGCCATCCGTGGCTGAAAGACGCGGTGCCGGCGGCGGCCTACGCCCCGACCCCCCGGGAGCAGGGCATGATCATGGCGATGGCCACGCCCTCGCAGATCGGCAAGCCGTTCGCGGTGGCGCCCGAGGTGCCCGAGGAGCGGGTAGCGGCGCTACGGGCGGCGTTCGAGCAGGCGGTCGCCGACCCGGACCTGCTGGCCGACGCGGCGCGCTTCCACATGCAAGTGACCCCGCGCGGCGGCGCCGAGGTGAGCGAGCGAGTGGGCCGCATCCTGAGCCTGCCGGATGACGTGCGCGCCGCGCTCAAGGCGATGGCCACTCCACAGTAGGCAGGCGAAGAGGCGCGGGAAGCTCAGACGGCGCTGGCGGCTTGCTCGTAGGCGGCGGTGATCTCGTCGACCGGGCCGGCGGCGCGCACCACGCCGTGCTCGAGCCACAGCGCCTGCTGGCACAGCGCCCGCGCCTCGCTCATGTTGTGCGACACGAGCACCACCGTCGTGCCGGCCGCGCGGAACGCGTCGATCCGCGCCCGGCACTTCTGTTGGAAGCTCTGGTCGCCGACCACCAGCAGCTCGTCGACCAGCAAGACGTCCGGGTGCCAGCTCGTGGCCACCGCGAAGCCCAGCCGGGCAACCATGCCGGAGGAGTAGGTGCGCAGCGGCGCGTCGATGAAGTCCCACAGCTCGGCGAAGTCGACGATCTCGCGGAAGTGGGCCTCGATCTCGCGCCGCGAATGACCCAGCAGCGTAGCGTTGAGCCACACGTTCTCCCGGCCGGTCATCTCCGGGTGGAAGCCAGCACCGAGTTGGAGCAGGGGGGCCACGTCGCCACGCACCCAGACGCGCCCCTCGGTCGGCCGCAGCACGCGGGCGATGACCTTGAGCAGAGTGCTCTTGCCGGCGCCGTTGTGGCCCACGATCACCAGTCCCTCGCCTCGCCGCACCGTCAGGCTCACGTCGTGCAGCGCCCAGAACTCGCGATACCCGACCTGGCCGCGCAGGCGTCGGATGGCGAACTCCTTGAACGAGCGGATGTGCTCGGTGGGCACGCGGTACTTCACGCCCACATGGTCGAGCTGGATGACCACCTCGCCCGGCGCGACCGCCAGCGGCGTCTCCGGCGCCGGGGTAGCGCGTGTCTCCATCAGCTCTACATCGCTGCCAGGCATGTTCCCCCTACAGGCGGTAGGCCATCTGGTCGGCCCGCGCCGTGAACACCGCCCAGCCAATGACCACCGTGACGGCCGCGGCCACGGCGGCCGAGAACAGCATCTCGGGCGCGGGCGGGCTGCCCGCGTACAGCGGGGCGCGGAAGCTCTCGACCAGGTAGACCATCGGATTGAGCGCTAGCCACTCGCGATACCCCTCGGGTAGGATCGACGCCGGGTACATCACCGGGGTCAGGAAGAACCACGCGGGCAGCAGCGCCTCGTACATCTCTTTGACGTCGGGGAAGATGACCGCCAGGGAGGAGAGGAGCAGCCCGATCCCCAGGGCGAACAGCGCCGCCAGCACCATCACCGGGATGAGCCACACCACCGCCGGGGTGATTGGCGCTCCCGTGATTAGCATGATCGCGGCCATGGGCAGCAGGGAGAGCACGAGGTTCACCAGCCCCGTGCCGACCGCGGCGAGGCCGAACAGGGTGCGCGGCACATAGATGCGCGTGAGTAACACCCCACCGGTCATCAGCTGGTTCATGGCGGCCGTCGTGCTCTGTGAGAAGAACACCCACAGCAGGTTGGCCGACAGCATGTACACCGGGTAGTTGGGCACGTCGAAGCGGAACAGGTGCGAGAAGACGAACGTCAGCACCAGCATGGTGAGCAACGGGTTGATCATCGTCCAGGCGACGCCCAGGATCGAGCGCTTATAGCGCAGCTTGACGTCGCGGTCGACTAGCTGGGCCACGAGCGCGCGGTAGCGCCAGGCCTCGATCAGCTCTTCCCAGAACGGGTCCTGGCGCCGCGCCGAGTCGTAGACCTTCGCGGGGCCACTCGCGGGCGCGGGCGGCGCGCCGCCCCCCGGAGCGCCCTGGGCGGTCGTACGACTATCGAGGTCACCGATCAATCGCTGCACTCCCCGCGTAAAGGTGCCAACGGCCCGGTGGATGGGCGTCCGGCCGCCATCCCGCAGAGTATACGATACGCACTGCGCGCGCCGCGAACGCGCGCCTTCGGCTGGCGGATAATCGAGCGGGGGCGGCCAGAGACGCTCCCCGAGGTAGGAGGGCGGATGGAGCGCGTGGCAAGCTTTCCGGGCCGCTGGGACCCGCTGGCGACGTTTGCCCGGCTGCGCGAGGCGGGCCTGCTCGGCCAGTACGCCTACTTGCACCTGGGGCCGGACGGCGGCGAGATCGGCTGGGCCCCCGTGGCCCGGCTCAGCCTCCTGGACGGTCGGGCGTCGTCGGGCGACTGGCGCGCCCGGCTGCGGGCGTTCGTGGACGACGCCGCGGCGCAGGGGAGCAAGGCGTTTGGCTACGTGGGCTACGACGCTGTCGATCGGACCGAGGGCGTCGCCCCCGACGGTTCGGCGCGCGGCTGGCCGCTCGTCGAATTCCTCGTCCCGGGCGAGCGGGTGATCTTCTCCGCGGAACGAGCCTGCCACCACTCGTGCAGCGGCTTGGCTCTTCGGCCGCATCTGGCAGCTGCGGCTCCTTCTCCGGCACCGGCAGCGCCAGCCGCCACGCCACTGGCCCCGGCCGACGAACTCTCGGGCGCCGCCTTCGCGGGCCTGGTGGCCGAGGCCACTCGCGCCCTTCGGGCGGGGGCCGCGCAGAAGGTGGTGCTCGCTCGCTATCAGGCGTACGCGGTCGACTGGGACCCGGTGGTGCTGTTCGCGGCCTACTGCGAGGCGCACGCCTACGCCGACGCGTTCCTCCTGATGTTCGGCGACCGGACGGCGGTTGTGGCCTCGCCGGAGATGCTGCTCACGGTGATGGACGGTCAGTTGAGCACGAATCCACTGGCCGGCACGCGGCCACGGGGCGCGACCCCAGCCGAGGACGCGCGCCTGCGCCGGGAGCTTCAGGCCGATCGCAAGGAGCTGGCCGAGCACGTGCTCTCGGTGACCACCATGTTCGCCGAGCTGGAGCCGTTGTGTGTCCCGGACTCGCTGGTGGTGCGCCGGCTGCTCGACGTGGTGCTGCAGCCGCGCGTGCAGCACCTCAGCTCGGTGATCGCGGGCAAGCTGGCCCCTGACTACCACGTGCTCGACGCCCTGTGGGCCTTGTTCCCGAGCGTGACGGTCACCGGCCTTCCCAAGCCCGCGGCGCTGGCGCTGCTTCGCAGCATCGAGCCGGCTCCCCGCGGGCTGTATGCCGGCGCTATCGGCTGGGCCGCCGGCCCGAGAAGCGGGCGCTTCTCGCTGGCCATCCGCGGCATCTATCGCTACGGCGGACGCACGGTCCTCCAGGCCGGCGCGGGCATCATGCCGGAATCACAGCCGGACGCCGAGCGGGCGGAGGTGGCGGCCAAGCTGCGCGCGATGGAAGAGGCGCTCGCGCACAGTCGATCGGGACCTGGCTGCCCGAGCGTGGGGATCGTGTCCGAGTAGGGTGCTGCGCTGCCGCGCGGGGGTACTACTCGTAGGGTGCGCTAGGCGTAGTGCGTGCGATCGGCTGGCCCTACCAGATCACCAGGCTCACGAAGGGCCACGGCCACCACCAACCGCTCCACCACGGCCAGGTGAACCCCGTCAGCGCGCTGATCTCCCAGATCGGGCGGAACGCCCACCACGGCCACGACCAACTCACCCACCAGATCGGCGCATTGCAGGGGCTCGGAACGCCGATCACGCAGACCCCGACCCACTGGGCCGGCTCATTCTGCACCGATAGCAGGGTGCCCCCATTGGCCGTGGACGTGGCGATGCTCGATAGCGCCATCTCCGAGCCGCCAGCGGCCGACGCGGCGCCCGCCGAGAGGCTGGTCAGCAACAAGACGGATAGACTCGCGATAGCCAAGATTCGCGCAAACTGCCGCATGTTCCCTCACTCCCAGGATGGAATTCCGCGGCAGCACAGCACCTTAACCGCACAGTACTACGTCGTCAGTAAGAATCCGATCAGAGCCATATCGGAATCGCGCTAGAGACGGACGGCCGACTGGAGCGTGCGGCTGTGGCAAGCGGGCGGCAGCTTGTTCGCCCGTACGGCAGCACCGCACACTAGAAATAGGGGTGAAGCGGTAGCCGCCAGCGCGCGGCGCTGTGGCCGCGGCCCAGCAGGCTGAAGGGCACCGTCGTCCAGCAGCGGAGAATGAGGTGGCAGGGATGAAGCTGGTCATCGGCGCGGATCACGCGGGCTATGTGCTGAAGAACGACCTGGCCGCACGGCTGCGCGCCGCCGGCTACCAAGTGGAGGATCTGGGAACCCACGATGCCACCCCCGTGGACTACCCCGACTACGCACGGCGCGTCGCCGAGGCCGTGGTCACCGGCCGCGCCGAGCGCGGCATCCTCGTCTGTGGCTCGGGGCAAGGCACGGCCATTGCCGCCAACAAGATCCCGGGCGCCCGTGCGGCGCTGGTGGCGGATCCCTACTCTGCGCACCAGAGCGTGGAGCACGACGACGCCAACATCCTCTGCCTCGGCGCGCGCGTGATCGGGCCGGCCCTTGCCTGGGAGCTGACACGCCTGTGGGTGGAGGCGCGGTGGAGCGGTGAGGAGCGCCACTGCCGCCGCGTGGCCAAGATCTGCGACCTCGAGCGCCGCTTCCCTCTCTACGAGCTGCAGCGGCAGGGGCAGAGCGCCTGGATGGACAACATCCGCCGCGGCTTGCTCGATAGCGGTCAGTTCCGCCAGCTCGTCCGCGACGGGATCACCGGTGTCACCTCGAACCCCACCATCCTGGAGAAGGCGGTCACGGGCAGCGAGGACTACCGTGAGGCGGTGCTGCGGCTGGCCCGGCAGGGGCTCTCGCCGCGCGAGATCGCCATCCGCCTCTGGATCGACGACATCCGTGACGCGGCCGACCAGCTCCGGCCGATCTACGAGCTGACCGAGGGGGTCGACGGCTACGCCTCGATCGAGGTGGACGCCGAGCTGGCGCGCAACACCGAGGGCACGCTCGCCGAGGCGCGCCGGCTGTGGCGCGAGCTGGACCGGCCGAATGTGATGGTCAAGGTGCCGGCCACGCCGGAGGGTATCCCCGCCATCCGCCAGCTCATCGCTGAGGGCATCAACGTCAATATCACCCTGCTGTTCTCGCAGCAGCGCTACGAAGAGGTGATGGAGGCGTACCTCAGCGGGCTCGAGGAGCGGGTGGCCTTGGGACGGCCCGTCGATCGCGTGGCCAGCGTGGCCAGCTTCTTCGTCAGCCGCGTGGACACGGCGGTGGACCGCCTGTTGGAGGAGCGCCTGGCCAGTGCCAAGCGCGAGGACGAGCGCGAGGCACTGCGGGCGCTGCTCGGCCGCGCGGCGATCGCCAACGCCAAGCTGGCCTACCAGCGCTTCCGCGCCCGCTTCAGCGGCCCGCGCTGGGAGGCGCTCGCCGCTCGCGGGGCGCGGGTGCAGCGCCCGCTGTGGGCCAGCACCAGCACCAAGAACCCCGCCTACCGCGACGTGGTCTATGTCGAGGAGCTGATCGGGCCTGACACGGTCAACACCATGCCGCCCGCGACCATCGACGCGTTCAAGGACCACGGCTACGTGCGCCGTAGCGTGGACGAGGATGTGGAGCGGGCGCGCCAGGACCTGGCGGCGCTGGCCAACCTGGGCATCGACCTCGACGCGGTGACCGAGCAGCTCCAGGTGGAGGGGGTGAAGGCGTTCGCCGACTCGTTCACCCAGCTGCTCGACAGCCTCCGGCAGGAGTGGGAGCGCGCCCAGCGCGGGGCCAATCGCCGCCAACAGGCCCAGCTTGGCCCGATCACCACGGCGGTCGAGGAGGCCACCCACCGGTTGGGGGGAGCCGACGCCGTCCGCCGCCTCTGGGGGCGTGACGCCACCCTGTGGGGGCTCGCCGCCGAGCATCAGCGGGTGATCGCCAACCGGCTCGGGTGGCTCACGGTCGTCGAGCGGATGCAGGAGCAGGTGGAGAGCCTGCGCCGCTTTGCCGACGAGGTGCGCGGCGCCGGCTTCCGGCGGGCGGTGCTCCTTGGCATGGGCGGCAGCAGCCTCGCGCCCGAGGTGCTGCGCACGACCTTCGGCACGCGCCCCGGGTTCCTGGATCTCACGGTGTTGGACACCACCGATCCGGCCACGGTGCTGGCGGTGGACCGCTCGCTCGACCTGGACCAGACCCTGTTCCTGGTGGCCAGCAAGTCGGGCACTACGATCGAAACGCTGTCGCACCTCGCCTACTTCTGGCAGCGCACCGGCGGCCGTGGCAGCCAGTTCGTGGCGATCACCGACACGGACACCCCGCTCGAGGCACTGGCCCGCGAGCGCGGGTTCCGCCGCGTGTTCGTGAACCCGGCGGACATCGGTGGGCGCTACTCGGCGCTATCGTACTTCGGGCTGGTCCCGGCCGCACTGATCGGGCTGGACCTCGGCGCGCTGCTCGATCGGGCGGCGCGGCTGGCCGAGGCGTGCATGACGCCGCAAGACAACCCGGGCCTGCAGCTGGGGGCCGTGCTCGCCGGCGCGGCGCTCGCGGGCCGCGACAAGCTCACGCTGGTGCTGCCGCCCGAACTGGCCGCCTTTGGCGCCTGGGTCGAGCAGTTGATCGCCGAGAGCACGGGCAAGCAGGGCAAGGGGATCGTCCCGGTGGTCGACGAGCCGCTCGGCCCGCCGGCCGTCTACGGCAACGACCGGCTGTTCGTACGGCTGGCGCTGGAGGAGGTCCCGGAGCCGCCGGAGCTGGTCGCGCTGGCGGCCGCCGGGCACCCGGTGGTGACACTGCCGCTGCGGGACCCGTTCGACCTGGGCGGGGAGTTCTTCCGCTGGGAGTTCGCCACCGCGCTCGCGGGGGTCGTGCTGGGCATCGACCCGTTCGACGAGCCGAACGTGCAGGAGGCGAAGGACGCCACGGCCCGCGTGCTGGAGGAGTACGAGCGACTGGGGCGCCTGCCCGAGCCCGAGCTCGTGGCGCGGGCGAATGGAGTGGGAGTCTTAGGGGCGGCCGCCGCGTCGGTCGAGGCGGCGCTGCGCGAGTTCTTGGAGCAGGTGCGGCCGGGCGATTACCTGGCGCTGCAGGCCTACCTGCCGTACCAGCCGGCTGTCCAGGCCGCGCTCGGCGCGTTGCGGGTGCACCTGCGCGACCGCCTGCGAGTGGCGACGACGCTGGGGTTCGGCCCCCGCTTCCTGCACTCGACAGGCCAGTTGCACAAGGGCGGCCCGGACACGGGGCTGTTCTTGCAGCTCGTATCGGAGGATCCCGAGGACGTCGCGATTCCTGGACGGCCATACAGTTTCGGGGTGCTCAAGCGGGCGCAGGCGCTCGGGGATCTGCGGGCGCTGGAGGCGCGTGGGCGACGGGTACGCCGGGTCGTGCTGCAAGGCGACCTGGCGGCGAGCCTGCGCCACCTGGCGATGCTGCTCGAGCGGGTGGCAGCGACGGTGTGAGGCGTCAGCGGTCGGGCACCGGGCGCCGCAAGGCTGCCAGGCGTTGCCACCACGGCCGGCGCCGGGCGACGATCGCGGCCCGCCCGGCGGGGGTGGCGCGGAAGGTGTTGGCCGGGGCCGCGGGGTCGAGCCAGCCCCGCTCGGCCAAGTTGGCGACCGCTGCCCGCAGCCGCCGGCCGAGCAGTTGCTGCACCGGGTTGTCGGCCGCGGCGTGGCGGTAGTAACCCATGGCCTGCTCGACCCGCTCGGCCGGAGCCACGCCGTCGTGGCCGCTCAGCGCCAGGATACAGGCCAACAGGTCATGCTCCAGGGCGGCCTGCGCGCGCCGCTCGGTGGCATTGAGCCCGCCCATGCGCCTCGCCTCTCCGCGGTGTTCGGATATGGTCGTTACTTCAGACGATTGTCCGGGCGAGGCGGGCGGGGCGTCAACGGCCGCGGAGTATACTGCACGTGTCAGGCGCGCGGTGGTGCTGCGCCGGGGAGGAGCCGGGCCATGGAGAGCGAGTCGGTCGAGAAGGCGCGGATCCACGCGGCGATCCAGCGACTGAAGGCCGAGGGCATCGACGATCCCACCCCTGATGAGGTGGCGGACATGGTGCGCGAGCTGGAGCGCGAGGAACGCTCGGCACCCGCCCCCCACACGGCTGAGCCGAGCTAGGACGCCGTGCCCGATGTATCGGACTGTTGCCCTGTCGGCGGGAGCGGCGGGTCCGCCTTCAAGGCGGCGGTGGACGGCGCTGGTCACGCGGCACAACGTCCACGGAGTTCCCTACACCGCAGCGAGCGCCGCCAGGTGGTCCCAGAAGGCCGGGTAGGAGATCGCGACGCACTCGGCGGCCGCGATCCGTGTCTGCCCCTCCGCGATGAGCGCGGCGATCGCCAGCGCCATCGCCAGCCGGTGGTCGTCGTGGCTGGCGACGGCCGCGCCCCGGAGGCGGGCGCCCCCGGCGAAGCGCAGGCCCGCCGACTCCTCGGCCACCCGTGCGCCGAGCTTGGCCAACTCGACGGCCACGGCGTGCAGGCGGTCGCTCTCCTTCACTCGTAGCTCGGCGGCGTCGGTGATGTGGCTGGGCCCGTCGGCCACGGCCATGGCTACTGCCAGCACCGGCACCTCGTCGAGCAGGCGCGGGATGAGGTCGCCGCCCACGGTGATGCCGCGCAGCGCGCTCGACTCCGCCGTGATGTCCGCGACTGGCTCGCCCCCCACCTCGCGCTCGTTGCTCAGTGTGACGTGGCCCCCCATGGCGCGCAGGACCTCGAGCAGCCCCGTGCGACCGGGGTTGATCCCCACGTCGCGCACGGTGATCCGGGCGTCGGGATGCACGCACGCTGCCACCAGCCAGTACGCCGCCGAGGAGAAGTCGCCCGGCACGGCGATGTCGACTGGGCGTAGCGGCGCGGTCGGCGGGGTGAGCCAGAGGTCGCGGCCCTCGACCCGCAGCGCGACACCCTGCGCCCGTAGCAGGCGCTCGGTGTGGTCGCGCGATGGAGCGGGCTCGCGGAGGTGTGTGGTGCCCTCGGCCTGGAGCCCTGCCAGCAGCAGGGCCGATTTCAGCTGGGCGCTGGCCACAGGCAGCGCGTAATCGAGGGCATGCAGGCGGCCGCCGCGCAGCGCGAGCGGCGCGTACTGTCCGCCCGCGCGTCCCCAGGCTTCAGCCCCCATGCGTCGCAGCGGGTCCAGCACCCGGGCCATCGGGCGGCGGCGCAGCGAGGCGTCGCCTGTGAGCACGCTGAAGAACGGCTGGCCCGCCAGCACGCCGCACAGCAGCCGCATGGTGGTGCCGGAGTTGCCCGCGTCGAGCACGTCGTTGGGCTCGCGCAGGCCGTGGAGACCCACCCCGTGCACCACCCGCCCGTCGGCATCGGCGGGCTCGATAACCACGCCCAGCGCCCGCAGGCAGCGCTCGGTGGAGAGCACGTCGGCG
>JADGHJ010000298.1 GCA_019686175.1 Chloroflexota bacterium | reverse complement strand
CTAGCAAGCCCCCACCGTGGCCAGCTATACGCCGCGCAACCTCCGCGGCAGAGTCCCACCTCGCCAGCGCCGCTTGACGGCCACACGGCGGCGCTGCTAGCATGTGCGCATCATATCTGACCTAGCTATCGGACTGGAGTCCTGTTAGATAGGCCAAAAGGGCAGTTGGCGCGCCGAGGAGGGGTCATGGCGGTCCGGCAGCGCGTGTTCTTGAAGAACCCCAAGCTGTTCGTTGCCCCGGGTGGCCTCAACTTCGAGAAGCACCTGCGGCTGCACGCCCAGGAGAAGCTGCGCTACTTCGATGAGATCGCCCGGCTGACCGACGACCAGCGCAACATGCGCACCGTCACCCCAGGGTACATCGAGGGCATGACCCGGCGCTGGATGGCGCTGTACCACGGGGAGATCGCCGCTGCCCAGTACATGGGCACGGCTGCGGCCAGCATGCCCTTCCACGACTACTTCGAGTTCATCGCCTGCTGCATCTGTCAGCAGATCGACGAGCTGTCCCACGCCGAGATGGACCGCGATATGCTCCAGCGCGCTGGCTTCCGGCTGGAGGACCTGCCGGCCCTGTGGGAAGAGTGCGAGGCGAAGGTGGTGTTCGACCACCTGCTAAGCTTGGAGGACGGCTTCGAGATCGCCTTCAAGGGCGGCTTCGTGCTGGAGAGCGCCAACGCCGTGGTCGGCTTCCACGCCATGGCCCGCTTCGCCGAGCAGCACGGCGACTACCTCAGCGCCGCCAACCATCGCACCCGCCTGACCGACGAGCCGCGCCATATGGCCCTCGGCATGGCTGTCGCCAAGGCGATGCTCGCCGATGACCCGGCCAACATCCATATTCTCCAGCAGTGGCAAGACGAGTTCGCCCCGCTGATCTACAACTTCATCCACGCGTCGCGCCCGATCGAGCGCATCCCCGGCTCGCACTTCAGCGCCGACGCCCAATGGGCCAGCATCGTCGAGCACCACACCAAGAACGCCCTGAAGCTCGGCCTGCGCCCCACGCTCACGCTGTAGCACGCCGCGCGTCCCAGCCCGGGCGATCGGGGTAGCGCGGCGCTGGCCTTCAGCGCCAGTACAGCAGCGCGTACACGATCCAGCCAGTAATGGCCACGTACAGCCACACTGGCACCGTGAGCCGCGCCAGGCGGCGGTGGTGGGCGAAGCTACCCCGCAGGGCCAGCACGAGCGTGGCCAACACCAGCGGCGCCTGCACCATCGCCAGAAGCATGTGGGAGCCGAGGATCAGCCAGTAGACGGTGCGGATCAGGCCGTCGCCCTCGAAGTGCTTCGGCGCGTACAGCGCCCAGCGGGCAACATACACCACGAGGAACAGCGCAGCGAAGGTGGTGGCCGTGAGCATGCTCGCATGATGGCGCGCGACCTGCTTGCGGGCAATGAAGTAGAGCCCCAGCAGCAGGAACACCCCACTCACGAGGATCAGCCCGGTGTTGAACGGCGGTAGCCACGCGGGCGCCGGCTGCATCCCCATGCCTACGCTCCGCCGCGGGCCTGCCACAGTGCCCAGGCCAGCAGCAGCCACCCGGCGAGGAACGCCGCTCCCCCGAACGGCGTCACCGCGCCGAGCCACCGCACGCCCGTGAGGCTCAGCAGGTAGAGGCTGCCACTGAACAGCACGATGCCCGCCACGAACAGCCACCCGGCGAGGCTCGCCGCGGTGCTCGGCGCGCGGCTCACGACCCAGGCGGCGGCCAACAGCGCGAGCGCGTGGTACATCTGGTAGCGCGCCGCCGTCTCGAACACCTCCAGCAGCTCTGGCGCCAGGCGACCTCGCAGCGCGTGGGCACCGAACGCGCCCGCCGCGACGGCCGCCGCTGCCAGCAGCGCGCCGAGCACTCCGAACATGCCTTGCCTCCCCAGCTCCTGCTCCAGTCTACTATGCTGCCCGTCCGCGGCCGTGCGGCGTATACTGGCGGGCAGGCGGGGCGCTGGAGCGGCCCGTACCCTCGGCTGGAGCGAACCGGATGATCGTCGATGCCCACGCGCACTACCTATCGCCCCAGGTGATCGCCGAACTGGAGCGCGACGCCGCCAGCTACGGCTGCGAACTGCGGACCACGCCCCAGGGCCTGCCGCAGATCGTCTTCCCCGGCCGGCCGCCGCTGCGTCCGGTGGGCCAGCCCGTCCGCGATCTCGTGGAGCGCCAGCAGCGCATCGCACGTCAGGGGGTAGACCGCCAGGTACTCAGCACGTGGATGGAGATGTACTGCTACTTCCTACCGCCGGAGATCGGCGCGCGCTGGTGCCGGCTCCAGAACCGGACGCTGGCCGAGGACATCAAGCCATACGGCGACAAGTTCTCGGGCATGGCGGTGGTGCCGCTGCAGGACGGCAAACTCGCGGCGCAGGAGCTGGAGTACGCGGCCGTGCAGCTCGGGCTGCGGGGCGTGATGGTCGCGCCGAACTTCCTGGAGCGCAACCTCGACGATCCGTCGCTGGAGCCCCTGTGGACGGTCGCCGAGCAGCTCGACCAGCCGGTGCTCGTCCATCCCTACGCGCCGCAGGTCGGGTTCCGCCTGCAGCGGTACAACCTCAGCCAGGCCGTGGGCAACCCGATGGACACCACCATTGCGGCGGGCAGTCTCGTGTTCGGCGGCGTGGCCGATCGGCACCCGAATCTGAAGATCATCCTGGTGCACGGGGGCGGCTTCTTCCCGTACCAGATCGGGCGCTTCCAGCGCGTCTACGAGGTGACACCCGAGGCGCGGGCGCACGCGCAGCAGCCGCCGCTCGACTACCTGCGGTGGTTCTACTACGACACGATGCTGCTGTTCGCGCCGGCGGTTCGCTACCTGGCCGAGACTGTCGGCGGCGAGCGCGTGCTCCTCGGCAGCGATTATCCGTTCGATGTGGGCGACAGCGATCCCGTGCGCGTCGTCCGCGAAGCGCGCCTCGACGCCACGACCGAGCGGCAGGTCCTGAGCGACACCTGCTGTGGCCTGTTCCGGCTGGCCTGATGCGGCCCCGGAGCGGGCCGGCGGCTGGGCGCTGGCTTAGCCCTGCTCGCTCAGGGGCGCGCGGCGGGCGATCACCGCGCAGGGCGCGTGCTCGAGCACGTAGCTGGCGATCTGCCCCACGTGGAACGTACCCGAGCGCCGGTCCGGGTCGATGCCGAGCACCACCAGCTCGGCCCCGCGATCGATCGCCTCGTTGACGATCGCGGGGCCGATCTCGCGCGCCTGCGCGAGGGCTGTCTCCGCTTCAACGTGCTGACGCGCGGCCTCTTCCTCGGCGTGTAGCAGGAGCGCATCGGCGCGCTGGGTGGCCTCGGGCAAGTCGGCATCCACCGGCAGCGTACGCGGCACCTGGATCACATGGAGGAAGGTGATGCGCGTATGCATCTGCTTCGCCAACGAGCAGGCGAGGCGCACCACTTCGTCGTCACCATCCGGACCCGCCGTGCTACCGCCCACCGGCACGAGGATCCCGCCCACGGTCGATCTCTCCTTTATGGCCGCTCGCGCTGACTGCTCCTGGCCGTTACGCGCGTATCCACGGAAGGAGGGAAGCAATCCCCTCCGCCCTCCAAGCATCGCTCCCTGCTCCATATCCATAAGCACCGAAGGGGTAGCTAAGCTACCCCTTCTATGCCAGATTATACCGCGCTCGCACCTACCTCGGTTGTCACCGCCATTGCCACGTGCAGACCGTGCTCTCGGTGTACACTGGGATCGTTCCAGGATACCAGGGATAAGGCACGAGCACCGGCAGCGGCAGTGGTACGGGCGGCGCGAAAAAGGCGGGCGCCGGGGACGGCGGGAACGGCCACGGCCCTGCTGCCACAGTCCCGAGCAGGCTGCTCGTCATCCCACATGCCTGTGTCTGCTCCCCAAGCCCGTACGGCCCGCGGCCCCCTTCTAGATGATCGACGCTGGCGATCGCTGGCGTAGGGCACCCCATCACCCACACGCCTAGCAGCCCCAGTGCCAGTACCACACCTGCTACCCGCCCGCGGCAAGCATTCACCGCTATCCTCCTCGGCGCGGGCACGCTCAGGCGGCCGGAGGCCGAGAACTGCTTCCCCGTCGCCACGCCTGCGTGCAATCTTAGCGCGGCGGCCGGCCGGTCGCCAGTCATCCGTGTGTGCCCCGCGCTCACGCCTCGTGATGCGCCCAGGACCAGGCCAACAGCAAGCAGGCTCCTAGCAGCGCGTACAGCAGCAACCACATAGCGCTCCCCCGTTGCCGACGATGGTCTGCCGAGCGCCTCGGCAGCCGCCTGCACGCTACCAACTGCCGAGTTGCAGCCGCGTCACGCCCCGCGCTTGCGCGCGTCACACGCCTGTAACGGCCCGCCAGGCTGTCAGACTCAACGCCAGTAGGGGGGCCAACAGAGCACAGGGCAGCGCTCGTGCCACGCCGACTGTCTCCAACGCGAGGTGCGACAGCCCAGGGGGCCCAGAGCAGGTGCCAATCGCCACGGGTCAGGCTGGGGCCATCAGCCGGCTGGCGATCCTCCTCCTCGCGGCGGGGGGGCGCCCCCCCCCCCCCGGGGGGGGGGCCGCCGCCGCGGGCGCGGAAAAG
>JADGHJ010000297.1 GCA_019686175.1 Chloroflexota bacterium | reverse complement strand
GCTCTCGACAGGCGAACTGGGGGAAGCCGAAGTCGCGGCCAGCGCCGCTTGCAGCGCGGTGAGCAGCAACGCGTCCTCCTCGGGCAGGATCGTACGTGGGTCGAGCAGGAGCCGCTCGCGCTCGATCCGCGCGATCACCGGCGGCTCGCCCGCCCGCAGCCGGGCGGCCAGGGCCATCGGATCGGCCACCGCGAGGGCGACGAGCCAGGTGGGCAGCGTCTCCTCGGGCAGCGAGCCGCCGCCCACGGGCGATGCGCCGGCGACCACCGTGGCCGGCACGTCCCAGCCGCGCAGCGCTGCCG
The DNA here is from genome assembly GCA_019686175.1 of Chloroflexota bacterium. Lineage (GTDB taxonomy): Bacteria > Chloroflexota > UBA6077 > UBA6077 > JAJPHF01 > JADGHJ01. The sequence goes on along the minus strand of JADGHJ010000297.1, from coordinate 4,249 downwards.
CCCAGCGCTCGGCGCGCGCCGCCAGCATCTCGGCCGGGGCGGCGATCATCCGCCAGATGGGGATCGCCTGCAGCGCCTCGCCGCGCAGGTAGTGGTCGAGGGTGGCGGCCAGCGCCGCGAGGGTCAGCTTGTCCGGGCGCACGGCGCGCAGCAGCGGATGGCGCTTCAGCCGCGCCACCAGCGAGGCGTCGCCCACGATGATGCCGGCCTGCGGGCCGCCGAGCAGCTTGTCGCCGCTGAAGCAGACCAGCCCCGCGCCAGCGCGCACGCTCTCCTGGACCATCGGCTCGTGCGCGAGCCCGAACGCCGCGGTGTCCAGCACCGCGCCGCTGCCCAGATCGTCGACCACGGGCAGCCCGTGCTGGCGGCCGAGCGCCACCAGCTCGTCGAGCGTGGCGCTGTGGACGAAGCCGCGCAGTTGGAAGTTCGATGGATGCACGCGCAGCAGCAACGCCGTATCGGGGGTGATCGCCGCCGCGTAGTCGTCGATGTAGGTGCGGTTGGTCGTGCCGACCTCGACCAGGCGGGCGCCGCTCTGGCGCAGTACCTCGGGCACCCGAAAGCCGCCGCCGATTTCCACGAGCTGGCCGCGCGAGACGATCACCTCGCGGCCCGCCGCGAGCGCGGCCAGCACCAGGAGCACCGCGCTCGCGTTGTTGTTCACTACCAGGGCGGCCGGCGCGCCCGTCAGTCGCCGCAGGCGCTCCGCGACGTGCTCGTGGCGCGAGCCGCGGGCACCCGTCTCCAGGTCGTACTCCAGATTAGAGTAGCCACCGCCGACGGCCGCGAGGGCTGCCAGGGCGCTGGCACTCAGTGGCGCCCTTCCCAGGTTCGTGTGCAGCACCACCCCGGTGGCGTTCAGCACGCGCCGCAGGGGCGGCCGGGCAAACGCCTCTATCTGCGCCGTCACGGCGGCCACGAGCGCCGCCAGGTCGCGCGGCGCGGCGCCCGCCCGCACCGCCGCGCGCTCGGCGTCGAGCGCCGCCCGCACCGCCGCCAGCACTACCGGCCGCGTGTGTGTCAGCGCGAGCGTCTGGACGGCCGGCTCTTGAAGCAGACGCTCGACGCTGGGTAGCTGCCGCAGAGGGTTGCCGTCCGCCATCCGGCCTCCTTCGCCAGATTCTAGCACCCGCTGCGGCTGCTCCCATGACACGTGCAGCCCCTGACAGTTGCCTTCGCCGAGCGCGGCGTCTATACTGCCGCATACATCTTGCTCGCTCTGGACCGGGTGGGGCGGTCTGGAGTTCTCTCCTCCTGAACGAGCGGGGCCGGGAGACGGGGTGAACGCATCATCTACGCCCGAGACGGTGTTCGCTCCGCGCGAGCGTCCCGTCTGGCTGGTGGTAGCACTGTCGCTGGTCTCGTTCGGACTGTACACCACCCTCTGGATCGGTCTGAGCTGGGCGGAGTTGAAGCGCGAGCGCGGCGACCCCCGTATGCACCCTTGGTGGCATGCGCTGGGTTTCACCCTACCCGTGTATGGCTGGTTCCGCGCGCTGATCCACTTCCGCCTGCTCAACGAGATGCTGGAGCGTGTCCACAGCCCCCGTCTCGTCGTGCCCTGGGCCGCCTTCGCGGTGAACGCGTTGGCCGATGTGCTCGCCCTCTCTAGCTACGCGCCCGCGTCCGAGCCCGTGCGGTTCATCCGCAGCCTCAGCGCAGCTATCTTGCTGGCGGGGCTGGCGGGCGAGGGACAGGCGGGGCTCAATGCCTACTGGCGAGCGGCGTATGGGGCGGTGCCGCGGCGCCCGTACCCGCTGGAGATTGCCGCGTTGCTCCTCGGCGCGATCGTGTTCGGGTCGGCGTTCGCCGGGCTGCTCAGCGGTGGGATCGCCAGCCCCTAGCCACCCGACTGTGCCGGCGAAAGAGCGTGCGGCACAGCCCCCGCCGGATCGCCTCGGCGGCCAGCGCGCCGAACGTTGCGCCCGCCAGCACATCGCCCGGATAGTGCGCGCCCACGTACACCCGGCTGGCGCCCACGCCCCAGGCCAACAGGAAGAACACCGGCGCGCGCCACGGCCAGACGGTGCTCAGCGTCCAGGCGGCGGCGAACGACGACGCCGTGTGGCCGCTGGGGAACGACCAGCTCCCAGGGCGTTTGCCGACGACGAGGGCGCGCACGATGTCGATGAACGGCCGGCGCCGCCGGAACAGCGTCTTGGCCGGGTGCTCGACGAACCAGGTCGCGCCGGCCATGCAGGGTACCAGCAGTCGCAGCGCCTCGCCCGCCCGCGGCGCGCCCAGCCCGCCAGCGACCAGCACACCGAGCGCCCAGATCCACCCCCCAGTGGTGTAGCGCGTGACCTGCGCGGCGGCACGGTCGAGCCAGGGGGGATGCGGAACCCCGTTCGCAGCCAGGTACAAGCAGGTGTCCAGTCGCTGCAACGGCCCCATGCGCCGCAAGATGGCGGCACGCAGCAAGTCCCGGCCACGCCGGGCGGCGGGCGTGGGTTGGCGCTGGGGGGCTAGCACCGCGCGGGCACCGGCCAGCACCTCGGACGCTTCTGGAGTGGGGGCCACGGCTTGGGCCGCGGCGGTCGTCAAGACCTCGGCTGTCCGGGCGGGAGAGGGGGTGTCTGTAGCGGCCTCTTCGATGGCTGTCACCGCCGGCTCCGGTGCCTGTGCGGCCTGCTCCCCGGCGGTCGCCTCGGTCACATCTGCCGCCAACTGCTCGAGGCGCTCGACCACCGCGTCGGCCGTGGCGGGCGAGTCGACCTCTGCCACGGCCTCTTCCACTATCTGGCGCACTCGCTCGCGATCGTCCTCTGGCGGGATGGCCATGTCACCTCCAGGCGTGCGCGCTGGCCATGCCCATGCAAGCGGCGGGCCAGCCCCACGCGAGCGTCCACGCTAGTGCGCGCGGGAGAGAGCGGGAGCGTGAGGCCGACGTGGCTAGCGCGCTGCAGCGCTCGCATGGGCCAGACGCCGTGCGCCCAGGCGCAGCAGCGTCTGCCAGCGATGCAGCGTGGCGCGCAGCGCCGGGCGCTCGGCAGTGGGCGCTTCGACCAGCGCGTCGGCCGTCTCGGCCAGCTGCACGGCTGCCCGCGCTAGGTCGGCGGCGATGTCCACCAGCTCCTCGGGCGTTAGCGCGGCCCGTGGCGGGGGCACCGGCGTGGGGGCGGTCACGGCGCCACGCCGAGCGTCTGCCGCAGTGTCTTCAGCCCCCGCCGCACGCGGCGCCAGACCTGCTGCTTGCTGAGGCCGTGCAGCGCCGCGATCGCCTCCAGCGGCCACTCCTCCACTGCCCACAGCCAGAGCGCCAGCCCATCTCGCCATCGAAGCACGCGCACGATATCGTCCCATCCCAGCTCCTCGATCTCCGCCAGGTCGTCGCCTGGCGCCTCCTGCGTTCGAGTTAGCGCATCTTGCCAGTTCGCGTGGCGCTCGCCACGCCGCGCGCCACGCACCCGCCACGTCTCGCGCCGGACCGCGCGCTGCACGGCCAGCCGAAACGCTCGCTCTTCGCTCGGCGCCACCTCGCGCGCCGCCTGTAGCTGGGCGAGCGCCAGGATCTGCACCACGTCGTCGAGGTCGGCTGACGGGTCCAGATCGCGGCTGTACCAGTACAGCAGGCGGCTGGCCGCCGTATCGAGTGCCGCGACCACCGCCACGCTGTCGGCGTGCAGGCGCCCGCGCCGCGCCCAGCGCTGCGCCTGCTGGATGCCGCGTGGCGTCTCTTCCAGGCTCATCGCTCGCCCTCGCGGCCCGAGGCGGCTCGCATGGCGGGCGCCGGTTCCCGAGGAGGCTGCGCCACCAGCGCCGCGCGGTCGGCCCGCACCTGTGCCAGCTCCCGCTCCGGCGCCTCGACGCCGAGCAGGTTCATCGCCGTGCGGTGGCTGCGCAGGCCCGCGCTCACCAGCGCCACGTTGTTCGCCACCTCGCGGGCGAGATCCTGCGGCAGCAGCGGCGGCCAGATCACCCGCGGCCGCAGCGCCCGCGCCGTACCCTCTGGCAGCAGCCCCACGCGCTCAGCGATCTGAAAGATCAACCGTGCCCGCCGCCGCAGCGCCGCCGTCCACACCACCCGCTTCCGCAACGTCTTCTGGATCAGCGGCCGCAGCTCCGTTTCCAGCGCCACCCCGCTCAGCTGCCGCCCGTTGTCCCCAAACGCCGACCGCGGCGTCTCCGCCGTCTCGTACAGCGCCCGCAGCACCAGCTCCAGGTGCTCCCGCACCGCCGGTGCCGCCCCCCGCCACTCCAGCAGCTTCACGTCCGCCCCCGGCGGCAGGTCCCACACCGTCCCCGGCCC
>JADGHJ010000296.1 GCA_019686175.1 Chloroflexota bacterium | reverse complement strand
ACCGCCGCGCAGATGGTCGCGCCCCTGGGCGCTGGCCAGCTCGACGCGGGCGCTGGCTCTCCGGCTGCCAGCCTGTTCAACGCCATCGGCCGCGGGCTGCCGCTGCGCATCGTGGCCGACAACGCGCGTGTGGCGCCCGGGCGCAGCCACCTGGCGCTGGTGGCGCGGCCGGACCTGTTGAGCGGGGGCGTCCTGCGCGACTACGCCGACCTGCGCGGCCGTGTCGTCGCCGTTAACGCGCGAGGCGCGGGGGCCGAGGTTCAACTCGCGCGGGCGCTGGCGCTGGGCGGCCTGAGCCTGGCGGACGTCGACCTGCGCGAGGTGCCGTTTCCCGATATGACGGCGGCGCTGGCCAACCGCTCGCTCGACCTGGCGATCACTATCGAGCCGTTCCTCGCGCTCGGCCAGGCGCGCGGGGTGTTCGAGGTGTTCCGCTACGCCGGCGACTACTACCCGGACCAGCAGATCGCCGTGCTGCTGTACGCGCCGCACTTTGCCGAGCAGCCCGACGTGGCCCGACGTTTCATGGTCGCCTACCTCAAGGGCCTGCGCGAGTTCGACGACGCCTTCTCCCGGGGCATCGGCCGGGAGGCGGTAGTGGACGTGCTGGTGCGCAACACCGTCGTCCGCGATCCGGCGCTCTACGACGTGCTCATTCCCCACCGGGTCGATCGCAACGGGGCGGTGAACCGCGAGGCGATCGCGGCCGACCTAGACTGGTACGCGGCGAACGGCTACCTGGCGGGGCCGCGGCCGGACCTCGACCGCGTGATCGACCCGAGCTTCGTCGACTACGCCGTGTCGGTGCTCGGGCGCGAGTAGATGGCCCGACGCCTCAGGGCCGGGCAGCGCGCGGCAGCTGGTTTGCCGCCGGCAGCAGCCGGATGCGCGCCACGCGCCGCCCGTCCATCTGCTCGACGCGGAGCCGGCGCCCGCCGACGACCACCTCGTCGCCCACGGCGGGCAGGCGCCCCAGGTGGAGCATCACCAGCCCGCCCATCGTCTCCACCTCCTCGGTGTCCTCCTCCGGGACGCGCAGGCCGCATTGGAGCGCCACGTCCTCGATGCGGGCCAGCCCATCCACCAACAGGCTGCCGTCGGGCTGGGGCACGATCTTGGGCCGGGCCGGCTCGAACTCGTCGCCCAGCTGGCCCACGATGCGCTGTAGCACGTCTTGCAGCGTGACCAACCCGGCGATGCCGCCGAACTCGTCGACGACCATCGCGATGCTGCGCTGCTCGCGCTGGAGCTGCACCAGCAGCGAGTCGACCGGCAGGCTGTCGGGCACGACCGGCACGCTGCGCGCCAGTCGGCGCAAGTCGAACGGCTCCGGTGGGTTGCTCTGCTCCAGCAGCTTGAACAGGTCTTTGACGTGCAGCACGCCCACGAGCTGGTCGAGGTCGCCGTCGTACACGGGGAAGCGCGAGTGCCCGCTGGTCGCCGCGAGGTGCAGTACCTGCGGCCAGCTCGCGGTGACGGGCAGCGCTTGCAGCTCGGTGCGGGGCACCATTACCTCGCGCACCGTGACCTCGGCGAAGCCCAGCACGCGGCTGACGATCTCGGCCTCGGTCTCGTCCAGCACGCCCGCCTCGCGGCTCCCGATCACCAGCAAGCGCAGCTCATCCGCGCTGTGGACCAGCTCCTCGCCCGCCGCCGGCTGCAGCCCGAGGGCACGCACCACCAGGTTGCCCAGGCTATTGAGCAGGTGGATCGGCAGCCGGAAGACGAACAGGAACAGGCTGAGCGGGCGGGCGACGAGCAGCGCCGTCGCTTCGGAACGCCGCAGGGCCAGCGACTTGGGTGCCAGCTCGCCGAGGACGATGTGGAGGGCGGTGATCGTGGCGAAGGCGATGGCCACCGCCGTGGTGTGCGCCGCGACTTCACGGCTCTCGGCAGGCAGGAATGGCAGCCGCGCCAGCCAGGGCTCGATGAGGTGGGCCAGCGCCGGCTCGCCAACCCAGCCGAGCCCGATGCTGGCCATCGTGATGCCCAACTGGGTGGCGGCGATGTATAGATCGAGCCGCTGCAGCGCGTGCCGTACCGACTCGGCGAGCGGGTTGCCTTCCGCGACGAGCTGCTCGATGCGGCTGCGGCGTACGCTGACCAGCGCGAACTCGCTGGCGACGAAGAACCCGTTCGCCAGCACCAGCAGCAGCACGGCGACCAGGTTCGGCAGAGCGTCCATGACTGGATGGGCTAGCGGCTCGGGGCCGCTATCGGCCGCGCTGCTGCCTGGACTGTCTCGCCATCGGTCGACTCCATACCGTGCCACTCCGCCGGGAAGATCTTGCCTGGATTCATGATGCCATGCGGGTCGAGCGCGCGCTTGATCGCCCACATCGTGGCGAGCGCCGGCCCGTGCTCCCGCGGCATGTACGGCGCGCGCACCACACCCACACCGTGCTCGCCGGTCACCGTACCGCCCAGGTCCAGCGCGAGCTGGTGGATGGCATCGGCCATGGCCTGCACCCGCGCGATCTCCTCCGGATTCGCGGGCTCGATCAGCAGGCCGGCGTGCAGCCCCCCGCCACCGATGTGCCCGTAGGTGACCGCCGGGATGCCGTGCTGCTCCGACAGCCGCGCGATCCCGCGCAGCGCGGCGGGCACTTGCGCCAGCGGCACGCAGATGTCCTCCCCGCAGTAGGCGCGCACCGCCCCGGGCCGCACCATGCTCGCCGCCGCGCCCACTACGCTGCGTGCCTCCCACAGCGCCGCGATGCGCGCCGGATCGTCGGCCCACTCCGTATGCGTCGCGAGTGTGGCGATGGCGGAGGTGATCCGCTCGGCGTCATCACGGACGCCCGGCGGATTGCCATCGACCTCGAACAGCAGCAGCGCCTCGGCCGGGGGGAGCTTGAGGGCCGGCCGATAGAGATTCACCGCCTGGATCGCGCCGCGGTCGAGGATCTCGATGGCCGTGGGCAGGATGCCTGCGGCGAACGTGGCGTTGACGGCCTCGCCGGCGCGCTCCAGCTCGTCGAACAGCGCCAGCACCAGCGCGCGCGCCGGCGGGATCGGCAGCAGCTTCAGCCGCAGCTTGGTGATGATCCCCAGCGTGCCCTCAGCGCCCACGAACAGCTTGGTCAGCTCGTAGCCCGACGACGACTGGAGCGAGCGCGAGCCTACCGACCCGGTAGTGATGATTTCCCCCGTGGGCAGCACGACCTCCAGGCCCAGCACCCAGTGGCCGGTGCCCCCGTATTTCATCGCTCGCATGCCGTGCGCGTTGTTCGCGGCCATGCCACCCACCGAGCACATGCGGCTGCTGCCCGGATCGGGGGGGAAGATCAGCCCGTGCGGCTTGAGGTAGGCGTTGAGGTCCGCGTGAACGATCCCCGGCTCGACGACCACCTGAAGGTTTGGCGCGTCCAGCTCGAGCACCCGCCGCAGGTGGTGCAGCGTGACGACGATCCCGCCGTGGATGGGGACGGCGCCGCCCGTCTGGCCCGTGGCCGTCCCACGCGGCGTGACCGGCACGCGGTGCTCGGCGGCGAAGCGAACGACTCGCGCCACCTCCTCGGCGGTGTTCGGCGCCACCACGACATCGGGGACGTGCTGCGGGGAGACCTGGGCGAAGAACGAGGCGTCGTGCGCGAACGCACGCAGCTCCGCCGGGTGGTCGATCACCTGCGCGGGCGAGAGCAGCGCGCGCAGGGCAGCAGCGAGCGCGGCGCGCTCCATTGGGCCTCCGAGCGGCGCGGACAGCTCCGCGCGGCCCACCGCGCCGCGGGCGGAATCGCCCCCAGGGCGCGGAAGGTACGGCGCGTCTCAGTGCCAGCGTAGCAGCGCCGATGGGCCAGCGTCAATCGGCCGGCCGGGTTGCGACGGCGCGCGGAAAGCCGCATCCTATGTATGGTGCCGTGCCGCCCCGAAGCTCGCGTCAGCGGCGCGGCCGACCGCGAGCGCGCGAGGATCGACGACGCGATGACCGAGCAGGCAGGCGACCAAGCTCCCCGGCCGACAGACCAACCGGAGAGCGGCACGCCCTCTTCCCAGGAGGGCGCCGCGGCGCCCGAGACCACCGCAGACCCGTGGGCGCCGTTCGACGCGGTACTCCAGGAGTTCGTGACCGCGCGGCCCGTGGGCGCCGGTACGCTCTGGGCCGACACCCCCACGACCGCGGTCGGCCGCTTCGTGGGCTGGGCCAACGCCGCCGGCTGGCCCTGTACGGTGCGGCTGATCCGCGAGCAGCGCGAGAACGCCGTGGTGGTCATCGTCGAGGGGCCGCCGCTGCCCGGCGGGCGCCCCCGGCAAATGCCGCTGGGCGTGTTCCAGGCCGGCTTCGAGGCGGAGGCCCTGCGCGTGGCCCTCGAGCTAGGGTACTTCATCGGCGAGACGTGGGGCCCGCGCGAGGAGCCGCCCAGCGGCTCCGAGGCGGCGCCGACGAGCTCCTAGGTCGGTACGCCGACCTGCGTGGGCGCGGGCGGGATCAGGCGCACCGCGGCCGCTGCCAGCAGGCCCAGGGAGGCGGCCAGCGCGGCCGCGGTCGAGAGCCCGGCCGTCTCCGCCAGCCTGTCTATTATACACATATCCGAGCCCACGAGACCCTAATCCAT
>JADGHJ010000043.1 GCA_019686175.1 Chloroflexota bacterium | reverse complement strand
TTCCCCGCCCCGCCCCGCGCGCCCAGATCTGCTGGCGCTGTGGCGCGGGCTGCTTACGGCTGTCGCCCCCACGGGGCCGGGGGAGGCGGCGCGATGATCCGGTCCGGCGCGGGCGCCCGGATCGCTGCCTGGCGCTTGTGGGTGCTGGCCGCGGGCTTCGCGACCTGCGCGGCTGTCGTGCTTGCGCGGCTGGTGAATTACCAGGTGCTGGAATTCGACCGCTTCCACACGCTCGCCGAGAACGCGCAGATGCTCGAGCGGCAGATCAACCCCAAGCGGGGCGCGCTGCTCGACACCAATGGGCGACCGCTGGCCATCAGCGTGATGTACGACAACCTGTATGTCTACGGGCCGTACGTGCGCGATCCGGCCAAGACCGCCGCGGCCCTCGCGCCACTCCTGGAGATGCCAGAGCGCGAGATCCTGGCGAAGATCGACCGCGAGAAGAAGGTCAAGGTCCTGCTCAAGGAGCGGCTGCCCGCGCCGGTCAGCGCGCGGGTGGAGAGCCTAGGCCTGCCTGGCCTGGAACTGGTGCCGACACCGTACCGCAACTATCCCGAGGGCAGCATCGCTCCTCAGATCCTGGGATTCGTCGGCGTCGATGGCCACGGCCTGGCCGGCCTGGAGTTGAGCTACGACGAAGAGTTGTTCGGCCAACCAGGTCGCCTGGTGAGCGCGCACGACACGACGGGGCAGGAGATCGCCGTGGCTCGCCGGGAGTATCAGCCGGCGCGCGACGGGGTGGACCTGGTGCTCACGCTCGACCGCTACCTGCAGCGCGTGGCCGAGCGAGAACTCCAGCAAGCCGTCGTGGCTAACAAGGCCACCGGTGGTCACATCCTCGTTATGGATCCGAGCACCGGGGCGCTCCTCGTGGCCGCGAGCTGGCCGACCTACAGCTTGACCGAGCCCCTACGCCCCGAGCAGCAGTCCCTGATGAAGTCGACCATCGTCACCGATGTCTACGAGCCCGGCTCAGTCATGAAAGTGGTCACGCTCGCCGCCGGGCTCGAGGAGGGCGTGGTGACGCCCGACACGACCACCCAGGATCCAGGCTCGGTGATCATCGACGGCGTGCGCATCAGCAACTGGGACTACAATGGCCATGGCACGATCACCATGCGCCAGATGCTCATCTACTCGTCGAATGTCGGCTCGTCGTTCCTGAGCGGCCGGCTCGGGCCAGAGCGCTTCTACAAGTACATCGACCTGTTCGGCTTCGGGCAGCTCACGGGCGTGCGCCTGCCCGGCGAGGTGCCGGGGAGCTACCGGACTCCCGAGGATCCCACGTGGCGGCGCATCGATCTGGCCACCAACTCGTTCGGCCAGGGCATTGCCGTCACCCCCTTGCAGATGCTGACCGCGGTCGCCGCCATCGCCAACGACGGCATCCTCATGCGTCCCATGCTGGTCAAGGAGATGCGGCGGGGCGACGAGGTGATTCCCGTCGCGCCGGAAGCTGTCCGCCGCGTGGTATCCTCGCATACCGCCGAGCAGATGACCGATGTCATGATCTCGGTGATGGAACAGCCCGGCCTCAAGCCCAACGGCGTGCCGGGCTATGTCCTGGCCGGGAAGACGGGTACCGCCGACTTCCCCACTGCCAACGGCTACGAGAAGAACCGCACCTACGCCTCGCACATCGGCTTCGGGCCCGCGCAGAGCCCGCGCTGGGTCATGTTGGTACGGATCGACGCGCCGGAGGCGCTCTACGGGGGGGCCGTGGCCGCGCCGGTGTTCAAGCGTATGGCCGAGGAACTGATGACGCACCTGCGCATCCCGCCGACCGAGCCGCGCCCCACGCCCCGCCCCGCACCGGGGGGACGGTGAGCTGTACAGGCACGCTGAGTGGCCAGCGGGCGCTCGTCGTGGGACTGGGCCGCGAGGGCGAGGACCTGGCGCGCTTCTTGGCCACCCATGGCGCGCGTGTCCACGTCACCGATCAGCGCCCTGCCGCCGAGCTGGCGGTGGCCCGCGCGCGGCTCGCCGGCCTTCCTGTGCGCTACACCCTGGGCGAGCATCCGCTCGACCTGCTCGACGATTGCGACGCGGTGTATCTCAGCCCGGGCGTGCCGCGGACGCTCCCGCTGGTGGAAGCGGCCCGGGCGCGAGGCTTGCCGCTGAGCAGTGCCACGGAGCTGTTCCTCGCTCGTTGCCCCGCGCACACCATCGGCATCACCGGTAGCAGCGGCAAGACCACGACCACGGCGCTGGTGGGCGAGATGCTGCGAGCGGCTGGCTGGCCGGTGCTGGTCGGCGGTAACATCGGGGTCCCGCTGCTGGGCCGGCTCGGCGAGCTGACCGCCGAGCATTGGGTGGTCCTGGAGTTGAGCAGCTTCCAGCTCGAGCCGCTGCGCCAGAGTCCGCAGGTGGCGGCCATCACCAACCTGACCCCCAACCACCTCGATCGACATAAGACCATGGAAGCCTACGCCGCGGCCAAGTTCCAGATCACGGCGCACCAGCGCCCCACCGACTGGGCCGTGCTGAACGCCGACGACCCGCTGGTGAGCCGAGCGCCTGGTGCGGGCCAGCGCCGCTGGTTTAGCCTCGAGCGGCCCGTGGAGGGCACCTATCTCCGCGACGACTGGCTAATAGCAGGAGTCAACGGCGCGCCGCACCGCCTGGCGCCGCGCAGCACCCTCCGGCTGCGAGGACGGCACAACCTGGCTAACGCCCTCTGCGCAGCGGCGGTCGCGCTGGCGGTGGGCGTGCCGCCCGGGGCCATCCGGGTGGCACTGGAGCGGTTCGAGGGGGTACCACACCGGCTGGAGGTGGTGGGCGTGATCGAGGGCGTGACCTATGTGAACGATTCGATCGCCACCTCGCCGGAGCGCAGCATCGCGGCGCTGATGAGCTTCGACGCGCCGGTAGTGCTCCTGGCCGGTGGGCGCGACAAGCACCTGCCCTGGGATCGTTGGGCGCAGGTAGTCGGTCAGCGCGTGCGGGCGCTGCTCCTCCTGGGCGAGGCCGCCGAGCTGATTGCGTCGGCCGCCCGCGCCCATGGCGCCGCGCACGTGCCGATCTACCGCGTGGGGTGTCTGGACGACGCGGTTCCCCTGGCGCGGGCGCTCGCCCAGCCGGGCGACGTGGTCCTGCTCAGCCCGGGCTGCACCAGCTACGACCAGTTCCGCGACTTCGAGGAGCGCGGCGCGCGGTTCCGCAGCCTCGTTCGGGCCCAGATGGTCCAGGAGCGGCGCGCATGAGCCCGCGGCGGCGTCCGCCCGATCTGGTGCTGCTGATCGCGGTGCTGGTGCTGCTGGTGCTGGGCATCGTGATGGTGTACAGCGCCAGCTTCATCATCGGGCACAACGAGTTCAACGACGGCAACTACTTCCTCCTCCGGCACCTCACGGCGCTGATGGTGGGCTTGGTCGCCCTGGGGTTGGTGGCCGGGATCGACTATCGCCGCTGGCAGCGTTGGGCGGGGGTGGGGCTAGTCGTCTGCTTGGTCCTGCTGGTGCTCGTGCTGATTCCGGGGATCGGCTCGGAAGTCTACGGCGCCCGCCGCTGGATCACGCTTGGCCGGTTTCAGGTGCAGCCCAGTGAGCTGACCAAGCTGGTGCTGCTGGTCTTTCTCGCCACCTGGCTCGCGCGGCGCCCCGGACGGGTGAGCCGCCTCAGTTCCTCGCTGCAGTTCGTGGGCCTCATCGGCCTGGTCGCCCTGCTGATCATGCGCGAGCCCGACATGGGCACCACGATCGTCATCGTCCTGGCCGCCACGAGTGTGTTCTGGGTCGCCGGTGCTAATCTGGCGCACGTGGCGACGGTCGGCGCGGTGGGCGTGGTGGCGATGGGCATCCTGGCCACCTCCGCTGCCTATCGCGTCCAACGGCTCCAGGGCTGGTCGGATCCCTGGGCCGACCCACAGGGCATCGGCTGGCATACGGTGCAGTCGCTCATCGCTCTAGGCTCCGGGGGGCTGCTCGGGCGTGGCCTGGGCGCCGGGCTCCAGAAAGCGTACTATCTGCCCAACGCGCACACGGACGCCATCTTCTCGGTCGTCGGCGAGGAGCTGGGACTGGTCGGGACGGTGGGCGTGCTGGTGCTGTTCGCCATCGTGGCCTGGCGGGGGCTGGTGATCGCGCGGCAAGCCAGCGATCTGTTTGGTCGGCTGCTGGCAGTGGGGATGGTCGGGCTCTTGGTCTGGCAGGGCCTGCTGAACATGATGGTCTCGGTCAACGCCGTACCGTTCACCGGTGTGACGCTGCCGTTCCTGAGCTTCGGTGGCACCTCGCTCGTGGTATCGTTGATCGCGGTCGGGTTTCTGTTGAGTGTCTCTCGCGGCACCACGGCGCCCGAGCGCGAGGCGTCGCCGCGGCGGGCCGTCTCGGTCGAGGCCGCCTGGCAACGCCCCCCGGCGCCGCGGGCGACCGGCGTGGCTTCGCGCACCCTAGTCGCCTCATCGCCTCGTGCAGCAGCGCGGCGCCGCATCCGCTGACACGACATCATGAAGCAGGCTGTCGATCTGCGCGCCGTGCGGCGCGTGCACCTGGTGGGCATCGCCGGCTCGGGTATGGCTCCGCTAGCCCGCTGGTTTCTCGCGCGGGGCTGTGCCGTGTCGGGCTCCGATCTGCGCGCCAGCCCGACCCTAGGCGCGCTGGCACGGGCCGGGGTGGCCGTCTCCGTCGGGCATGCGGCCGAGCAGCTGCCCGCGACGGACCTGGTGGTGGTCTCCGCCGCCATCGGACCGACCAATCCGGAGGTGGCGGCCGCTCGCGCCCGGGGCCTGCCCGTGCTCACGCACGCCGAAGTCCTGGGCGCGCTCACCCGCCAGTCGCGGGCCATCGCGATCGCCGGCACGCATGGGAAGACCACCACCACGGCCCTGGTCGGGTTCCTCCTCGATCGGGCGGGCCGCGATCCGACCATTCTCGCCGGCTCGGAGCTGTGCAACTATGCCGAGGGCCTGCGGGTGGGATGCGGCCCGCTGGTCGTCGAGGCCGACGAGTACCATCATCGCTTCCTGGAGCTATCGCCGCACGTCGCGGTGATTACCAGCGTTGAGGCGGACCACCTGGACTACTTCGGCGACCCGTTGGCAGTGGAAGCGGCCTTTGCGGCCTTCGCCGCGCGCCTGCCCCCAGACGGGCTCCTCATTCGCTGTGCCGACGACCCCGGGGCGAGTCGTGTGCCGACCCATGGGCGTCGCGTGGTGAGTTATGGGCTGCATGCGGAGGCGGCCTGGCGCGCGTGGGAGATCGTCCCTCTGCCGCACGGCGGCATGCGATTCATGGTCGCCGCGCCTGATGGCCAAGTGCTGCCGGCCTGGACACGGCTCGACGGCCACCACAACATCCAGAACGTCCTAGCCGCCCTAGCAGTGGTGACTGCGGAAGGGGTGCCCCTGGCCACGGCGGTGGCCGCGCTGGGCGAGTTCCGGGGCACGCGGCGTCGCTTGGAGCCGATCGGCAGCGCGGCCGGGATCACCGTTGTCGATGACTACGCGCACCATCCTACCGCCGTGGCGGTCACACTGGCGGCCGTGCGCGCGCGCTGGGCTGGCCCACTCTGGGTCGCCTTCCAACCCCACACCCGGCACCGTACGGCGGCGCTCCTCGACGCGTTCGCGAACGCGTTCGCCGCTGCCGATGCGGTGGTGGTCACGGGGATCTACGAGCCGGCAGGCCGGGAACACACGGAGGTCCCGATCAGTGGCGCCGATCTCGCGGCGAAGATCCGCGGCCCACGGGCGCGTTACGTGGCAGACCTCGACACCGCCGCGGCGCTGCTGGCCGCCGAGCTGCCGGACGGGGCACTGCTGCTGACCATGGGCGCGGGCGACATCGACACTTTGGGGCCGCGAGTGCTGGCCCGTCGGGAGCAGCCATGAACGTGTGGACGGTGCCCCCGGCGGCTCTCGCGGCGCTGGCGCAGCGCCTGGAGCCCGGCGTTCGCTGGCGGCACGTCCTGGCGCCGTACACCACCTACCGCATCGGGGGCCCAGCCGATCTGTTCCTCGTCGCCACTCGGGCTGAAGAGGTGGTGACCGCTTTGCAAGCGGCCCATGCCCTCGGAGTGCCATGCCGCCTCATCGGGGGCGCTAGCAACCTCCTGATCGCCGATGCAGGCGTGGCGGGGCTGGTGATCAAGCTCAGCATGTCGGGGGTCCGCTTCATCGAGGATCCCGGAGGGCCGGAGCGGGTCATCGTGGTAGCCGCCGCGGGGTGCCAGCTCGCCAGCCTGGCGCGCCAATGCGCCCGTCGGGGACTGGCCGGGCTGGTCTGGGCCAGCAACGTGCCGGGCAGCGTCGGGGCCGCGGTCGTCAACAACGCGGGCGCCTTCGGCGGCTGCATGGCCGATGTGCTGGTGCGGGCGCTGGTTGTGGATCCACAGGGCCAAGCGCGCTACTATACCCCCGCTGAGCTAGCGATGGAGTACCGATCGACGCGGCTCAAGGCCGGGGCGTTGCAGGGCGCGGTGCTCGAGGCGGAGTTGGCGCTCACCCGGGCGGATCCCCGGGAGCTGGAGCAGCAGCTCGCCCAGGTCCGTGAGCGGCGCCGCCAGTCCCAGCCCAGTGGCTTCAGCGCCGGCTCGATGTTCACCAATCCCCCCGGCGACGCGGCGGGGCGACTGATCGAGGCGGCGGGCCTCAAGGGCTACCGGTGCGGCGACGCACAGATCTCGCCGCAGCACGCCAACTTCTTCCTCAATCTGGGGGCGGCCACGGCGCGGGAAGTGTACGCGCTGATGCGCGTGGCCCAGGACGCCGTGTATCGCCAGACCGGCATCTGGCTGCGGCCGGAGGTCCAGCTCGTCGGTCGCTGGACACCGGCCGAGCTAGCGGCGCTCGCGGCTCCAGGAGGCGCGCCGTGAGTATCCGTCGCACGGCCCCCCGCTCACGGCCGGCTGCCGTGCCTGTCCGTCGCACACGCCCCCGCCCGGCGCCGTCGCGGGCGCCACGACCGTCGATCGTCCCGCGTCTGGCGGCCGTGCTCGGCTCGGCTCGCTTCTGGTGGTGGTGCGCGGCCAAGCTGGCAGCCCTTGCAGTGCTGGCCGGCAGCTCCGCCCTCTTGTATCATTTCGTGACCTCGCCGAGCTTCTACGTGAGCGATGTCACGGTCGAGGGGAACGAGTTGTTGCCGACCCAGGAGGTGGTCGACGCCGCCGCGGTGAGTGGGAGCCATATCCTCTGGCTGAACCCACGACTGGCGACGCAGCGACTGCGGGCTTTGCCCACGGTGCGCGACGCCGAGGTGACGCTCGCCCTGCCCAATCGGGCCACGCTGCGAGTGGTAGAGCGCACGCCGGTGGCGCAGTGGCAGGTCGGCGGAGGCACCTACCTGGTGGATGAGGAGGGGCGCGTGCTGGGCCCGGCGGGCCGCCACACCCCGCCGACGGTTGTGCGGGAGGGCCGGCCGGGGCCGCTGCAGCCGGGCGACCGGGTCCCGGCAGAGGCGGTGGGCGCGGCGGTAGCGTTGGCGGAGCTACTGCCGGCCCAGTGGCAGCCGGTCACGGGCGTGTTCGACTACAGCGCCGACGTTGGGATCAGCATCGCTACACGCAACGGCTGGCGGGTGCGGTTCGGCGACAACGAGGCGCTGGCGACGAAGGTCGCGACGTTTCTCGCGCTCGCGGAGGAGATCGAGCGCGTCGGGGCCCGTGCCCAACTGGTGGACGTCCGCTTTCCGGGGCGGCCGTACTACCGTTGAGAGGCCGACCTTTAGGCGTTTGAGACTAGCGGGGGCTGGGCGGTGCCTTTGGCCGCACGATATACTTCCGCCTGGATTAGGGCGGGAGTCAGCCACTCGGTGCGGCGCAAGTGAGGCCGAGCATGGGGGAGCACATCGTCGTCGGCATCGACGTGGGCACCACGAAGGTCGCCACGCTGATCGGTGATGTCCTGCCGGACGGGCGCGTCGAAGTGATCGGCGTCGGTGTGACTCCCTCGAAAGGGCTGCGCAAGGGCATCGTCGTCAGTGTCGATGAGGCGGTCGACATCATCGGCGCGTCGGTGCGCAAGGCCGAGCAGCAGTCGGGGTTCAAGCTCGTCGGCGCCTACGTCAGCATCTCGGGCGCGCACATCGCCTCGGAGAACAGCCACGGCGTCGTTCCCGTCCGCCGGCACGACAAGGTCATCACCCATGAGGATGTCAACCGCGTCCTCGAGGCGGCGCGGATTCTCAATATCCCCCCCGACCGCGAGATCATCCACATGGTGCCGCGCTACTTCGTGGTCGACGGCCAGGAGGGCGTGCGCAACCCCGTCGGCATGCTGGGGCACCGCCTCGAAGTCGAGGCCAACATCGTCACCGGCGCCCTCACGTCGGTGCACAACCTCCTCCGCTGTGTCGAGTCGGTCGGCGTCACAGTCGACGCCCTCGTCTTGCAGGGGCTCGCCGCGGGGGAGGCGGTACTCACGGAGGCGGAGAAGGACCTCGGCGTGCTGCTGATCGACGTTGGCGGCGGCACGACGAGCGTCGCCTACTTCGTAGACGGTAGCATCAGCCACTCGCTGGTGCTGCCGGTGGGTGGTTATCACCTCACCAACGATATCGCGATCGGGCTGCGGGTGCCGTTCCAGCAGGCGGAAGACATCAAGCTGCAGCATGGCTGCGCGCTGGCCAGCCTGGTGGAAGAGGAGG
Organism: Chloroflexota bacterium; assembly: GCA_019686175.1. Taxonomy (GTDB): domain Bacteria; phylum Chloroflexota; class UBA6077; order UBA6077; family JAJPHF01; genus JADGHJ01. The sequence continues at coordinate 13,782 of JADGHJ010000043.1, read as the reverse complement.
AGGAGCTGAACGGCCGCGCGCCGCGCGACGGGCGCGACCGCCCCGTGCCCCCGCGGGTGATCGCGGAGATTCTCGAGGCGCGCCTGGCCGAGACGTTCGAGTTGGCGCGGAGCGAGTTGCGCCGCGCCGGGGTGGACCTCACCCCTCCTGCGGGCGTCGTGCTGACGGGGGGTACGGCACAGCTCCGCGGCATCCGTGACCTGGCGGCCAGCGTCTTCCAGGGGACCGTGCGCGTCGGCTCCCCGCAGGGCGTGACCGGCCTGACCGATATGCTCGGCTCGCCGGCCTTCGCCACGGCGGTCGGCTTGTTGCGCTGGGGCAGTGTCCAGACGGAGGACCCGCGCGCTAGCTCGCAACGCCGTGCGGTGGGTGGCGCGCTCAGCGCCATCGGGGACTGGATTCGTGGGCTGCTGCCGTGAACCTCTCGTGTGGCCCCGAGTGATCGGTGGAGGTCCCCGCCGTCGAGCGCTGATGGCGGTCAGCGCGACGCGCGGGAACGGCGGTAGGAAGGAGTGCGGGTTGTGAACGCAGATTTCGAGCGGCAGCAGGGCACCGCGCGCATTCTCGTCATCGGCGTCGGGGGCGGCGGGAGCAACGCGGTCAATCGCATGATCCAGGCTGGCGTGCGAGGCGTCGAGTTCGCGGCCCTGAACACGGATCAGCAGGCACTGCAGCGCTCGGAAGCGCCGATCCGCATCGCTATCGGCGAGAAGCTGACGCGCGGGCTCGGGGCCGGCGGCAATCCCTCGGTGGGTGAGCGCGCGGCCGAGGAGAGCGCCGAAGAGCTGTTCCACCTGTGCAGCCAGGCCGACATGGTGTTTATCGCCGCGGGCATGGGCGGTGGCACCGGGACGGGGGCCTCGCCGGTGGTCGCGGAGATCGCCCAGAGCTGCGGCGCGCTGACGGTCGGCGTGGTCACCAAGCCGTTCACCTTCGAGGGCGCGCGCCGCCGGCAGATCGCCGAGCAGGGGCTGGCGCGCCTCAAGGACAAGGTGAACACGCTCATCACTATCCCCAACGAGCGGCTGCTCCAGGTGGTCGAGAAGCGCACCTCGCTGGAGACCGCGTTCATGATCGTCGACGACGTGCTCCGGCAGGGTATCCAGGGCATCTCGGAGCTGATCACCGAGCCCGGCCTCATCAACCTCGATTTCGCGGATGTCAAGACGATCATGTCGGAGGCCGGGTCCGCGCTCATGGCCATCGGCCGCGGCACCGGCGACAACCGGGCGGCCGACGCCGCCCGCGCGGCGATCTCTAGCCCGCTGCTCGATGTGTCCATGGAGGGCGCCCGCGGCGTGCTGCTCAACATCACGGGCGGCCCCGACCTGACGCTCAACGAGATCAACGAGGCGGCGGAGATCATCCGCCAGGCAGCCGATCCCGAGGCCAACATCATCTTCGGGGCGGTGGTCGATCCCCGCATGCAGGACGAGGTCAAGCTGACGGTCATCGCGACCGGCTTCGATGGCCGTCAGGGGCCGCGGCAGCCCAACACGCTGCGCGAGCATCTGAAATCGCGGCGCATCCAGGAGGTGGAGCGCGAGCGCGAGCTACAGGAGCATTATCCGGCACACAGCCCGCTGGTCGACGATGACCTCGAGGTCCCCAGCTTCATCCGCAAGCACTTCCGTGACCGACGTCCCTGACGCGCTGGGAGGCATGGTCGCGCGCGCCGGGGCGGCGGTCCCGTGCTTCGAGTTCCCCGCGCTCGCCGAGAGCGGGCTGCGGCACGGGGTGCTCACGCGTTTAGGTGGGGTGAGTCCGGCGCCATACGCCGCGTTGAACGTGAGCTTCGCCGTCGGCGACGAGCGAGCGCGCGTGATGGAGAACCGCGCCCGCGCGGCCCATGCCCTCGGCGGCGAGCTCGGGCGCCTGCGCGCCGCGCGCCAGGTCCATGGTGCTGCCTGGCGCGTGGTCCGCTGCGGCGACACGCCGCCGGCCGAGGCGGAGGCCCCGCCGGCCGACATCCTGCTGTGCGGTGAGCCCGGAACCTTGCTGCTCCTGAAGTTCGCGGACTGCACGCCCCTCATCCTCTGGGATGCGGCGCAGCGCTGGGTCGCCCTGGCCCATGCTGGCTGGCGCGGCACGGCGCTCAACGTGGCGGCCACGGCGGTGGCGGCGCTCGTGCAGGTGGCTGGCAGCCGTCCCGAGGGGTTGTGGGCCGCGATCGGTCCGGCCATCGGCCGCTGCTGCTACGAGGTGGCACCAGCAGTGGTCAGGGCCGTGAGCGCCACCGGGGTCGACGCGGAGCGGGTGAGCGCTCTCGGCCCCAGCGGCCGGCCGCATCTGGATCTCGCCGAGGCGAACCGACTACAGCTCCTGGCGGCAGGCGTGCTCCCCGGGCGGATCAGCGCGGCTGGCGTCTGCACGGCCTGCCGGACCGACCTGTTCTATTCGCACCGCGCCCTGGGAGTGCCGGCCGGTCGCTTTGGCGTAGTGGCGGGAGTACCAGCATGACGCTGACCACGCCCATTGCTGCACAGTTGGCGCGCGTGCGCGAGCGCATCGCCGCCGCCGCAGCGCGCGCCGGGCGCGACCCTGCCAGCATCACCCTCGTGGGAGCCACCAAGACCGTCGAGCCGGCGCGCATCCGCGCGGCCATCGAGGCCGGGCTGCGCGACTTCGGCGAGAACTACGTGCAGGAGGCCAAGGCCAAGCTGGCCGTACCCGAGCTGCGCGCCCCGGGCGTGCGCTGGCACCTGATCGGCCATCTTCAGACCAACAAGGCGAAGACGGCGGTTGAGCTGTTCGATATAATCCAGACACTAGATAGCGTCCGTCTAGGCGCCGTGCTGGCGCGCCATGTTCCACCGGCCCGCCGCCTCGAAGTGCTCCTCGAGGTCGACTATACGGGGGCGCCGGAACGGACCGGACTGCAACCCGAGGCGGTGTTCGCCACCGTCGAGCAGCTCCTGGGCCTGCCGGCCTTGGAGCTGGCCGGGCTGATGACGGTCCCGGCACTCGGGCTGAGTGAGGCGGAGACCCGCGCGACCTTCCGGCGGCTGCGCGCGCTGCGCGACGAGCTGTGCCGCCGGTATCCGGAAGGGGCGTGGCGTCACCTCTCGATGGGCATGACGGACGACTTCGAGTGGGCGATCGAGGAAGGCGCGACCATCGTACGAATCGGGCGCGCGATCTTCGGACCGCGTCCGTGACCATCCTGGTAGTCGCGCGGATCAAGCGTCCGGACGAGTGATTCTGGTGAATTCGCTTATGTTTTTGCTCACGTTCATCAGCCTGCTGTTCCAAGCGCTGACGTTTGCTATCATCGCGCGCGCACTGCTGTCCTGGTTCAATCTGGGGCCTAGTCATCCGATCGTTCGCATCCTCTACGACGTAACGGAACCGATCCTCGCGCCGCTGCGACGCGTGATCCCGATGATCGGCATGATCGACATAACGCCTCTGGTGGCGATCCTGCTGCTGCAGGTGGCCGAGCGGGCGTTGTTCGACTTGCTGCGCGGCGTCCTCTAGCATTCGCTCCCCGAAGTTTGGTACCTTTCCGGGGACCACAACTCGATCGTGCCGGCGATCGAGTACCGCTGGTCCCTGCCGCGAGCCTGGGGTGGAGGGAAGGACAGCGCGTCGTTCGATTTCACGTTGGGAGGGGGGAGTGACTATGCCGCGTGCCCCTGTGGCTCTCGCGCTCTTGGCGGGAGTGGGGATCAGTCTCGCCACGCCGCTGGCACCGGTCGCTCGGGCCGACGGATGTGGCCCGGGCTGGTTCGGCAGCTACGGGATCGGCTATCCCTGCTTCGGGGTGGCCACGTTGCCAGTGCCGGTGGCCAACCCCGTCGCGGTGCCGGTCAACATTCCACAGCCTGTGGCCAATCCGGTGCCCGTGCCGGTCAATGTGCCGGCGCCGGTGGCGAACCCGGTGCCGGTAAGTGTGCCGCAGCCGGTGCCGGTCTCGCAGCCGGTACCCGTGCCGGTGCCCGAGCCAGTGGCTGCACCCGTGCCCGTGCCGCAGCCGGTGGCGAACCCGGTGCCGGTGCGGGTCGATGTGCCGCAGCCGGTGGCCAATCCAGTCCCCGTACCGGTAGCCCAGCCCGTGGCGGTGCCGGTGGACGTTCCGGTGCAGGTGCCGGTTGCGCGTCCTGAATACGTGGACGTGCCGATCCGGGTCGCGCGGCCAGTGGAGGTGCCGGTCGATGTGCCGCGCTACGTCGCGCGCCCGGTGGATGTTGAGGTCCCGGTCCAGGTGCCGCGTTACGTCAGCGTGCCGGTCGACGTGCCGGTGCCGCAGCCGGTGGCCAATCCGATCGCTGTGCCGGTGAATGTCCCGCAACCTGTGGCCAACCCGGTGGCGGTGCCGGTCAACGTGCCCGTGCCCGCGCCGGTGGCGCAGCCCGTGCCGGTGCCCGATCCCGTCCCGGTAAGCGTGCCCGCGCCCGTGCCGGTGGCGAATCCGGTGGCCGTGCCCGTGAATGTCCCACAGCCGGTGGCCAATCCCGTGGCCGTCCCGGTGCCGGCTGCCTATCCTGTGCCGTACCCGGCCTTCCCGTATCCCGTGCCCAGCGCCTACAGCGTGGCGGTGCCTTCGCTCGGCAGCCCGCTTGTCTGCTGCGAGAGCAAGTAAGTGCCGAGCTAGCCCCGCAGCGTGGGCCGCGGCAGGCCGACCAGTGCCAGGGACCGCCTCTACATGGGGGCGGTCCCTGGACGTTCCGACCCTGGCGCTGATGGCGCGGGGCCCCTCAGCTGTCCCGATCCGAGCGGCTGAGCGCCGCTAGCCGCGCCTGTAGGGTGGTGGCGTCGAGGGGCACTTCCAGCAGCTTCTCGCGGCCCCGTGTCCCTCGGATCAGCACCACTTCGCGGGGACGCACCCCCAAGACGGCGGCCACCGCTCGTTGGATCGCCGCGTTGGCGCGGCCGTCCTGGGCAGGGGCACGCACCCAGACCGCCAGGCTGCCGTCGCCGAGCAGCGCGATCCGCTCGCGGGCCGCGCCGGGATGCGCGTGGACTTTCACTCGCATGCCGGGCTCCTCGACGCCCAGCGGGCTCTCTGTTCGGTGGCTCGCCGGGTAGGTGGTATAATTCTGCAAGGGCGCGCCCGCTCGGGCGCGCTTGTGTTTGCTGTCCAGCCGCTCCTCCCTGCGGTGGATCGAGGAGGTCGAACCGGTGTTTCAGGCGCCGCGTGGTACCCAAGACATTTTGCCCGAGGACGCGGCGTACTGGCTGTTCGTTGAGCGTACGGCGCGTGACTGGGCTGCCCGCTACGGCTACGGCGAGATCCGCACGCCGACGTTCGAGGAGACCGGCTTGTTCCTCCGGGGGGTCGGCGACAGCACGGATATCGTCGAGAAGGAGATGTACACGTTCCAGGACAAGGGGGGCGGCGAGCTGACCCTGCGCCCCGAGGGTACCGCTCCGATCGTCCGCGCGTACATCGAGCACGGCATGGCCAGCCGCCCGCAGCCGGTGCGGCTGTTCAGCTTCGTCAACTGCTTCCGGTACGATCGGCCGCAGCGTGGCCGCTACCGCGAGTTCCATCAGTGGGACTGCGAGGCCATCGGCGAGATCGACCCGCTGGTCGACGCCGAGCTGATCATCCTGCTGTGGCGCGTCTACCAGGCGCTGGGCCTCCGCGACCTCACGCTGCAGCTCAACAGCATCGGGGACGCGCGGTGCCGCCCCGCATACCTGGAGCGGCTGCGCGAGTATTATCGCCCTCTGGTGGCGACGGTCTGCCCGGACTGCCGGCGTCGCTACGAGACGAACCCGCTGCGCCTGCTCGACTGCAAGAACGCAGCGTGTCAGGCGGCGATCGCCGGGGCACCGCGGCTGCTCGACTATTTGTGCGCGGAGTGCGCCGAGCACTTCGCCGCGCTACGCGCGTACCTCGCCGACGCCGACCTGCCGGTCGAGATCAACCCGCGGCTCGTGCGCGGCCTCGATTACTATACCAAGACGGTGTTCGAGGTCTGGCCCGCCGAGGCCGGCGCCCAATCGGCGCTGGGTGGAGGTGGCCGCTACGACGGGCTCGTGGAGCAGCTCGGCGGCCGTCCGACGCCGGCCATCGGCTTCGCCACGGGGATCGAGCGGATCATCCTGAACCTGAAGGCCCAGAGCATCGAACCGCCGCTCCTGCCGGGGCCGCGCGTGTACGTCGCGCACCTGGGTGATCGCCCGCGTCGTGAGGCCATGCGCCTGGCTGACGCGCTGCGTCAGCAGGGGGTGCCGACGTTGGTAGCGGTGGGGGGCCGAAGTATGCGCGCTCAGTTGCGCCATGCCAACGCGCTAGGCGCGCCGTGGGTCGTCGTGATCGGCGAGGACGAACTGGCACGCGGTGTCGTGCAGGTCAAGAACATGCGGGGCGGCGAGTCGGTGGAGTTGGCGCCGCAGGCCGCCGTCGAGCGCCTGGCAGCGGGAGGTTGAGCGATGATCACCCAAGAGGCCATGCGCGAGCGTCTCACGGAGATGGCCGCCCGCTATACGGCGCTCACCGAGCAACTTACCCGGCCCGAGGTCCTAGCGGATCCCGACCAGATCCGTAGGCTGAGCCGCGAGCAGGCCGAGCTAGAGCCAACCGTTCAGCTCTGGCAGGAGCTGCAGGGGGTCGAGCGCGAGCTAGCAGCTGCCCGCGAGCTGCTGGTCGAGGGGACGGACGACGAGTTGCGCGCGCTGGCGCGGGAAGAGGCCGAGGTGCTAGAGAGTCGCCGCGCCCAGTTGATCGACCAGTTGCTCGACGCCCTGCGGCCGCGTGACCCGAACGACAGTCGCGACGTGATCGTGGAGATTCGGGCCGGGACCGGTGGGGAGGAGGCGGCGCTGTTCGCCGCCGACTTGTTCCGGATGTACGTGCGCTACGCAGAGGCGCGGCGCTGGAAGGTCGAGGTGCTCAACAGCAACGAGACGGACCTGGGCGGGCTGCGCGAGGTCGTGTTCGAGATCGATGGCCGCGGGGCGTACAGCCGGCTGAAGTACGAGCGCGGCGTCCACCGCGTCCAGCGCGTCCCCGCCACCGAGGCCAGCGGACGGATCCACACCTCGACAGCGACGGTGGCGGTGCTGCCGAAGGTCGAGGACGTGGAGGTGGCGATCAACGAGGCCGACTTGCGCATCGACGTGTTCCGCTCCAGCGGCCATGGCGGTCAGAGTGTGAACACCACCGACTCCGCGGTGCGCATCACGCACCTGCCCACGGGGCTGGTCGTCACCTGCCAGGACGAGAAGTCGCAGCTCAAGAACAAGCAGCGGGCCCTCAGCGTGCTGCGTGCGCGCCTGTACGATCTGGAGCTGCAGCGCGCGCATGCCGAGCAGGCCGAGGCGCGCCGCGCCCAGGTGGGCACCGGCGAGCGCGCGGAGAAGATCCGGACCTACAATTTCCCGCAGAACCGTGTCACCGACCACCGCATCAATCTCACGCTGCACAACCTCGACCGCGTGATGGAGGGCGAGCTGGACCCGCTGATCGATGCCCTCACCGTCGCCGATCGGGGGGAGGTCGCGGTCTCCAGCCGCTAGGCCAGCCGTGGAGGCAGCGCCATGCCGCCAGCCGGGACGCGGGGCGGCCCACCGCCGGAGCCGCTACAGCCGGGCACGCGGCTGGAGACCGCGCTGGCGAGCGCCCAGGAGATGCTGCGCCGGGCCGGCGTAGACCAGCCTCGGCTCGTGGCCCTCGCCAGTCTCGCCGCCGCTCTGGGCGTCGAGAAGGCCACGGTCCTCGCCCACCCCGAGCGCTTGCTGACCGCCGAGGAGGCCGCGCGCTTCGCTGCGGCGCTAACACGCCTGCGCGCCCGCGAGCCCCTGGCCTACGTGCTGGGCGAGCGCGAGTTCTACGGGCGCCCGTTCTTCGTCACGCCGGCCGTGCTGGTGCCACGGCCCGAGACCGAGCTGCTGGTGGAGCTGGCCCTCGACTACCTGCGTGGGCGCATGCTGGCCGACGACTGGCTGGCGGACGTGGGCACTGGCAGCGGGGCGATTGCCGTGACGCTGGCCGTCGAGCGACCCGATCTCCGCCTACTAGCGCTCGATCTCTCCTGGGCCGCGCTGGTCGTGGCGCGGGCCAACGCGCGACGCCACGGCGTGGAGGACCGCACGGCCCTCGTCTGCGCCGACCTGCTCGGCGGCGTGCGTGGACCGCTCGCTGTGGTACTCGCCAACTTACCCTACATTCCCAGCGCGCTGATCGACGGGCTGCAGCCGGAAGTGGCCGCCTACGAGCCGCGACTGGCCCTGGATGGTGGTCCGGACGGCCTCGCGCTGATCCGCCGCCTACTGGGCCAGTTGCCGTCCCGGCTCGCTGCGGGCGGGCTGGCGGTGGTGGAGTTCGGCGCCGAGCAGGCCGACGCGGTGCGCGCGCTGGCGGCTGCCGCGGTGCCGGGTGCCGACCTGGCCATCGTGCGCGATCTGGCAGGGCTGCCGCGCGCGCTGCGCATCGTCATGGCCTGACTCGAGAGGGCGCGGCAGCCCGCTATACTGCAGGTTGAGAACGTCGATTCCTTCTGGTTAGGGGCGGCGCGGAACGCTGCGCCACGGGAGGTGCCCGATGGAGCGCGAGCACTTGGTCCGTCGCCTCGTGCAACTCGTGGGGCCGGATGGTGTCGTCCACGATCCCGGCGAGTTGGCCCTGTACGAGTACGATGGCTCGATCGACATGCACCTGCCCACCGTGGTCGTCTTGCCCACCCGGGTCGAGCAGGTGGTGGCCGTGGTGCAGCTCGCGGCCGAGGCCGGCCTGCCCGTGGTGCCGCGGGGCGCGGGTACGGGGCTTTCGGGCGGCGCGATCGCCACGCGGGGCGGGATCCAGATCGCCCTCACGCGCATGAACCGCATCCTGGCCCTCGATTACCGCAACCGGCGCGCGCTGGTCGAGCCGGGCGTGATCAACCTCGACCTCTCGCTGGCCACGCAGCCCCGTGGCTACTTCTACGCGCCCGACCCTTCGAGTCAGAAGGCGTGTACTATCGGCGGCAACATCGCGGAGAACTCCGGCGGCCCTCACTGTCTGGCCTATGGCGTTACCACCAACCACGTGCTCGCCCTAGAGGTGGTGCTGCCCAACGGCGAGCGGATCTGGACCGACGGGCCAGACAGCCCCGGCTACGACCTGACGGGGGTGCTGGTGGGCTCCGAGGGCACGCTGGGGCTCGTCACCAAGGCGTGGGTGAGGCTCACGCATCTGCCCGAGGCGGTGCGCGTGCTGCTCGCCCAGTTCGGCTCGGTCGTCGAGGCTAGCAGCGCGGTGTCGGCGATCATCGCCGCGGGTATCGTGCCGGCCGCCATGGAGATGATGGACCAGGTGACGTGCGGCGCGGTCGAGGCAGCCTACCATGTCGGCTTCCCGCCCGACGTGGGGGCCGTACTGCTGGTGGAGATCGACGGGCTCGACGACGGGCTCGACGACCTGGCTGCACAGATCAGCCGCATCTGCACGGCCGAGGGGGCGCGGAGCGTGCGCGTCGCGGTCGCCGCCGACGAGCGCGCGGCCCTATGGAACGCGCGCAAGATGGCGTTCGGGGCGATGGGGCGCCTGGCGCCCAACTACTACCTCCACGACACGGTCGTCCCGCGCACCAAGCTGCCGTACACCTTGGCCCGGGTCGAGGAGATCGGCCGCGAGTACGCGCTGACGATCGCCAACGTGTTCCATGCCGGCGACGGCAACCTCCACCCCATCGTCCTGTTCGATCGACGCGAGCCGGGCGTCATCGAGCGGGTGCTGCGGGCCGGGGTGGACATCATGCAGGTCTGTGTCGATGTGGGCGGCACTCTGTCGGGCGAGCACGGCATCGGTCTGGAGAAGCGCGAGCAGATGCCGCTCATCTTCACGGCCGAGGACCTGGCGGCCATGGCCAAGCTGAAGCGCAGCTTCAACCCCCACGACCTGTTCAACCCCGACAAGATCTTCCCCAGTCGCGTTTCCTGTGGCGAGCTGCGCGAGATTCGCGCGGGAAGCCGTAAGGCCACGCTGCTGGCAGAATACGGCCACTAAGAGGCGGGATGCCCGTGCACGGATCGACGACGGCCAGTGGCCTCCAGCCGGGCGAGGGGGCCGTGCTGCGCGAGCGCCTCACCCGCCTGCTGGGCCCAGAGGCAGTGCTCGGGGACGAGCGCGTGACAGCCTACCGCCTCGCCGGCCGCGTGCCCGCGCTGGCCGTTCGTCCCCCCGTGCCCGAGGCGGTAGCGGCGGTGCTGGCGATCGCCGACGAGCTCGGGGCCGCAGTGGTACCGTGGGGCGGCGGCACGGCGCAGGCGATCGGCTATCCGCCGCGTGCGTTCGACCTGGCGCTCGATGTCCGGGCGCTGGCGCACGTGCTGCACTACGAGCCGGCCGACCTCACACTCTCGGTGCAGGCGGGGATCACGCTAGCCGCAATCGATCGGCTGCTGGGTGAACACGGCCAGCGTCTATCGCTCGACGGCGCGCGGCCCGAGCACGCCACACTCGGCGGCATCGTCGCCGCCAATCTGGCCGGCCCGCGGCGGCTGCGGTATGGAACCGCGCGCGACGCCCTCATTGGTGTGTGTGCCGCGCTTACTGACGGCACCTTGGCCCACGGAGGCGGGCGCGTGGTGAAGAACGTATCAGGCTACGACATGATGAAGTTGTTCCTGGGCTCCTTGGGCACGCTCGGTGTGCTCGTCGAGTTGAATTTCAAGGTGCTCCCGCGCCCCGCCCGGGAGGTCGCGCTTGCGCTCGGCTTCGAGACCGCTGGGGCCGCCCTCGACGCGGTCGCCGCGCTGCTCGATTCGGTGCTGCAGCCCGTGGCGGCGATCGTGCTCGATCCGGCGCTCGCGCCGCGTCTCGTGGCCGGTGCGCGCGGCTGGACGCTGGTCGTGGGCTTCGAGGGCGCGCCGGCCACTACGGCCCGCCAGGTGCGCGAAGTGCGCGAGCGTGCGGCAGGCTGGTGCGGCGCCGTGGTGTGCGAGCTAGAGGGCGCGGCGGCCGGAGTGCTGTGGCGCCAGCTCGCGGAGTACCAGCAGCCGGATGTGGAGCCAGTGGATCGTGCTTTGGTGAAGGTCGTCGTATCCCCGAGCGAGGTGGGCGCGGTGCTCGATGCCACGACGGAGCTGGCCGCGGCTGCCGGGATCGCCCTCGATCAGGCGGCCGATGCGGCGGTGGGGCTCGTGTACTGGCGGCTGAAACGCCCCGAGGGACTGGCGCCTGAAGCGTTCGGACAGGCGCTCGCCACCGTGCAGCAGGGGCTCGTACAGCGCTTTGAGCAGTCGGTGGTGCTGAGTTGCCCTGCGGGGGTCAAGCCACATCTGCCTCTCTGGGGCCGGGAGCCGAGCGGCATTGCCGTGATGCGCGCCATCAAGCAGCAGTTCGACCCACACGGGATTCTGAACCCGGGCCGCTTCGTGGGGGGCATCTAGAGGGGGCGGTGGATGCAAGTACAGCACGTCGCACAGTCGCCGGGGATAGCGGGTGGCCCGCGCCCACTCGCGTTCGTGCCACCGGACGTGCCCCCCCAGGCGGTTCTAGACAACTGTGTCCACTGCGGCCTCTGCTTGCCCAACTGCCCGACGTACCGCGAGCTGTATCGTGAGCCGTCCTCGCCCCGCGGGCGCATCCATCTGATCCGCGCCGTGGCCGAGGGCCGCATCGGGCTCGACGCGCCGATCTTCCGGGAGCAGATGTATCAATGCCTCGACTGCCGCGCCTGCGAGGCCGTATGCCCGTCCGGCGTGCAGTACGGCAAGCTGGTGGAGGCGGCGCGGGCGCAGATCGAGCGGGCGCTACCGCGCCCGCTTCCCCAGCGTGCCCTGCAGTGGGCGGTGTTCACGGGCCTGTTCGCCTCACCGCTCCGCTTCCGGGCGCTCGTATCGCTGCTCGGGCTGTACCAGCGCTCGGGCCTGCAGCGTCTGGTGCGTCAAGCGGGGCTCCTGCGCGGGCTGGGCCTGGCGGAGCGCGAGCGGATGTTGCCCCCCATCGCGCGCCGCTTCCTGGTCCCACGCGGCCAGGTCTGGCATCCGCGAGGATCGCCCCGAGGGCGGGTGGCGCTGTTCGCAGGCTGTGTGATGAGCACGGCCTACGCGGATGTGACACGGGCCACCATCCGGGTGCTGCTGGCCAACGGCTACAGCGTCGTGCTGCCCGCAGGACAAGGCTGCTGCGGCGCATTGCATGTGCACGCGGGGCTGCTCGACGGTGGGCGCGCGCTGATGCGGCGCAACGTGGAGGCGTTCGCTACGCAGGCGGTGGATGCGATCATCGTCAACGCCGCCGGGTGCGGAGCGGTACTCAAGGAGTACGGCCACCTGCTGGCGGGGGCGCCGGGCTTGGCCGAACGGGCGGAGGCAGTCGCCGGGCGCGTGCGCGACGTCAGCGAGTTCCTGGTCGAGCGCGGCTGGACGCCGCCCACCGGTCGGCTGGAGCGCACCGTGACCTACCAGGAGCCCTGTCACCTGACGCACGCACAAGGGATCAAGACCCAGCCGCGTGCGCTGCTCCGATCGATCCCCGGCCTGCGGCTCGTCGAGATGGCCGAGGCCGACCTGTGCTGCGGCAGCGCCGGCGTCTACAACATCACCCACCCAGAGCTATCGGGCGTGCTGCGCCGCCGCAAGGTCGCCAACATCCTGGCTACGGGCGCCGAGATGGTCGCATCGGCGAATCCGGGCTGCATGCTCCAGCTCCGGGCGGGGCTCGACGAGGCCGGCCGGCCCTTGCCAGTGCGCCATCTCGTGGAGCTGTTGGATGCCGCCTACGATCTAAGGTCCTCCTCTGGCGTGCATTAGCGGCGAGGGGGCCGCCTTGGACCGCATCTCGGCTGCACGGTACAGTTTGCCTGGTGATTTCCCCAAGGAGTAAGTGTCGATGGTCGATTTCCTGCAGCGCGAGCAGGCGCCCTTGACGGAAGACCAATGGAATCGGATCGACAGCGCGGTGGAGGAGACCGGCCGGCGGGCGCTGGTGGGGCGCCGGATCGTGCCGGTGCTGGGCCCGCTTGGCCCGGGTGTCCAGGTCGTGCCAGACGACATCTTCCGGGATCCCCAGCGAGGGGGCGTGGATCTGCTGGGCGAGGAAGATGTGGGCGTGGTGCGTACGACCGAGCGTCGCTACCTGCCCCTGCCGCTGCTGTACAAGGACTTCCGCCTGCACTGGCGCGACCTTGAAGCCGCGCGGTCGACCAATATCCCGCTCGACACGGGGCCGGCCGTGGCTGCCGCCCAAGTGGTGGCCCGCACCGAAGACGACCTGATCTTCCAAGGCAACGCCGAGTTCGGCTATCCCGGGCTGCTCAACGTGCCCGGCCGCGGCGTGTTGACGATGAGCAACTGGGACGAGATGGGCCGCGCTTTCCAGGATGTGGTCACGGCCACCCAGTACCTCACGGAGCGCGGCTTCTATGGGCCGTACGCCGTGGTAGCCAGTCCGCGGCTCTACGCAGCGATGAACCGCGTCTACGAGAACACCGGTGTGCTCGAGATCGAGCAGGTCCAGAAGCTGGCCAGCAGTGGCGTGTACCGCTCGGCCTCCGTGCCGGATGGGATGGCGCTGGTGATGGCGACGGGCGCCAGCAACACCGACCTGGTGGTGGCCCAGGACATGGCGGTCGCCTACGTCACCAGCGAGAACCTCAATCACATCTTTCGCGTGCTCGAGTCGGTGGTGCTCCGGATCAAGCGGCCCGAGGCGATCGTCACCCTGGAGCCGCAGGGTCGGAAGTCCTGAGGGAGCCTCCAAGAGCACCTTTAGGGCGAGCCAGCTCCTTGAGGGCGGCGGCTCAACCGGCCCGCAAAGGGCTGTAGACGCCCAACGCTCCCGCCGAGCGCCGCGCGCGCGGGCGGCGGGGCCGGCCGGGCGCCCCCGCGCGCCGGCGGGGGATTGGT
>JADGHJ010000295.1 GCA_019686175.1 Chloroflexota bacterium | reverse complement strand
CCCCTGCATCCTGATCTACCCACCGCCGCCGGGCTGCGAGTAGTCCTCCCGAGACGGATCAGCAGGCCGCGGGAACGCCGCTAGCCGTGCGCCGTCGGCGTTCCCGGGCCGGGACGGGCCGACGGCCCGGCCTGCCGCGCTGGCTGCGGACGCCGGGCGTCCGTCGGCTTGTCGGAGAGATTCCGTACGAACGTAGGCAGGGTGGTGATGCCCGTCAGCAACGCCGTGAAATGGTCGAGCTGCGGCAGCAAGTAGAGGGTGGTGGGCACCCCTTGCTGCTGGAGCGCGGCTGCGAAGGTTTGTGCGCTCGCCGCCGGCGCCTGGTTGTCCATCAGGCCGTGCACCAGCAGGAACGGCGGCGCGCCGGGCTTCACGTAGCGGAGCGGAGCCGCGTCCGCCCAGCGCGAGGGGTCTTGGCCAAACGCCGGGACGAACAGCGGCGCCAGCGGGGTGCTCGCATAGCGCGCGTCGATGTCGTACGCCGCGCCGGCGAACCCGGCCACGCCGGCTACGATCGGCTCGCTGATGCCGGCCGCGGCCAGATAGCTGGAGTCGAGCGCCACCAGCGACACGAGGTGCGCGCCGGCGGAGTGGCCCGCGAGGTAGAGGCGCTGGGGGTCGCCCCCGTACTCGGCCCCGTGGCGATACAGCCAAGCGGCAGCCGCCGCCACGTCCAGCGCGTGCTGTGGGTGCTGCACGGCCGGTGACAGGCGGTAGTTGGCGACGGCGACCAGCATCCCTTGCTGGGCGAGCTGCACTCCGAGCCATCCGTATTCGCTCTTGTCCCCGCTGCTCCATGCGCCCCCATGGATGAACAGGAGCATGGGGACCGGCTCCTCGCGGGCCGGCACGTAGAGATCGAGCCGCTGCTGGTTGTCGCCCCCGTACGCGATGTCGGATAGCGTCTGCCGGATCCCGCTACTGGGGGCGGGCGTGGCCAGCGCTCCAGGGGTGCCAGGCGGCATCGACCACAGCGGTCCGGGCGGCGCGAATGGCCCGGGCGGAAGCGCCAGCGGCGGCACCGGTGGCAGAGCCGGCCGCGCGGCGCCACCAGGCGGGCGGGCCTTGCCCAATAGAGGCACTTGCCCGTCGGCGCCCGCTTCGGACGGATCCGGCGCGACCGACGGCGTCGGCGGGGTCTGGTTCAGGGCGAGCGGCGGCAGGGCGAGCAGCGGCCGACACGCGATGAGCACCAGCAGCGCGCTCAGGCCGACAGCCAGCACTCCCACACGCCTGACCTGCATCCTCAGCCCCCCGTGCGTTCATGACCGACCGCTTGCGCCGGCTACGGAAAATGTAGCAGGCCCGTACCCTTGTGGAGGAGGATATCCACCCCCGGTTCGTGCGGGGGCACGCCCACATGCGCCGCTCGCCGGCGCACCTGCTTGCGTGCCGCGAGTGGCGTCGCGTATGCTGCCCAGGCTGGAGCGGGCCGGTCGGTTGCGCGCGGCCGCGAGAGCGTGGGGTACGGTACACTAGCAGTATGATCAAGCGCGAGTTAGCGGCCCTCGTGGCAGAGGCCATCGAGCGCGCCCAAGCGGCTGAGGCCCTGCCGCAGGGCGCGGTGCCGGACATTCTCATCGAACCTCCCCGCCGAGCCGAGTGGGGCGACTACGCGTGCTCGGTAGCACTAAAGATGCAGCGCAGCCTGGGCCGGCCACCGATGGAGATCGCGAGCGCGATCGCGGCCCACCTCGGCAAGGCGCTGGAGGAGCGCCCGCCAGACGACTTGATGGTCCGTGCGGTATTGGGCGTCGAGGTGGCCCCACCCGGCTTCCTCAACTTCCACCTCAACCCCGACTGGCTGCGCACGCAAGTCGATGCGATCCTCGCCGCCGGCGCCGATTACGGTCGCGTCCCACTGGTCACGGGCCAGCGGGTGCAGGTGGAATACGTGAGCGCCAACCCGACCGGGCCGCTGCATGTCGGTGCGGGCCGCGGGGCGGCGCTGGGCGACACGCTGGCCAACGTGCTCGAGCGCGTGGGCTACACGGTCGAGCGCGAGTACTACATCAACGACGCCGGCTCGCGGATGGACGCGTTCAACGCCAGCATCTACGCCCTGTACGCCCAGCAGTTCGGGCGCGATGAGCCGGTCCCGCCCGACGGCTACCCGGGCGAGTACATGGTCGAGCTGGCCCGCGCTATCGCGGCCGAGCACGGGCGACGGTTCCTCGAGCTCCCGCGCGAGGAGGCCCAGCGCGAGCTGGGCCGCCTGGGGATGCAGGGCATCCTGGCGGGCATCCGCACCGACCTCGCGGCCATGGGGGTTCGCTTCGACTCGTGGTACTCCGAGCAGAGCCTGTTCGACCGCGGCCTGGTCCAGGAGGCGATCGCCCTGCTCCGCGAGCGGGGCTACGTGGCCGAGCGCGAGGGCGCCGTGTGGTTCACATCGTCCGAGCTGGGCGAGGACAAGGACAACGTGCTGATACGCAGCAACGGTGTGCCGACCTATTTCGCCTCGGACATCGCCTATCACCGCGACAAGCTGGTGGCCCGCGGGTTCGACCGGGCCATCGATATCTGGGGCGCCGATCACCAGGGCCACGTCCCGCGCATGAAGGCCGTGCTGGCCGCGCTGGGCCTCGATCCCGATCGGCTCCAGGTGATCGTCTACCAGCTCGTGAACCTCGTGCGGGGCGGCAAGCCCGTCCGCATGGGCAAACGCACCGGCACCTTCGTCACGCTCCGCGAGGTCTTGCAAGACGTCGGGTCCGACGCGGTGCGCTTCTTCCTCGTCGCCCGCTCGCCGGATGCGATGATGGACTTCGATCTCGACCTGGCGAAGGAGCAGAGCACCAAGAACCCGGTGTACTACGTGCAGTACGCGCACGCGCGCATCGCCAGCATCTTGCGGCTAGCGCGAGAGCGCGCCCCGCACCTCGACCCGCGTCAGGGCGACGTGCAGCTCCTGCAGCACGACACCGAGCTGGCGCTGATCCGCAAGATGCGGCAGCTCCCAGAGGTCGTCGAGCAGGCGGCCCTCACGCTCGCGCCCCACTCGCTGCCGTATTACGCGCAGGAGCTGGCGACCGCGTTCCACAACTTCTACGATACGCCGGACTGCCGGGTGCTGACCGCTGACGCCGCCTTGAGCCAGGCACGGCTCAAGCTCGTGGCAGCCTGCCGGATCGTGTTGGCGAACACCCTCGCGCTGATCGGGGTGAGCGCGCCGGAGCAGATGGTGCGCGAGCCCGACGAGCCCTAGGCAACGCACCGACATGGACGACCGCGGAGGCAGGGCGTGAATCAGCCCGGCTCGCCCCCTCCCCGCCCGGGAGGCCCGCCGCCAGGAGCGGGAGCTCACGCGCCGTACTCGCGCCGGCGGCCCGACAGTCGGGTCGCCGGCGCAGCCCCGCCCCCGCCCCCCGGCGGGAGCCGGGCTCCCGCCGCCCGCAATGCGCGCTGGATGGAGCGCGCAGCCTCCCATCAGACCCGGGCCCTGATCTGGCTCCGCCAGGCGCGGGACCCAGCGGCCGGGCCCCTGACCACCCAGCGGCGGCGCGACCTGCTGGTGCGGGCCCTGGAGCACTTACTCGCGGCGCGCCGGCTGCTCCTGCGCGCTCAGGCGGCTACCGACAGCGCGGACCTTCGCCGCTTGCTAGAGGACCACTTGACGCGCCTGGCCCATACCACGAGTCAGACCGAGCGGATGCTGCACGAGCTAGACGCGGCCGCCGAGGGCTAGGGCCTCACGAGCCGGCGGCCAGCAGCGGACGCACGCGATTCGCCAGATACTCGGGGGTAATCACCCCGAGGCGCACATCCCGGATCAGACCGTCGGCGTCCACGAGGAAGCTGGTGGGGAGCCCCATGACCCCGTAGGCCGGGTATACCGTGCCCTCCGAGTCGATCACGAGGGGGAACTGCAGGCCCAGCTCGGCGGCGAAACGGCGCACCTGCTCGGGGTTCTCCCCCACGTTGATGCCCACCACGCGCACGCCCTGGGGCCCCCACTCGCGGGCCAGCCGATCCAGGTCGGCCATCTCCGCACGGCACGGCTCACACCACGTCGCCCAGAAATTAAGCAGGACCACGTGGCCCCGGAGATCCTCCAGCGCGAGCGTCCCGCCATCCGGCGTGGGGAGGACGAACGGCGGCGCCGGACGAGCCAGCCGGTCGGAGCTGCGGGCAGCCACGACACTGTCCAGCGGTCCCCACGTGATCCCGCCCGGGGGTGCTGTGAGCCGCGCCCAGACGAGGTAGGCCGCGCCGGCCACCACCAACGCGGCGACTACCAACAGCGTGGAGCGCGCCACGTGCGGCCGCGGGGCGTGCGGCAGGGCGCGCTCGGGCGCGGGCGAGCCGGCCATGGCGCTACCTCGCCTCGCGATGCTCCTGATGCTTGCGGCAGCGCGGGCAGTACTTGTTGAGGGTGAGGCGATCGGGATCGTTACGCTTGTTCTTCTCGGTGTGATAGTTGCGCTCGCGGCAGACCGTGCAGGCGAGCGTGATCAACACGCGATCAGCCTTCTTCGCCATCGTGCTCTCCTCTGCAGGGCACCCCCGCGGGCCAGCGGGGAGGGCTGGCCCGCGGGGCGGGGGGGGGGGGTATGGTGGGGAGGTTGGGGTGTGGGTAGTAAAAAGC
>JADGHJ010000042.1 GCA_019686175.1 Chloroflexota bacterium | reverse complement strand
GCGCCACGCCCCGCGCGTAGTCCAGGCTACCGTACGCGCGCATCAGCTCGAGCACCGCCCGCACATCGCGCCGGTTGCGACGCGAGCGGGGCTTCGCCAAGATCGCGGATAGCACCTCCCGGTCGCGCCCCCGCACCGCGTTCAGCACGTGAATCAGCATGAGGGTCTGCTTGCCCTCGACGATGTCCCCACCGTTCGGGCCCTTCAGGCCATCGAAGTCCGACACGAGGTCCAGCAGGTCGTCGATGATTTGAAACCCTTTTCCGAGCAAGAGCCCGAAGCGCTGAATTGCCGCGAGCTGCGCTTGATCGGCTCCCGCGATCAGGGCACCGATGCGCATGGGGCCGGCGACGGTGTAATGGGCAGTCTTATTGTCCGCGAGGAAGAACCAGTCGGCCTCGGACAAGTCCTGGCGGCGCTGGCGCGTCCACTGCAGCTCGACGGTCTGACCAAATGCAGTGCGGGTGAGCAGCTCGTAGAACTCGCGCAAGACCGCCTGGGCCAATTCCGGAGGCATCAGCCGAAAATTGTCCTGGAGGACCCGCCACATGAGGAGGTGGAGAGCATCGCCCGCGTTGATGGCGAGCTGGCACCCGTACAGGCGCTGCAGCGCTTTGGCGCCGCGCCGGCGCGGCGAGCCATCTTCGCAGTCATCGTGGATGAGGAGCCAGTCTTCGGAGAGCTGTATGGCGGCTGCCGAGGGCAGGGCCAGACGCGGGTCGCCTCCCAGCGCCTCGCAGGTGAGCAACAGGAGCGCCGCCCGCAGGTATTTGCCCTGCCTGCGCGGGTACTCGGTGACCAACCGCTGATGCAGCTCGGCCAGCTCGGGATGGTCGGCGCCGTAGTCCGCGATGGCGGGTGCCCAGACCTCGTCGAGATAGGACTCAACCACCGGCCATAGGGTCCGCCGCTTCGCGGCCAGGACATCCAGGAAGCTCGAAGGGGGTGTCTCGGCGGTCGTGGGTGGCAGCATTGTCCCTCCCTCCTTACCGCTCTGGGCGGGTGGAGTCCGTGGTGGCCGGCGTCAGAGCGGCCCGAACCACCAGGGCGGCACGCAGCGCGTAGGGCAGCGCGTGCAGTCCGAGCCAGGCGAGCTGCCGCCAGAGCCGGGGTTCCCCGAGCGCCTGCCACGGCTGCTCCCAGCGCGGGCTCAGGTCCTGGTGCGGGGTATCCAGGACGACCCGCACGGTGGCCCCCACAGGCTGGTGGCGCAGGAGCCAGCCGGTTTCCATGTCTACGGCGGCGAAGCCCCAGGCCTCCCAGCGCGATCGCGCGCGCCCTGTCACCAGCCGCGGTGCGGTGAGGAGCGGTGCCAGCACGGGCTCCCACCCCAGGTGTCGGGCAGCAGTCGTCAAGGCCGCGACGAGTGGCGCATGGCAGGGCAGCCGCTCGCCCGAGGGCAGCCCCACCCATGCCGGGATCAGGACCGCCCCCGGCCGCAGCTGCTCGGACAGCGCCCCGGCGAGCCCGCACGCGACGAAGCCCGCTGGAGGCTGCCGCGTCCGGGCCCGCCCCCCGATGCCGATCCGCTCGACCGCGACCGCGCGCGGCAGCACGGCGCGGGCCGCCCACGCCTCCAGGCGCGTCGCGGCAATCACGGTCGGACCGCGCGGCTGCCGGCTGCGGTTGGCCGACTGCGCGAGGGCGTGCGGGTCAGGCCACATAGCCGTGCTCTCGGTACCAGGCCACGGCGCGTGCCAGCGCCTCGCGCACGGGCGAGGGCTGGTGGCCCAGTTCCTCGCGCGCCTTCGTATCGTCGACATACATGTAGTGACGGGCCAGCCGCACGCCTTCCAGCGGGACAACCGGCTGGGCGCGCAGCAGCCGGCAGCGCAACTCATCGGCCCAGGCTAGAGCGAGCGGGACCTCGAGCGGGAGCTCGACCCGGGGCGCGGGGCGTCCCGTGACCGCGGCGAGGAGCTGCCAGAGTTGCCGGAAGCTCAGGTTCTCGCCGCCCACGAGATAGCGCTCGCCGGGCTGCCCGCGCTCGAGCGCCAGCACGTGCGCGCGCGCGACATCCTCGACGGCAACCACGTTCATGCCGCCCGCCACCGTGGCGACGATCCGGCCGCGCAGGAAGTCCAGGATAACGCGGCCTGTCGGCGTGGGCTTCCAGTCACCCGGCCCGACGGGAGCCGTCGGCAAGACTAGCACCACGGGCACGCGCGCGGCTAGCGCGGCCCGCTCCTGGGCGATCTTCGACGCGTGGTAGGCGGAGAGGCCGTCGTCGCCCGGCGCCCACTGCGCCTCCGTCGCCGGCCGGCCGGGCGAAGCGGGGCCGACCGTCACCGAGCTCGACGTGACGACGGCTCGCTCGACCCCGGCGATGCGGGCCGCCTCTAGCAGGCCGCGGGTGCCCGCCACGTTGATGCGGGCGAGGCGCCGCCGGTCGGCGGGCGCGAAGGAGTAGAGCGCAGCGCAATGGACCAGATAGCGGCAGCCGTGCATAGCGGGAGCGAGCGCGCCCGGCTGCTCCAGGGTCCCAGTGACCAGGCGGCAGCCGACGAGCGCTGGCGGGCGCGGGCTGCCGGGCCGCACGAGCGCCCGCACGCGGTAGCCGGCCTGCAGCAGGGCGCGGAGCACGTGTCCGCCGACGAAGCCCGTGGCGCCCGTCAGGAACACCTCGGTGTCGGCACCCATCATGTGGGCGTCTCCGACGCTCGGATGTGTCGGCTAGCCCACCTGGTGGTTACGCTCGCAGCGAGCGCCCGCACCGATTCGCGCAGCGAGCTCATGGTGGCGAGCACGGCGGTGGGCTCGTAGCCGCAGTGGGCCATACAGTTGGCGCAGCGGGGATCGGTGCCACGCCCATAGGCTTCCCAGGCGGTCGTCTCGAGCAGCTCGCGGTACGAGCGCGCGTAGCCGTCCGCGAGCAAGTAGCAGGGGCGCTGCCAGCCCAGCACCGAGTAGCAGGGGATGCCCCAGGCCGTGCAAGCAAAGTCCACCTTGCCTTCCAGAAAGTCGAGGTAGAGCGGCGTGTGGTTGAGCCGCCACCGCGAGCGTCGCCCGCCGGCGAACGCCGCGCGGAACAGTGCCCGAGTGCGCTCCACGCTCAGGAAATGCTCCTGGTCGGGCGCGCGCTCGTAGGCGTAGCCGGGCGCGATCTGCATGGTGTCCACTTCGAGCTCGTCGTTCAGGAAGTCGAGCACGGCGCGCACGGTGCGCGGGGTGTCCTGGGCGAAGAACGTGGTGTTGGTGGTAACCCGGAACCCCCGGCGCCGGGCGGCGCGGATGGCGGCGACGGCGCGATCGAACACGCCAGCGCGACCGACAGAGTCATCGTGGCGCTCGCGCAAGCCGTCCAGGTGCACGGACCAGGCGAAGTACGGCGAGGGGGTGAAACGATCGAGCTTCTTCTCCATGAGCAGCGCGTTGGTGCAGAGGTAGACGAACTTGCGGCGGGCGACGAGCGCGGCGACGATCTGATCGATCTCCTCGTGGATCAATGGCTCGCCCCCAGCGATCGAGACGATCGGCGCGCCGCACTCCTCGACCGCATCGATGCACTGTTGCACGGTCAGCCGACGAGCCAGCACCTCGTCGGGATGCTGAATCTTGCCACACCCCGCGCAGGCCAGATTGCACCGGTAGAGTGGCTCGAGCTGGAGCACCAGCGCGAACTTGCGGTTGCCCTTCAAGCGCTGCTTGAGCACATACGCGGCGACGGTCAGGCTCTGGATCAGCGGCACGGCCATGTCAGCGAACCTCCTGGAGCGCGCGGGCGGGGCGCCCTGGCGCGGCCTGGTTGTCCTGCGCCAGGGCGAGCGTCGGGAAGATATGCCGATAGAGGTGGTAGTTGATGTAGAAGTCGCGCGGGAAGCCGGTGCCCGTGTACTCGGGCTCATCCCAGGTGCCGTCGACCTGGCGCTCCCGAAGGTAGGTCAGCCCGCGGCGGCACGCCGGATGCGCGCCCAGGCCCGCATTCTGGAGGGTTAGCACGGCCCAGGCGGTCTGGGACGGGGTACTGCGTCCCCGCCCGGCGAACGAGGGGTCCTCGTAGGAGTAGCAGGTCTCTCCCCAGCCACCGTCGGCGTTCTGCACGGTCAGCAGCCACCTGAGCGCCCGGGCGACCTGACGGCGCCCCGTGCGCAGGCGCGCCAGTGCGGTGACGACGCACCAGGTGCCGTAGAGGTAGTTGACGCCCCAGCGGCCAAACCAGGCTCCCCAGGCCGTTTGCGTCCGGCACAGGTAGCGCAGGGCCGGCGCCACTAGTGGGTGGGCGGGCGCGTAGCCGAGCGCGGCCAGCATCTCCAGCACGTGGGCCGTCACGTCTTCGCTCGGCGGATCGGTCATCGCGCCGAAGTCGGCAAAGGGCAACTGGTAGACCAGCCGGCTGCAGTTGTCCCGGTCGAAGGCGGCCCAGGCGCCATTGCTGGACCGCATGGCGAGCAGCCAGCGCCGGGCGCGCTCGATCGCGGCGCCCACCCGCGACCAGGGCGCGGCCTCGTACAGTGCCAAGGCCACGACCGCCGTGTCGTCGACATCGGGATACAGGTCGTTGTCGAACTCGAACGCCCATCCGCCACACTCCCGCGCGCGGCAGCGCACTTGCCAGTCGCCCCCGCCCGTGATCTGCTCGGCCAGGAGCCAGTCGACCGCGCGGCGCAGCGCGGGATGGTCCTGGCCCAGCCCCGCCCGCCGCAGCGCCAGGAGCGCCCAGGCCGTGTCCCAGACCGGCGACATGCACGCTTGCAGCCGCCAGCCGGTGTCATCGGAGAGTGCGAAGCGCTCCAGGCCCTGGATCCCGCGCTGGAGCACGGGATGGTCGAGCGGCAGGCCCTCGAGGTGCAGGGCGATCAGCGAATACACCCAGGGGGGCTGGATGCCGCCCCAACTCCCGTCCGCCTCTTGCCGGGCGATGATCCAGTCCACGAGCTGACGGCGGGCGCGGGCGCGCCCCGGCTGCCAGGGCAGGCGATCGTAGACCTTGAGCAGCTTATCGGCCCACCAGAAGATCCCCTGGCCCGGCACCCGCTCGAGCTGCCGCTCGGTCCCGGGCACGATCAGCTCGCGGGTCGTCACCCCGAGCGGGCGGCGCGGTTGGCGGGTGAGCACGATCAGGAGCGGAGCGATCGTGCCGCGCGCCCAGCAGGCGAAGTCGTAGAGGTTGAGCGGGACGCGCGGCGGTAGGTAGACCAGCTCGGGCGGCATGCTGGGAATCCCCGCCCAGGGGTATTCGCCGAACAGCGCGAGCCAGATCTTGGTGAAGACGCGTGCACGGGCCAGCCCCCCTTGCTGCAGGATCATGCGCCGCGCCCGGGCCAACGGCGCGCTGGCCGGGTCGAGGCCCAGCACCTTGAGCGCGACGTAGGCCTCGATCGTCGTGCTAAGGTCCGCGGGGCCGTCGGCGTACAGCGCCCATGAGCCGTCGTCGCGCTGAGTGCGCAGTAGGTGGCGGATCACGCCCGCGCGGATGGGCGCCAGGTCGAGGCCCAGGAACCGACAGAGGAGCACGTGCTCGGCAGTCATGGTCGCGTTGGTCTCGAGCTCTCCTGCCCACCACCCGTCGGGCGCCTGCCGATCGAGCAGCCACTGTACAGCTGCCGCGAGACCGGTCGTCTCAGCGAGCATGGCGCATGCCTCCCTGCACGATCCAGCGGGCCGCGGCGCGCCCGCTACGCACCGCCGACTCCATGGTGCTCAGCCAGCCCGTGTTGGTCCAGGCACCGGCAATCGCCAGGTTCGGATAGGCCGTCGCCGGGCCCGGACGCCGGAGGCCGGGCGCGGGGACATAGGTGGCCTCCGGATCCCGCGTGACCAGGGCGCGGAGCAGCCGCGCCGACGCCAGCGCGGGGAGGGCTGCGGCCAGCTCGCGCCGGCAGAGCGTCACCAGCTCCGCGCTCGGTCGCTCGACGAGGCCGTTAGCAGCACTCAGACTGCAACATAGGTAGCCCGGGGCTTTCTGGAACACCCATTGCAGCGGGGAGTCCAGCACCGCGGCGAAGTCGAACGCGAGGTCGGCCCGGTCGAACCACAGGTGGACATCCACGATCGGTTGGGGGTGGAACGCCCCTAAGCCGGCCACGCCGTAGCGCGAGGGATCCCGCAGCAGGCGGGCGAGGGCACGGGGCGGGACGGCGAGCACGACGCCGTCATAGGGCAGCGTCCGGCCGTCGGCCAGGCGGATACCGCGCACGATGCCGTCCTGCTCCCAGATACTGGCCACGGGCATCCGGCAGTACACCTGGCCGATCTGGTTGGCGGCCGCCTCGGCGATGCGCGCCAGCGGCACATTGGCGAAGCCGATGCAGGCCGACTGGCGACTGCCCGCGAACGCTGTGGCGAGCACGAAGCGGGCCGCCTCCGCGGAGGCCGCTTCGAGCGGGGCGTTGAGCGCCGGCACCAGGAACGGCTCCCAGAAGAAGCGTCGCGCGGCCTCGCTCTGGCGCTGACGGGCGAGCCAGTCGGCGCAGGTGCCCGGCGCGTGCTCCATCCCACGCGCCCGCGCTATCGTCCAGGCGATTTGGAGTCTGGCGGGCCAGCTCAGGTGCCGGTGGCCCACCAACGCCGGCAGCAGATGCCACGGTGCGGGCCAGTTGGCCGCCCGCAGCCGACAGGGCGCGGCGCCGCGGCGCAGCAAGAGCACCTCGAACCGCTCTTGCAGCCGGAGCTGGGCCGACAGCCCGAGGGTCGCGACGAAGTCGCGAAACTCCGTGAAACAGCCGAGGTAGACATGCTGCCCGTTGTCGATCTCGGTGTCGCCCACGCGGTACGAGGTGACCTTGCCGCCCAGGAGGCGGCTGCGCTCGAAGACCTCGGCCTCGACGCCCAGCCGCCGCAGCTCGAGTGCAGCGCTGAGACCCGCGAGGCCGCCGCCGACCACCGCTACCTGGTGCGCAGCCATGCTTGCACCGCCACACCCAGCTTCGCCGCCGGCGACAACGACACCCGCCGTTGTAGCGGCAGGTGGGGGGCCCGCTCGATCTGCTGGAGAATGCCCTGGTAGATCCCGGCCATCGTCAGCACGCAGGCCGCCGAGGCCGGCGGGATCAGCGCGGCCACGCGCAGGCCAGACGCGAATAGCTCGTGGGCACGTGCGGCCTGGAAGCGCACGAACGTGGCCCATGCGTCGGTCGACCGGCCGTCGTGGTAGCCGTCGGTGCCGTGCAGCGCGGCCACGAGCCAAGCCTCGCCGAGTCCAAAGCGGGCCAGCTCGGCCAGCGGCAGGTAGATGCGGCCGAACTGGATGTAGTCCTCGCGGATGTCGCGCAGGATGTTGGTGAGCTGCATGGCCCGGCCGAGGTCGTCGGCGAACTCGAGCGCCTGAGGGTCGCGGAAGCCGAAGATGCGGACGCACATCCGGCCGACGGCGGAGGCCACCAGGCGGCAGTACGCGCTCAGCTCGTCCCAGGTCTGATAGCGGGTGCGGTGGAGATCCATCTCTACGCCATCGATCACCTGTGCCAGCTCGGTCGCAGGAATCTGGTAACGGACCAGGGCCGGCCCCAGCACTTGCATGACCGGATCGGTATAGTCACCGGCCAGGCAACGCCGCAGCCGGTCGCGGTGCCAGGCCAGGCGGGCCGGGTCGCGCTCCGCCACCGGGCGATCGGCCTCGTCGTCCACTTGCCGGGCGAAGCTGTACAGCGCGTAGATCGCCATACGCTGGGGGCGCGGCAGTGCGACGAAGCCCCAGTAGAAGTTCTTGGCCTCCCGCCGAGCGAGTTCCGCGCAATAGCGCTCGGCGGCGTCGAGCCCGCCGTGGGCCTGGAGCTTAAGCTGGTCGCTTTTCCCCAACATGGCCGGTTCTCCCAAACGCTTGCAGGCCGGCCAGGGCGAGCAGGCGGCATTTGGTCGCCAGGGACACCGTGGGGCGGCACAGGTCGGTACGGTACCCCACGGCGGCGATTGCCTGGAGGATCGCCTCGCCCCCTAGCCGGTACAACATGAGCTGTAGGCGCAGCCCGCCATCTACCGCGGCCTCCAGCATTCGGCCCGAGGCGAGCAGCTGGCTGGCGCGTTGGCACATCGCCGCAACGGCGCCCGCCACGCCGCCCTCGGCCAGTTCAGGTTGCAGGAGGTACGTGCGGCCCTTCGCGCGATCGATCCTCACGTCCTGCGCGAAGTTCGCGAGCTGCAGGCCAATGCACACGTCGTCAGCGAGCGCGTCGAGCGCCGGCGAGACCACACCTGCGACGCGGAGGACCAGGCGGCCCACTGGTGCGGCCGAGAGGCGGCAGTAAGCGTGGAGCTGCTCCCAGCTCTCGTACGTTTTCACCCGTTGGTCCTGGAGGTTGGCGGCGATCAGGTCGAAGAACGGCTCGGGCGGGAGGTGGCAGGCGGCGATGGTGTCCGCTAGGGCGACGAGCACCGGGTGCAGCGGCGGCACCCGGCTGCCGGGGAAGCAGCGCTCGACCTCCTGGCGCCACAGCTCGAGGCGCGCCTCCGCCAGCGCGCCGCTCTCGTCGCCCAAATCGTCGGTGAGGCGGCAGTAGGCATAGATGCGCTCCAGGTGCTGCCGCGTGGCCGGCGGCAGGAACCACGAGGTCACGAGGAAGTTTTCGTAGTGCCGCCGCGTCAGGTACCGGCAGCAGGCATTGCCAAGCTCCAGCTCGCTGAGCGCGCTCACACGTCCCCCCTCTCATTCGCCCATGACCTGCACGGTCACCTGCCGGCGCCGAGCCGAGCACAGTTCGATGAGAAACACGCTCTGCCAGCGTCCCAGCGCCATTCGCCCAGCGACCACGGGGATGGTCTCGCTGGTGGCCAGCATGAGGTGGCGACAGTGCGCGTGGCCATTGCGGGGCTCGTTGGGGGACACTTCCGCGCGCCGTTCGAGATCGTCGTGCTCGAATCCACCGGCGGGGACAAGGGTGGCCAGCACGCGCTGGAAATCGCGCAGCAGCAAGGGCTCGTTCTCATTGACGCGGATCGCCGCAGTAGTATGGTGCGAATACACGTGGACGAGGCCCTCCTGGATGCCAGACCGCTCGACCACCGCTGCCACGTCGCGCGTGATGTCCAGAAAGTGGCCACTGCCCATCGTACCGTAGTAGAGGTGCTCGCGGTGCAGCCGGCGGGGGTGATAGTCGCGGCGGACGAGGCGCGGCGTGTGCTGCAGGTCGGGGATCGACCGCACGCCGATGCCGAACATGGCGATGCGCAGCGTCTCGATCAGCTCGCGGGCCAGGCTCGCCACCGCCGCGCCCCCCTGCGTCGCGGCGCGCAGGAAGAGGCCCGCCGCACCGACGAGATCCGCGCCGAGGGCGATGGCCTTGGCGATATCGACCCCGTTGCGTACGCCGCCACTGGCGAAGATCAGAGCCGAGGGGGCCACGCGGCGGGCGGCGACGAGCGCCTCGGCAGTGGGAATACCCCAGTCGGCAAAGGCGGCGGCTACCCGCGCCCGCCACGGCTCGGCCACCCGGCAACGCTCGACCTCGCTCCAGGCGGGGTCGCCGTTGTTCCCCACGTCCACCGCGGCCACCCCAGCCTCGAGCAGCGTGGTCACCAGCTCCGGCGCCAGGCCCCCACGTCCCCCCTTGGCCACCACCGGCACGTCCAAGCCGCGGCAGACTGCCCGAATCTTGTCCAGCAGGCCGCCGAAGCCGGGAGCGCCCTCCGGGTGTAGGGCCTCTTCGAGCGCGTTCAGGCGCAGCACCAGCGCGTCGGCCTGGGTCCCGTCGATGAGTCGCCGGCAACTGTCGATCGTGAGACCGCGATTGAGCTGGACCGCAGCAAGGCTGCAAAAGAGGAGGATGTCGGGCGCCACGCGGCGCACGCGGAATGTCCGTATCAGCTCCGGGCGTTCGAGCAGCAATGGCCCCGACTCCAGGCCCATCGCCAGCGAAAACGCCTGCGCCGCTTCGGCGAGCGCCTGGTTGATGCGGCCGGCCTCCCGCGTACCGTCCGTCATAGAGGAAATCAGGATGGGCGCACGGAGCTGATGGCCAAACAGTGTCGTCGCCGTGTCGACCTGCCCCAGATCGATCTCTGGCAGCGCCTGGTGGACGAAGCGGAACGCCTCGAAGCCGGCCCCGCTGCCCCTGGCGGCGACGTCCTCCTCGACGTTGATCTGTAGGGCGGTGGTCTTGGAGCCGGTGGTGGCCGCGCTGTCTCCGATCAGGGCTGCCGCGCTGCCCGGTAACGACGTGCCAGCCCGCTTCTGAGAAGGCATCAGTTACCCTCCCGTCGAATCGGCCGTACCGAAACCGTCTGGCGGCCGCGCTGTAGAGCGAGCCCTTACGGACCGTGATGCTAGCTCGCCGCTCGCAGGGCGGGCTAGGTCGGCTGCTGGCCGCGCACCCGCCGGTGGCCGGAGCGCCGTGCAAGACGCATGCCACCGGCGGCATCAACCCTCGCCAGTCCGGGGCCGGCTGCTGCCGGCGTGGTGGAGATGGTCTTGGCCGGCCAGACTATCTCACGCTCTTGTACCGTGCGCCACCGTGGGCACGCAGCCTGCAGCGCGGACTACAAGGGGGACCACTCACTAAAGCGTCGCCAACTGATACCGGACAGCCTGCGTATCGCTCCCCCAAGGAGGACAGGTGAGAGGGCAAAGGAGGACAGGCCATAGCGCGAAAGCGTTCGATCAGAGCAGCCGCAAGGTCAGCCACTGGCATTGTCGACGAAACGGAGGATCACGATGGCTTATGAGAGGCGTGCCATAGACGAGACCCCCGCGCAGATCTTCTTGCAACCGGTGGCGGCGCCGTCGGTCCTGGGCCTGCTGGGCTTCGCCGGGGCCACGTTCCTGATCGGCACCTATATGGCCGGCTGGTACGGGGTGCCAGCGGTCAACGCCTACTTGTTCCCCTTCGCGGCGGTGTTCGGCGGCCTGGCCCAATTCCTGGCCGGCATGTGGGCTTTCCGTGCGCGCGACACATTGGCGAGCGCCATGCACGGCATGTGGGGCGCCTTCTTCCTGGGCTACGGCCTCCTGTACTTGCTCGTGGCAGTGGGAGCGATCGGTGCGCCGGTCGGCGCGGTGCCCGCTCTCGGCTTCTGGTGGATCGTCCTGGCGGCGATTAGCTACACTGGGGCGTTCGCGGCGCTCGGCGACAATCTGGGGATGTTCGCCTGGCTGTTGAGCGCGGCGGTCGCCGCCACGCTCATCGCCATTGGCGAGCTGGCTGGTTTGGGCGCCCTCAGCGTCGCCGGGGGCTGGGTGCTGCTGCTCTCCATGCTCTTCGCCTGGTACACCGGGGCTGCCCTGCTGTATGAGATGACGTACGGCCGCGCCATCTTGCCGATTGGCTACGTGGGGCGCCAGCGCGCTGAGCATCGACTCGTGCCGGGTATCGGCGAACCCGGCGTGATCCGTGGTCAGTAGGCAGCCGAGCCCGCGGCTACGCGCAGGGGGCGGGAGCTGGCGGCCAGCCGCCAGTTCCCGCCGCTTCTGCCAGGCCGCGCCCCATGCCAACAGCCACTCCACACTCGGCGATACCGTCCCTCGTCGTGTTAATCCTTTTGCGCGCGATGCGCGGCCCCACGGGGCGACGTGGCCGCTGTTGCCCTGGGCCGCTCTGGCATGGTTCTTGCTGGGCCAGGGTGCTCTGCCTGAGGCCAGCGTGGGGAAATCGCGGTGGGTGGCTCCTGGATCGTTGTCTCCGTCCACGATGTGGCCCCGGCGTTTACGGCCGAGGTGCAGTTGCTGTTGGGAGCGCTGGACGCCATCGGCGTCAGGCCCCGCGTGCTCAAAGTCGTCCCACACGCGGCAGGCGGCCCGCGGGTAGATGAGGCGCCCGCGCTGGTGTGGCTGCTCCACGACGAGACGCGCGCGGGCTCGGAGGTGGTGCTGCACGGCTACACCCACCAGGGGTGCGGTGCCTTCCGTGGCGACTGGCTCACCCGTGCGCGCGCGCATCTGTTCGCCGGCCCCGCGGCCGAGTTCCTGACCCTGGACCCCGCCGAGGCCGGCGCCCGGCTGGTAGCCGGGCGTACCGTGCTCCAAGGGCTGGGGATAAACGTACAAGGCTTCTGCGCACCGGCCTGGATGGCGTCCAAGGACACGCGTGGCCTCCTCCAACGGCTGGGCTTTCGCTACTATGTGGGCATGAACACACTCGTCGATGTGCAGACGGGCCGTAGGCGCTGGCTGCCGTGGGCGGGCTACATGGGCGCGTCGCCTTGGCACGAGCGATTGGTGTGGCTGGGAGGTGCCGTCCAGCTGGCCGTCGCGGCGCGGTTTCCTGCGATCAAGGTGTTCCTGCATCCCCAGCGGGCGAGAGCCTCCACCGACTGCCAGCGGGTGCTCCGGCTGCTGGCGCGGCTGGTGCACGAACGGAGGCCGACGACCTATGCCGCTCTCCTCGACGCCGGTGCCTGAGGTCTCGGTGGTCATCCCCGCGCACAACGAGGAGGCCTACGTGCGCCACGCCCTGGCCTCAGTGGCTGCCCAGCGCTGGCCGCTCGCCCAGCTCGAGGCCATCGTGGTGAACAACGGCTCGATCGACGCCACCGCCGAGGTCGTCCGCACGTTCATGGTCGAGCAGCCGGGGCTGGCCGTGCGGCTGCTGGACGAGCTGCGCCCTGGGCTAGCCCGGGCCAAGAACCAGGGCGCGGACGCGGCGCGCGGTGAGTGGCTGATCTTCCTCGACGCTGACTCGCGCATGGCCCCGGACCTGGTGGCGGCGGTCGTACGCCGCGGGCAGCAGGGCTATCCGGCGGGCAGCATCGCGGTCGTGGCCGATTCGGGCGATTGGCTGGATCGCGGGTTCTTCGCGCTCATGGAGTTCGGCAAGCGGCGATTTGGCATCCACGCACAGATGTTCTACTGCGCGCGCTCGCTGTTCCAGCAGGTCGGCGGCTTCGCTGAAGACCTCCAGCTAGCAGAAGACCGTGAGTTGCTCTGCCGCCTGGAACGGGCGGGCGTCGCCGTGTGCCACGTGACCGAGAGCTACATCGCCACGTCCCCGCGCCGGCTGCACAGCCGGCCGCTCCGTCTGGGGGTGCTGACAACCTTTGCCCGCTGGGCGCTCGCGCACGGCGGGGTCGGGCGGCGATGGCGCTATTGAGCGACTCCGCGTGGCGTGCGGTGGGCCAAATTCCCTGGCGGCTGGCGCGCTTGAGCCGCGCCGGCCGCGGCCAGGCCGGGGGCGTGCTGCGCTGTTGGCTCGCTTGGGAGCGTTTCACCTGCTGGCGGGCCCACCTGCAGCCCGCGCGGCCGGGCGGGCTCCTGCGGTACCGGCGCGAGTTCTATCGCGGCCCCGCGGTCACGCTCGGCGATGGGACCGTGGTCCGGGCGGGCGACCCGATCCTCGAGCTTCATCTCGATAACTCCGCGTTGCTACAGCTGGCCACCTCGCCCGCTTGGACGCCCGGGCGCGCCCTGCGCTTGCTCGAGGACGACTTGCGGGCGCTGGCGGCGCTCCAGGGAACGCCCTTTGTCGCGCTGCACGGGGTCACCCTGTTGGCCGGGCCGGGCCGGCGGTTGCACTTCGAGTGTCGCCCGCTGCCGCGCACCTGGCGGGCCCACTGCCAGCACCTCTTCCTGGCGGGCCTACTGGCCATCTATCATCCCGCGGGCTGGCATGGCTCCGCGCGCCGCGCGACCGAGCGGTGGCCCGCGGAACTCTGGCTGAGCGCCGACGCGTTGCAGCGCGTGGCGCGTGATACACGACCAGCGAGCTAACCGCCGCGTGGCGGTCGATGCGGCTAGAGCAGCTTTGGGAACACGTGGCACTGCCGCCGTGAACGGCGGGCCGGTCCTTCGACTCCACGGGGCTGCATGGTGCTGGAGCGGCCGTGCCTGCTGCGCTAACCGGCGTGCGCGGCCTCGCTGCGATGCGAGAAGAAGCGCACGAACTCGTAGCCCTCGCGCAGCCGCCGCACGCACTCGTGCCGGTCGAGCGCCATCTCGGTGAGGATCCGCAGGATCGGGCGGGGCCGCAGGTAGAAGCGGCGGTAGAACTCCTCGACCGCGCGGAAGATCTCCTCTCGGGACAGGCCCGGATACTCGAGCGTCGCGTCCTGGAACCCTTGGTCGTCCAGCAGGGCATCGGTCTTCAGCCAGCCGTTGGCGACCGCCTGCGCGTACAGTTCCGTGCCGGGATACGGGGCGGCCAACGACACCTGGATAGTGTAAGGATCGATGGCGCGAGCGAATTCGATGGTCTGCCGGATCGTCTCCCGCGTCTCCCCGGGCAGGCCCAGGATGAACGTGCCGTGGATCTTGATGCCGAGCCGTTTGCAGTCGCGCACGAACTCGAACGCTCGATCCAGGCGAATGCCCTTCCGCACATTGTTCAGGATCTGCTGGTTGCCGGACTCGAACCCCACGACCAACAGGCGTAGTCCGCACTCACGGAGCACCTTGAGCGTCGCGTAGGGGACGTTCGCCTTGGCGTTGCACGACCAGACGAGGCCGAGCGTCTTCAAGCGGCGCGCGATGTCCTCCGCGCGGGGGCGGTTGTCGGTGAACGTGTCGTCGTCGAAGAAGAACTCCTTGACCTGCGGGAACAGCCGCCGGGCCAGCTTCATCTCCTCATAGACGTGCTCCGCGCTGCGCTGGCGGTACACGTGGCCACCCACTGTCTGCGGCCAGAGGCAGAACGTGCAGCGCGAGGCGCAGCCCCGCCCCGTGTACAGCGACACGTACGGGTGCTTGAGGTAGCCGATGTAGTAGTTCTCGATCACCAGGTCGCGGTGGTAGACGGGGACCACGAAGGGCAGCTCGTCCATGTTGGTCAGCAAGGGCCGCTCGGGCTGGTGGACCACGGCGGCGCGGGTGTGGTCCCAGTAGCTGATGCCCGCTACCTCGGCGAGCGGCCGGCCAGCCGCGATCTCGGCGAGCGTGAAGTCGAACTCACGCCGCGCGACGAAGTCGATGGCCGGGCACGCGCGCAGCGTCTGCTCCGGCAGCACCGCCACGTGAGCCCCGACGAACCCGATCAGGGTATTAGGCTGGCGACGCTTCAGTGCCTCCGCGAAGCGCATGTTGCTGGCCAACGAGGGCGTGCTCGTGTGGACGATCACCAGCTCGTACTGTGCGGCTAGGTCGAGCGCGGCGTCCACGCTCACTCGGTGGGGCGGCGCATCCACGAGCTTGCTGCCGGGAATGAGTGCCGCCGGCTGGGCCAGCCAGGTGGGATACCAGAAGGACCGGATCTCGCGCCGCGCTTGGTAACGCGAGCCCGCGCCGCCGTCGAATCCCTCATAGGATGGAGGGTTGAGCAAGAGGGTCTTGCGCATCGTCTCTCCTTGGGCTGCACGACGGCGGCGTAGGCCGCGAGCCGGTTCGAGCCGCGGGCCTCGCGCCGCCCATCACCACTCCAGGCCGGCATATTTTGTGCACAGCACCTTGGAGCCCACCGCGGCTCCCGGTCGCTGCGCCGGCCCCGTGCATATCGCATGCCAACCGCAGCACGTATCCGACCTGGTGCTGCGAGGAGTTTCGCGGCGGCCCGGTCGGCTTCTCGGCTCGTGCACAATCTGTCGGCGCGCCGGTAGCCGTCTGGGCTCACGGCGACCGATGGCCCATAGTGTGTCCGGCGAGTGCGAGGCGATGCGGGACGGAGGACCCGCGCACGGTTTCCTGGTAGGCGAGGATTACCACCTGGGTGACCTGCTGTGGCTCACGGCCGTGCTGTACGAATACCGGCGCCAGGTGCGGCCACGTGAACTGGTGGTGGGCTGCCCCGACCGGCCCATCAGTCGGATCCTGGAGCACAACCCGGTGATCGACACGCTCCTCTATGGAGCGGGCGACGACCTCGCCGTGGCGCTGCGCCAGCGCTGCGGCAGCCCAACGGTGGTTCACGATCTGCGTCCGCGAGCGCTGGCTCTCGCGATGCTGCGGGACTGGCGCCATCATTGGCCGTGGCTCTACTACCGCGACCTCTGGATACAGGCGCGCGGGCAGTGGTTGGCCACCTTCTTGCACCTGGAGCCGATGCGTCGCTTCCGGCCGGTGCTGGCGCTGCGCGAGGAGGACCGCGAGGTGGCCCGCACGTTGCCCCGGCCGTACGTCGCTCTGGCGCCCCATATCGGCCAGTATCGGTTCCCGCTAGCCGGTTGGCTCTGGCGCCACATCAAGGGCTGGCAGCCCGCCGCGTGGGCGCGGCTCGCCCGCCTCCTGCGGGCCGAGGGCTACGAGCCGCTCACGCTGGCGGCCGCCGACCAGGCCGCGATTCCGGGGACGACCCCGCTGCTCGGGCTGCCGGTCCGTCAGGTGGCCGGCGTCATCGAGGGCGCCACGGCGCTCGTGAGCGTCGAGAGCGGGCTCTGGTTCGTGGCGGCGGCCTGTGGCACCCCCTTCCTGATCGTGCCTTGGTGGCTGCCCTGCTCCGTCGTCTGGGCGGCTCCCATGCAGGTGCCCCACTGCCTGGTCACTCGGCGGGAGGCCACGGTAGGTGGGGTACTGGCCCGCTTCCGCGAGCTGGTGGCGTGTGAGCGGGCCTGATACTTCACGGACTGGCGTGCGTCTGCTGCGGCGCGGCTGGCTGCAGCAGCTCACGCGGATCCAGGTCCTCCTACCGCTCGTGGTGGGCGTGGGCCTGCTCGCCTACGTGGTGAGCATCGCCATCGCGCCCGAGAGCGGGGGACAGCTCTGGCGCATCGTCCGGGAAACCTGGTGGCTCGTCTTGCTCCTCACCTTCCCGTACCTGGCGCTCCGCGCGCTCGTGTGGCACGACTTGCTGGCGACCCTCGGGCTCGAGGTGCCCTGGCGCCCGATGCTCGTCGCCTTCGCTGGCGGCGAGATCACGAAGAGCCTGCCCGCCGGCCTGTACGTGCAGAACTACCTGCTGGCCCGGTTGGAGCACTTCGGCCACGAGGCGGTGGCGCGCGCGACGATGGCCTCCACGGCCATGTTGGGGCTGGAGGCCGCGCTCGCCGTCCCGGTCGCGCTGGTGGTCGGCTGGCCGGGCCGGCCCACCGTTCGCTGGGTGCTGATCGCCATCGTGGCGGCCTGGGTCGCGGGGCTGGGGCTGGCCTGGCTCCTGGTCCGGTTTGGTCTACGGCGGATGCCGCCGACGGCGCCCGGGTGGCTACGCCGCGGCACACTGTTCCTGGAGGAGTTCCTGGCGGCCGGCGGCGACCTGCTCACCTGGCGCACGACCCGCAATCTGGTCCCCACGGCGATGTACATGCTCATCTACGTGGCCGACCTCTACGCCATCCTGCGGGCGCTCGATATTACCTCCATCGGCGTCGTCGACGCGATCGGCATCTACGCGTTCGTGGTCCTCTCCGTCATTCTCGTGCCGGTGCCCACGGAGGTGGGCCTCACCGAGTTCGGGGGGCTGATGGCGCTGATCGCGCATGGTGTATCCGAGCCGACCGCTGCCATCATCATCCTCAGCCTGCGCGCGCAGGCCACTGGCATGACTATCGCCGTAGCGAGCGTCGCGCTGCTCGTCCTGCGCTGGCGTGGTGGCGCGCCGCGCGAGCGGCTGGGAGCGGTCGGCGCCGGGGATAGCGGGCGCGCGCCGACGCACGGAGCGAGGCACGACATCATGGCACAGCCCGATACGCCGCAGCCGCCACGACACCGACGCGTGGCGAGCTGGGTTCGGCAGCGGGCCGACCTCAAGATCGTACTGCCCGTCGCCATCACGCTGGGGCTGGTGGGCTACGTATCGGCGCTGGCCGCGAGCCCACAGGGCGGGACCTATCTCTGGGCGATCGTGGGCCAGACCTGGTGGATCGTTCTCTTGCTCGGCGTGCCGTACCTTGGCGCTCGGGCGTTCCTGTGGCACGAGCTGCTCGAGCAGCTCGACATCCGCGTGCCCTGGCGCCCCATGCTCGCCGCGCTCGCGGGAGGTGAGCTGGCCAAGACCTTCCCGGGCGGCGTCTACGTCCAGAACTATATTCTGGCGCGGCTGGAAGGGTTCGGCGAGTTGCCGATCGTCCGCTCCTCGACGGCGACGACCGCGACGCTCGCGCTCGAAAGCGCGCTGGCCCTGCCGGTCGCCCTAGTCGTCGGGCTGCCGAATAGCCCCTGGCTCCCCTGGACGCTGGTCGGCACCGTGGTCGCCTGGCTGGCCGTGCTCGTGCTGCTGCGGCTCCTGGTGCGCTACTGGGAGGTGCACCTGGCGGGCTGGACGCCCTCGTGGGTGCGCCGGGGGCTGCTGATCACGGACGAGTTCCTCGATGCAGCCGTCGAGCTCGCCACGTGGCGCACTGCCCGCGCCCTGGTCCCGACGGCGGTGTACATGCTGGTCTACGTGGCGGACCTCTACGTCATC
Source organism: Chloroflexota bacterium (assembly GCA_019686175.1). GTDB lineage: Bacteria > Chloroflexota > UBA6077 > UBA6077 > JAJPHF01 > JADGHJ01. Next base: position 4,280 of record JADGHJ010000042.1, on the reverse strand, counting down.
GTCGTCGCCGCTGGCGTGCATACGATGACCTTCGTGCAAGTGATGGGCATCTACGCGGTCGTTGTTCTCGCGGTCATCCTGGTGCCGGTCCCGGCCAAGCTGGGCACCACCGAGCTATCGGGGGTAACGGCCTTCGTGGCCTTCGGGGTCCCTGGCTCCACGGCGGCCGTCATCATGCTCGGCTTGCGGCTACTGGCCACGGGGGCGACGATGCTCCTGGCGGCTGCACTGCTCATTGCTCTCCGCGGCGAGCTCACTAACCCCTCGGGACCCGCGGCCGATCGCGGCCTACGGGGCGCGAGCGGTCGCCCGTGCGGCTAGCAAGGTAGGGGCAGGCGATGTCGCCGTCCTGGCAGCGCGCTTTCTACCTGCCGCTGACGATCCTGGCCTGGCTGGCCGTCGTCGTCGCGGTCGGCTGGCTCATGGGGCATGTGGCCCGGACGCTGCTGCTGCTCGCGCTCAGCGGCAGCCTCGCGTTCGCGCTCACGCCGCTGGTGCAGCTCCTCTCGCGCCGGCTACCGCGGCCGGTCGCCGTCGCGGTGGCGTATGTAGCCGCAACCACGATCGTGCTGGGCGTCGGCTCGTTCGTCATTCTCAGGGCTGTCAACGAGATCACGGTGCTAGTGAGCGACTTGCCCAGCTACATCCTGCAACTGGAGCAGTTCCAGCCCGAGCTACTACGGCTGCTGGAGCCGTTTGGGGTCACACCGGCTCAGCTCCAGACGGCACAGCAGCAAGCGCTAGCCGACTTGCAGACGACCGCCAGCCGCATGGCGGGGGAGGTGTTGGCGTTCCTGCCGCGGGCGATCGAGACCCTCGTCGATGCCGTGCTCGTGGTGATGTTGAGCGTCTACATGGCGGCCAACGGCCCGCGCCTCGTCGGCTGGCTGCAGGAGAAGACGCCGCCCGGTCAGCGGCGCCACGCGGTGCTCCTGGTCGCCATCTTTCGCCGCGTCATCGGCGGCTACATCCGGGGCATGCTCACGCTAGCGGTGCTGATCGGCCTGCTCGTCGGCGCCGGCATGGCACTCCTGCAAGTGCGCTACGCGGTGTTGCTTGGTGTGCTGGCCTTCTTCATGGAGTTCGTCCCGGTCGTAGGCGTGTTCATCTCCGGGGCGGTCTCGGTCCTCGTCGCGCTCCTCGGTGGCTGGGGCAAGGCGCTGCTAGTGCTCGGCTACTTCGTCCTGGTACACGTCATCGAGGGGGATATCGTGGGGCCTCGCATCATCGGGCCGTCGGTCGGCATCCACCCCGCGATAGGGTTATTGGCGCTCCTGATCGGCACGGAGTTGTTCGGCGCCTGGGGAGCGCTCTTCGCCGCCCCGGTGGCGGGCCTGCTGCAAGCGATCGTCGCGGCTGCCTGGCTGGAACTCAAGGGCGGAACCCCGCAAGCTGTCTTGCGGGCGGTCGTCGAGCACGCCGATGAGGAGGCCCAGCAGCAGCCGGAAACTGACGGCTAGTGCCGCCGCACCTCGCGCACACGGTCGGGCGACCGAGCCAGCGCGCAGCGAACGGCGATGAGCCCGGTGTGCCACCGGCAGGGCATCGCTAGCTCCGCCGCTCCCGGCCTGCTAGCATCCTGGGCGGAGCCTGCCCACCCTGCCGGAGGGAAGACACCATGCGGTGGCTCGTATTCGTGGCGTCTCTGGCTCTGCTGGTCCTGGCCTGCAGTGGGCCGTCGGCCCCCGCGCGCTCCGAGCCGCCAGCGGCGGGCGCGGCGACCGCCAGCGGCGCTCCGCCACTACCGGACAAGATCACCGTCAGCTACTCCACCCTGTCCGGATCCCAGGTGCCGATCTACCTCGCCGCCGAGCAGGGGCTGTTTGCCAAGCACGGGCTGACGGCAGAAGCCGTATATATCGCCAGCGGGACGACCGCGATGCAAAGCTTACTCGCGGGCGACGTGCAGTTCTCCGCGGGCGCGGGCTACGAGCCGACCGCGGCGTACGTCGCCGGCGCGCCGGTGCGCATCCTGCTCGGGCTGATCAATACGTTCCCCAACCTGTTCATGGTCGACCCGAGCATCACCTCCCCGGAGCAGCTCCGAGGCAAGCCGATCGGCATCAGCCGGCTGGGCGGCCAGCCGCACATCGCGGCGCGGCTCGCGCTGCGCTACTGGGGCCTGGACCCCGACGCCGATGTGCAGTACCTGCAGCTCGGCGGCGTGCCCGAGATCCTGGCGGGGATGCAATCCGGCGCGGTGGTGGGCGGCGTGTTCACCCCGCCGACGAACCTGCGCGCCCAGCAGGCCGGCTACCGGGTGCTGGCCGACCTGGGCCAGCTCGACATCCCCTACCAGAGCACCGTGGTGATCGGGCTGCAGCCGTACGTCGAGGCCAACCCCGAGGTGACGCGGCGGTTCGTCCGTGCCGTGCTGGAGGGCATCAAACTGTACCTCACCGACGACGAGGCGTCGCGCGCCGCGCTAGCCAAGTACACGCGCACCGATGACCCCGCCCTGCTGGACGAGACGATCGCCTACTATCGGCAGATCGTGCAGAAGCGGCCGTATCCCACCCTCGCGGGCCTGCAGACCGTGCTCGACGAGGTGGCGAGCCATGACCCGCGAGCCCGTACCGTCAAGCCCGAGGAGCTCGTGAACACGGGGCCGCTGGAGGAGCTGGAGCGCGCGGGGTTCCTGGCCGAGCTGTACGGCGAATAGTGCCTGGGAGCGGAGGATGGCACGATTGCAGTTCGGACTCGCGCTCGACTTCGGGGCGGCGCACGCTACCCTCGACCGGGTGCTCGCCGAGTACGTGCCGCTGATCCACCTGGCCGAGCGGTACGGCTTCGAGTCGGTGTGGGCGGGCGAGTCCTACCCGCAGCGACCGGGCGCGGCACACCTGCCGGCGCCGTTGCTGGCGCTGGCCGCGCTCGCGCCGCAGACACGCCTGCGGCTGGGCACCGGGGTAGTGTTGCTGCCGATGTGGGCGCCGCTGCGCCTCGCCTACGAGGCCGCCGTGCTAGACCAGCTCGCGGGCGGACGGTTCACGCTCGGGGTGGGCCTGGGTAGCCCCGCCGACTGGGCGCGGTTCGGCGTGGAGCGCGCCGGGCTGGGCGACCGCGTCGACGAGACCCTCGCCCTGCTGCGCGCGCTCTGGTCGGGAGCGCCGGGCTATCAGGGCCGCCTGCTGCGCGTAGAGGGCGGCCTCGCGCCGCTGCCGGTGCAGCCCGGCGGCCCGCCGCTCTGGGTGGGCGGCCTCGCGCCCCGCGCCGCACGGCGCGCCGCGCGCTACGGCGACGCCTGGTACGCCTCGACGCGCTACACCCTGGAGGAGATCCGCGTGCAGAGCGCGCGCTACCGCGCCGCGCTGGCCGCGGCAGGCAAGGGGTCGGCGCCCGCCTGCGTGTCGGTCAACCGGCTGGCCGTGATCGCGCCCACGGATGCGGCTGCCTGGCGCGATGGCGGCCCACACGTGGCGCGGGTGCTGCGCTACTACGTGGCGGCCGGCAGCCCGCTGCCACGGCGCGACGGGCGTCCCGCACGCCCCGACGACCCGGATCTCGTCGAGGCGCTGGCCGACGCGCTGTGCTTGATCGGCTCGCCAGCCACTGTCGTCGCTCGGCTGGAAGCGTACGCGGCCGTGGGCGTGACGCACGTGCAGCTCCGGGTGGCGCCCGGCGAGATGCCGGCGGAGCTGGTCGCGCAGAGCATCCGGCTGGCCGGTGAGCGCGTGCTACCCTATTTCCGCTGATCCACAGCGGGCGCGTTCCTGACGGCGCGTCGGCCCCACGGGCTGCTCTAGCGTCAGCTCGAGGAAATCCGCCACGTTCAGCAGCCGCAGCACGGGCCGGACGGGCAGAGGCACCAGGCGGCGGCGCGCGTCGTGGACCAGCCGGGGCGCGACGCGCCAGGTGCGCCCCCGCGTCTGCAGCAGGCAGCCGCGCGCCAGGACGTTACGCACCCAGTCGGCCTGGCGGCCGTAGGTCAGGGCGATGACGTAGCCGCCCGGGCGTGGGAAGAGCGTCACGGGCGTGCGGTAGCGCCGCCCTGTCCTGCGGCCCACGTGGATGACCATCCCCAAGCTCGGAAACCACGGGGCGAGCGGACCAAGCAGGCGATTGGTCACACGGCGGTTGAAGCGGGCGAGCCAGAGCGGTGCGGGCATCCGAGCCTCCCCGCGCTCAGCCTACCACACCGCTCCCGCCCTGGTCGCGCGGGTGCCTCCCCAGCGAACCGCAAAGCAGGAGGCGGCTCGCGCGCGCCGCCGCCCCCGCCCTGCACAACCGAGGACGTTCAGCTGCTCCGGCGCCGCACCGTGCGGACCGCCGCGACCACT
>JADGHJ010000294.1 GCA_019686175.1 Chloroflexota bacterium | reverse complement strand
CGCCCTGCCAACCTGCCCCCACTCGCCAGGTCAGCACGCGCATGCGATACGCCCCCACCTGCCGAGGCCCCGCCCAGGCCGGCCCGCACCGCAGCCACGGCCCAACCGGAGACGCCGGCGCCGTCACTCCTCTTCCTCCAGCACCGCGAACAGGTCGTCCACGTACAGGAAGAAGCCGGGAAGCACCGCCCCGCCGTCCAGCATCCCACCCGCTGTCACCCGCTGCGGCCCCTCGCCCGGCGCGTACACCGTCACCGCCTGCTCCGCCGGGTCGATCAGCCACGCCAGCCGCACCGCGTGCGCCACGTACTCGGCCATCCGTGCGGCGAACCAGGCCGGGTCCACCGCCGCCGGGCAGATCTCCGCCACGAAGTCTGGCGTCGCCACCAGGCCCGCGGCACTCCCGGCGCCTTCGGCTGGCCGCTCGGCAAAGTACACCACGTCCGGCACGTAGCTCCCGCCGCCGAAAGTGCAGCGCACCTCCGTGGCCACTGCCCCGCGGCCCGTGGTGCGCGCCCAGCCGTACAAGAGCGTCGCCAGATCGGCCCGCAGCCAGCGCTCGCGCTCCGCCAGCGCCGGCCGCTCCACCACCTGCCCCGCCACGTACTCCCGCGGCGGGGTCGTCTCGGCCTGTGCCAGAAACTCCTCCAGAGTCACCATCCACCGCGTCCTTCGCCCCGCGCCCCTCACCACGGCGTGCGCGTCAGGCGGCCTGTGTGGTCGATGTACCAGCGCTCCGACGCCGCCGGCGCCCCGGCCAGCCGCGCGGCTAGCCAGTCGGCCTGCAGCGCCCGCGGCGACGGCCCCAGCGCCACCGCCGGGCTCCCCGCCAGCGAGTGCCGCGTGTCCTGGTACACCACCAGCACTTTCGGCCCGGCCAGCCGCGCGCACAGCCGCTCGGTGTGCTCCAGCGGGCTCAGTTCGTCCGCCTCGCCCGCCAACGCCATGTACGGCGCCCGGATGCGCTCGGCCCAGCCCTCCCAGGTCAGCGACGCCGCGAACCGATCGAACGCTGCCTCGTCCTCGTAGCCGGCCATGTACATGAACCGTGCCTTGTAGGTCGGCGACGCCCAGTTGAAGATCGTATCGCAGCCCGGCTCGTGGATCACCGCGCTGACCGCGCAGGCCCGGAAGCGCGGCTCGGCGCCCGCCATAATGGTCCCGATCAGCGAGCCGAAGCTGTTGCCCGCCACCGCCACGCGCTCGGGATCGACCTCCGGCCGCGCCAGCAGCCAGTCCATCACCACCGGCGCCGCCGCCGCCCAGTTGTCCACGCTGGCGTGTACGCCCAGCACCGCCGCCTCGTACTGCCCCGGCATCTCCAGCGCGAGCACGCCCAGGCCCCGCTGCAGCCAGCGGTCGCCGTACAGCGCCACCGTCGCCTCCTTGAAGCTGTCCATCCCCGGCAGGAGCACCACGAACGGCAGCCGGCCGCCGGCGTAGCCGGGCGGGAGGTGCAGCCAGGCCGGCAGCGCTCGCCCCTGGAAGGGGATCAGCACCCGCTCCACGGGATGGTCCGCCAGCCGCGCGTAGGCGCTGTAACAGGCCACCTTGCGCTCATTGAGCTCCAGGTTGCGGGCGTTGTTCTCCGCTATGGGCCATTGCGCCGCCGCCCAGTGGACGGCCGCCACGAAGTAGTTCTCGCGTGCCGTCACGCGCTCGCCCGCCGCCTCCGCGGCCGCCGCTCGCTCCTCGCGACGCCGCGCCGCCAATTCGAACGCCGAGCTGAAATCCGCGAACTTCTGCACTCGCTGGCGGATGAGCTGGAAGTCGGCCGCGGCCTCCGGGCCACACGGCGCCGAGAGGTACTGGCTGCGCGGCTGGTCCCAGTCGATCCCTTCCGTGCGGATCACGCTGTCGATGAGCCAGCGCTGCTCGCGCCAGCGCCGTGGCTGTGGCTCGCCCATGACACCCTCCCCACACCGCTCGCGTGTCTTAGGCCGTCGCCGGTCGCACCAGCACGCCCCGGCGGCCCTCGCGGAGCTGCAGCGCGAACGCCGCCGCCACCACGCCCGCACAGCCGGCCGCCACGAACACCGGCTCGTAGCTGCCCACGCGGTCGTGGACCCAGCCCCCCAGGTACGCGGCCAGCGCCGAGCCCAGCTGGTGCCCGAAGAACACCCACCCGTAGATCTGCGCCACCGAGCGCCGGCCGAACAGGTCCATGAGCAGTACCTGGTTCACCGGCGCCGTCGCGAACCAGTTCAGCCCGTACAGCACGCCGAACACCGTCAGCAGCGTCGTGCTGCTGCTGATCAGCGGCAGCAACAGCAGCGATAGCCCGCGGAACAGATAGAACGTCGCCAGCAGCCACCGCCGGTTGCGCACGCGGTCGCACAGCATCCCGCTGGCGATCGTGCCCAGCACACTGGTGCCCCCGATCAGCCCTAGGATGCTCGCGGCGGCTAGCTCGCCCACGCCGTGCTCGGTGGCGTGCGGGATGAAATGGGTGGCGATCAACCCGTTGGTGGTGTACCCGCAGATGAAGAAGCCGCCCGCGATCCACCAGAAGTCGGGCGAGCGCAGGGCGACCCGCAGCGGTGTGCGCTCGCCGGCCTCGGGCGCCGCAGACACCAGCGCGCTGGTCCGCTCCCCGAACGGTCGCTGGCCCACCTCGGCCGGGCTGTCGCGGAACCACACGACGACCAGCGGCGCGATCACCAGCAGCATCAACCCCAGGATCAGCAGCACGCTCGCCCGCCAGCCGGCCGCGAGCGCCAGCCACATCGCGGTGGGCACGAACACGATCTGGCCGGCCGAGGTGGCCGCGCTGAGCAGGCCCGTCACCGTCCCCCGCCGCGCCACGAACCAGCGGCTCACCACCGAGGCGGTCAGCACCGACGCCGCCGCGCCGCTGCCCGCGCCGACCAGCACGCCCCACAGGAGGTCGAACTGCCACACCTGGTCCATGCACAGCACGCCCAGCCCCGCGGCGCCCATCAGCGCCAGAGCGCCCAGGATCACCCGCCGCGGCCCGAGGCTGTCCATCAGCCGGCCTACTACCGGTCCGACCACGCCGTACAGCAGCAGGCTGATCGCCACGCCCACAGTGATCGCCGCGCGCTCCCAGTGGAACTCGGCCTCCAGCGGTCGCAGCAGCACACCCGGCAGGGCGCGCATCGCCGCAGTGGTGAGCAGCACGCCGAAGGTGATCGCCGCCACCACCCAGCCGTAGTGCACGCCACGGCACGCCAGCCGCGCCGCCAGCCAGCTCGCAGTGCCCCGTGCTGATGTGCTCACCCGCCCCTCCTCACACGCGTCCAGCGTCGCTCCGGCCCACCGACGGCAGCAGCGCGCGGTACAGCGCCGCCGTGCGCTCCGCGATCGCCCGCCAGGAGAACTCGCGCTCCACACGCGCGCGCCCCGCCGCGCCCATCCGTTGACGCAGCGCCGGGTCGCGCAGCAGGCGGTTGATCGCCGCCGCCAGGTCGTGGCTGAAGCGCGCCGGGTCCACCGGCTCGAATGGGGCCTCGGCCTGCTGCTCCAGTGGCACCAGGATCCCTGTCTCGCCGTCGACCACCACCTCGGGGATGCCCCCCACGGCGCTCGCCACCACCGGCGTGCCGCAGGCCATCGCCTCCAGATTGATGATGCCGAACGGCTCGTAGATCGACGGACAGCAGAACACCGCCGCGTGCGAGTACAGTTGCACGAGCTGCTCGCGCGGCACCATCTCCTGGATCCAGATCACCCCTGGCCGCCGGGCGCGCACCGTGGCGACGGCATCCTCCATCTCCCGCGCGATCTCCGGCGTGTCTGGCGCCCCCGCACACAGTACCACCTGCGCCGCCGGATCGATCTCCGGAATGGCGCGCACCAGATGGATGATGCCCTTCTGGCGCGCGATGCGCCCCACGAACAGCACGTACGGTCGGCCGGGGTCGATGCCGTAGTGCACCAGTGCGTCCGTCTCCGCCACCGGGCGGTACAGGCGCAGGTCGATGCCGTTGTGGATCACGTGCACGCGCTCGGGCCGCACGGCGAACAGGCGCAGCACGTCGGCGCGGGTGCCCTGCGAGACGGCGATGATGGCGTCGGCCATCTCCAGGGCGGTGCGCTCGACCCACGAGGACACCTCGTAGCCGCCCTGGAGCTGCTCGCGCTTCCACGGGCGCAGCGGCTCCAGCGAGTGGATGGTGATCACCAGCGGGATGCCGTACGCCAGCCGCACCAGGATGCCGCCGAGGTGGCTGTACCAGGTGTGGCAGTGCACCACATCGGCGTCGACCGGCGGGTTGGCCGCGAACGCCACCCCGCGGCCCAGGGCATCGAAGGCGGGGCGCAGGTAGCGCGACGCCGCCTGGGCGTCCGGATCGGGCGGGTAGCCGCGCACGCGCAAGTGCGGCTCCTGAACGTCCTGGTCGCCGAAGCAGCGCACCTCGACGTCCATGAGCTGGGCCAGCTCGCGGCTGAGGAACTCCACGTGCACGCCCGCCCCGCCGTAGGTGTGGGGCGGGTATTCGTTGGTCAGCAGCAGCGTCTTCATGCGATGTCGATCCTCGCCGCCCGCCATGTCCGGACCATCTCCGCTGCCCAGGCCGCCAGGCCCGCTGTTTGCATCTCTGGGCGTAGTTGATCGCCGCGGCGGCGCGCCGCATTATACACACGGGTGGCCGACCTCGCCGGCGCGCCCCTGCTCTGGCGAGGTCGGCCGCGCGTCTGCCCCTGGGTCCGGCAGGGTGTGGG
>JADGHJ010000293.1 GCA_019686175.1 Chloroflexota bacterium | reverse complement strand
TTCTGGCCGCCCAGGGTCCCGAAGTTCGTGAACAACCCCAGCGCGGGGCTTGTCAAGTTGAGCAACGACACGTTGTTGCCGATCGCGAATTGCCCCGCCGCCCCGGGGAAGTAGACGCCGGTCGGCTGCCCGGCGAACAACCCACCGAGCGCGAGCGCGTCGCAGCCGGTCGTCCCATAGAACGGGTTCGGGTTCCCGATGCGCGACAGCGCCAACGCGCCACCCGCGCCTACCGCATTCGTGAACGGATAGCCCACGAAGAACGGATACATGTACGGGTAGTTGCCGAACCCGCCACAGTACGGCAGCCCGGGCCCGACGCCGATCATCGTCCCGTAGCCGTACGCCGAGAACCCATAGGCTCCTAGACCGCAGCCGTAGCCGGTCGAGCCGAAGCCCGTGGCCCCAATGGGGCTGGCGTACGGCCCGTACCAGGTGCTCCAGTCGAGCCCAGGCCCGTAGCTCTGCGCCGCCGCCTGAGGCGCGGCCACCACGCTGGCAGCGAGCAGCCCGCCCAGCATGAGCGCTCCGATGAGTCGCCGCATGCGCCGTCTCCTCCCGCTGGGGTGCTCCCCAGCTCCCCTCCCAGTTACCCGCCCGGACCGGCGGGCCAGCGCCGATTATACACTGGCCACGGCCGCCTGTCGCGGGCGCCCGTGCCACAATCGCGCCCCGGTCCTGCTCAGTGGGACGCGAGCCGCGGTCAGTAGGCGAGAAGGCGGCGGAGCGCGGCCAGAAGCTGGGGAGCCAGCGGCAGGTACGCTTCCTCTAGCGGGGCGGCGAACGGCACGTGGCAATCCGGCGCCGCCAGGCGGACCGGCGGCGCATCCAGATACTCGAATGCCGCCTCGGCGATCGTGGCCGCGATCTCCGCGCCGATCCCGCCGCGACGCGTGTCCTCGTGGTACACCAGCACGCGGCTCGTCTTGCGCACGGAAGCCAGCACCGTCTCTACGTCGAGCGGCACCAGCGTCCGCAAGTCGATCACCTCGATGGCGATGCCCTCGGCCTGGAGTGCAGCCGCCACGCGCAGCGCCTCGTGGACACTCGCCCCGTAGCTGACCACCGTGGCCCGGTCGCCCGGGGCCACGACCGCCGCGCGCCCAAGCGGCAGCCGCTCCGGCGCGCGCGGGAGCGTGCCACGCACGCGGCGGTACAAGCGCTTGTGCTCGAAGAACAGCACCGGATCGGGATCGTCGATGGCGGCGAGCAGCAGCCCGCGGGCGTCGCGCGGGGTCGCGGGCGCCACCAGCTTGAGCCCTGGCACGTGGAAGTACAGCGCCTCGACGCTCTGCGAGTGGTAGGGGCCACCGTGCACGCCCGCCCCATACGGCATCCGCACTACCAGCGGACAGCCCCAGCCACCGTGCGAGCGGTAACGTAGCTTGGCCACCTCGTTGATCAACTGGTCGGCCGCTGGGTGCACGTAGTCCGCGAACTGGATCTCGGCTACCGGCCGCATCCCCGCCGCCGCGGCGCCCAGGGCGAGGCCCACGATGACGGACTCGGCGATCGGCGTGTCGATGACTCGCTGCGGCCCGAACTCGGCCAGCAGGCCATCGGTGACGCGGAACACGCCGCCCCGCGCGCCGATGTCTTCGCCCAGCAAGAACACCCGTGGGTCGCTGACCAGCGCCTCCCGCAGCGCCCAGCGCACCGCCTCCACGTAGGTCAGCTCGACCGTATCCTCGGGGCTCGTGGGCCCGCTGGCGTCCGCGGCTATCGGCCTGCTCATCGGCCCGGCTCGGCATAGAGATGGGTCAGCAGGTCGCTGGGTGGGGGATCGGCCGCGCGCTCGGCTTGCTCGGCGTCGGCGGCCACGCGACCGCGCGTCTTGTCCCACAGCGCTCGGTCCTCGGCCTCGCTCCACAGGCCCAGGGCGTAGAGCCGGTCGCGCCAGCGGGGCAGCGGGTCGCGCGCGGCCGCCGCCGTGACCTCCGCCGGGTCGCGGTAGGTGCGGTCGTCATCGTCGCTGGAGTGCGGCAGCAGGCGATACGTCACCGCGTCGATCAGCGTCGGTCCCTCGCCGGCCCGCGCGCGTTCGACGGCGGTCGCAGTCGCTTGGTACACCGCAAGCAGGTCGTTGCCATCGACGCGCACGCCTGGGAACCCGTAGGCCGCGGCGCGCTCGGCCACCGTGGGCGTGGGCATCTGGCGCGCCAGCGGCACCGAGATCGCGTAGCCGTTGTTCTCGCAGAAGAACACCACCGGCAGCCGGTGGACGCCCGCGAAGTTGGCCGCCTCGTGGAAATCGCCCTCGCTGGTCGCGCCTTCGCCGAAGTACACGATCGACACGGCGTCGCTGCCCTGCAGGCGGGCAGCGAGCGCCGTGCCCACGGCGTGCGGGATCTGGGTCGCCACGGCGCTCGACGGGCTCAGCAGCCGCAGCGCGGGCACGCTCAAGTGGCCGGGTAGCTGGCGCCCGCCCGCGAAGGGGTCGTCGAGCTTGCCAAGCAGCGACAGCAAGCACTGGTAGGGCGTGACCCCGAGGGTCAGCCCCACCGCCCAGTCGCGGTAGTAGGTCACGACCCAATCGTGGCCCACCCGGAGCGTGGCGGCGCTGCCCACCTGGGCCGCCTCGTGGCCGCGCACCGGGGTCACGAACGGCGCCCTGCCCTGACGGTTGAGCGTCCACATGCGCTCGTCGAGCACGCGCGCCAGCACCATCACCCGATACAGCTCGCGGGCCCGCTCGTCGCTCAGGCCCACGTCTGCGGGTTTGAGGGTCTCCGCCTCGTCGCGTGCCTCCACCGCTGTCGCCCCGCCGCGTCGCCGGGTGGTTGGGAGTCGGATTGCCAGCCACGGATCATAGCATGCCGCCCAGGTCGCGGACAGCCGTCCGGGGCTATACTTACGCCCGACGACGGCGAGGGAGGCACAGGTGAGCGCGACGCGGCGCCCCCGCCACGGCCAGGTGCTGGTCTACTACGGGCAGGGCAAGGGCAAGACCACCGCCGCTTTCGGCCTGGCGCTGCGGGCGCTGGGACGCGGCTGGCGCGTCTGTATGATCCAGTTCACCAAGTCCGGCGAGTGGCCGCCCGGCGAGCCAGTAGGTGAAACCGCGGCGGCCAGCCGCCTGGCGCCAGAGTTCGAGCTGATCTCGACCGGTCTCGGCTTCGTGAACATCCTCGGCGACCCGTACCCCTTCGAGGCCCACAAGGAGGCGGCCGAGAAGGGCCTCGCGCTGGCCCGGGAGAAGCTCCAGTCCGACGCCTACGACTTGGTGATCCTCGACGAGGTGCTCGGGGCAGTCAGCCAGGGCCAGCTCGCGCTCGACGCCGTGCTCCAGGTGGTGCAGGAGCGGCCGCCCAGTGTGAGCGTGCTGCTGACGGGGCACGACGACCGTGAGGCGTTCATCGCGCGGGTGATCGCGATCGCCGATCTGGCCACGGAGATGCGCAAGGTCAAGCACCCGTTCGACAGCGGGCGCCAAGCGATCAAGGGACTCGACTACTGACCCTCCGCCGAACTGAGCAGCACGTCGAGCCCGCCCTCCCGCTCGCGCACGATCGCCCCGGGCAGCCCTCGGCGAAGCTGGGTGGCCAGCTCGGACGGAGCGTGTCCCTGCACCGCGAACAGCGCCCGTTCCAGGGCCAGGCTCAAGTCTACCGGTTGCGCGCCGGGCGCGATCTCGCCCAACACCTTGGTCACGTGGGTCAGCTCGGCGAACGAGCGCACGGGCCGCATCTCGACCTCGATGGTACGGCTGTCCTGCTGCGCCGCCACCGCCGACGCTGCGAGGGGCTGGGCCTCTAGTGCGGGCGTCTTCTCGGTGATGTCTGTCTCGGGCACGGGAGCGCCGGGAGCCGGCTCTGCCTCGATCTCGGCCAGCGCCGCATCGATAGCAGCCAGCCGCTCGGCACGGATGCGCGCGTCCTCCGACAGCTCCGTCGCCTCGGCCCATAGATCGACCGCTGGCGACTGGCTAGCCGCTTCTTCCGGGGCCGGCAGGCCTGTCTCTGCGAAGGGCTCCGTCGCCTCCCGCGCGACTGGCGATGGCTCGACCTGGGGCACGGCATCGGTGGCCTGTGGCTGGTCGGCGCCCGTGGCGGTCGCCTCGGAAGCATCGGCCCACGCCGCGCCGATCGCTCCCGAACCTGGAGGACGCTCGGATGCATCCGACGGCCGCTCCTCCTCGGTGGATGCCGCGTTCGCGTTGCCGACAAGTGCCGTGACGGTGGGCAGGGCTCCACTTACCGCCTGGAGCCCCTCCGCTAGCGTGCGGGTGGCCGCATCGAGTGCCTCCTGGAGCTGACGCGCTCGCGCCTGGAGCGCTTCCACCTCCGCCGCGTGCTGGGCCGCGAGCTGGCGGCGACGCTCGGCTATCTCTTCTTCGCAGGCCCGGAGCATCGCGTCCGCGCGCGCCCTGGCCTCCGCCTCGATCTCCCTCGCCAGCTCGCTGGCCTGGATTACCGTCGCCTCCGCGAGCCGGCGCAGGGCCTCCACATGCCCCCACTGTTCGCGGAGCCGCGCGTTCTCGGCCGCCAGCGCCGCCACCCGCTCGCGCACCTCGGCCACGCTGAGCGTGCCGTCGGCCGTCAGGGTGAACGACAAGCCGTGGATCTCCACCACTTCGCCTGGCGACATAGGTCCGCCCCCTCCCGCTGTTCTTCGCGCAGCCCGGTGCTGCGGTTTCCTCTGCCGGCCCCAGTGCCGCAGTGGGCCGCCCCTGGGGCTGTGCGCCCGATCGCCCACACGGATTTCACC
>JADGHJ010000292.1 GCA_019686175.1 Chloroflexota bacterium | reverse complement strand
GCGCCTGCACGTGCGCCGGCAGGTTGGCGCGACCGATGGGGCCCTGGTAGCCGCGCAGCCACTCGATGAACCGCACGATGACCTGGACCTGGTACTCGTGGTAGCGCCGCCCCTTCTCAGGCGAGGCGCCGGTGTTCGGCGTGAACTGCCCCGTCGGCGCAAACGCCCGCTGGTCGGCGCTCGTCCACAGCACGTCGATGGTGTCCCCGCCACCGGCCAGCAGGTCGTTGTGGGAGTACGGGCCGAAGATGGCCTGGAAATCGAGATTCGTGTCCGCCAGGCGGTCCGGCCGCACCCCCTGCGGGTACTTGTACCAGACGTGGCTGATCTCCAGCTCGCCCCCGTGGTGCTCGGGCACCGTGCCCTTCAGCGCCGGCGCGATGCCCCGCGCGATCTTCATCGGGTCGATCACCGCGAAGAACGTGTCCGGCAGCTCGTACTCGCGCAGGTTCTTCGCTGCCGCCAGCATGGCGGGCAGATTGGCGCTCTTGTTGCCGTTGATGAACAGGATCTTGCGGAAGCCGTGCCGGTACAGGCTGCGGGCGATGTCGCCCATCACCGCCATCAGGGTCTCGGTGCGCAGCGACAGCGTGCCGGCGAAGCCGAGATGGTGCGCCGAGTCGCCGTACCACAGCGGCGGCACGCACAGCACGCCCGCCTGGCGCGCGGCATCCTCGGCCAGCGCGTTGGCCACGAAGCTGTCCACCCCTAGCGCGCCCGCCGGCCCGTGCTGCTCGGTGGCCCCGATCGGCCACAGGATGATGTCATCGGTGCGTAGGTAGTCGGCCACCTCCTCCCAGGTCAGCTCGTGCAGCCACACCGACGACCGCTGGCTCGCCATCGCGCTCGCCCCCCCTTCACCGCGCTCTCGCGCCATTGTACCGTGCCACGCCCCCCGCTACCGGGCGCCCGGGGGCACCGGCTCGCGTGGCGCGACCACGATCCGGTGCACGAAGATGCTCGGCGTGACCACTGCCTCGGGATCCAGCGCCCCCACGGGCACCACCTCCTCCACCTCGACGATGGTCACCCGCGCCGCCGTGGCCATGATGGGGTTGAAGTTGCGCGCCGTCTTGCGGTACACGACGTTGCCCCAGCGGTCGGCGCGGTAGCCGCGGATCAGCGCGTAGTCGGCGCGGATGCCGCGCTCCAGCAGGTACTCCCGGCCGTCGAACTCCCGCACCTCCTTGCCCTCGGCCAGCGGCGTGCCGACCCCCGTCGCCGTGTAGAAGGCGGGGATGCCCGCCCCGCCGGCGCGGATGCGCTCGGCCAGCGTCCCCTGGGGCACCAGCTCCAGTTCCAGCTCGCCCGCCAGGTACTGCTCCTCGAACTCCGGCGCGCGGCCCGGGGCGGGGAACGAGGCGAGCACCCGGCGCACGCAGCGGTTGGCGATCAGCTGCGCCAGCCCGCTGCCGAACTCGCCCGTGCCGTTGCTCACCACCACCAGGTCGCGCACACGGCGGGCGGCCAGCGCCCGGCACAGCGCCTCGGGCACCCCGGCCGTGCCGAACCCGCCCACCAGGATCGTCGCGCCCGAGGGGATGTCGGCCACCGCCGCCTCGACCGACGGATACACCTTGTCCATGGCGCCTCCGCCTCAGGCCGCCAGCCCCAGCAGCCGCGCGGCGTTCTCGATCAGGATCTTCGGGCGCACCTCGTCGCGGAACGGCGCCTCGGCGAAGTCGCTCAGCCAGCGGCGCGGGTCGATCACCGGGAAGTCGGAGCCGAACAGCACCTTGTCCTTGAGTAGCGTGTTGGCGTACTGCACGAGCTGCGGCGGGAAGTACTTGGGCGACCACCCCGACAGGTCGATGTACACGTTGGCCTTGTGCAGGGCCATGCACAGCATCTCGTCCTGCCACGGCCACGACGGGTGTGCGCCGATGATCGTCAGGTTGGGGAAGTCGGCGGCCACGTCGTCCAGGTAGGGGATCGGCCGGCTGTACTTCTGCTTCAGGCCGCCGCCGCCCGGCAAGCCGGCGCCCACCCCGGTGTGACCCGTGTGGAACACGACCGGGATGCCCAGCTCCTGCGCCTTGGCCCACAGGGGGTAGAACCGCTCGTCGTTGGGGAAGAAGCGCTGGGCGGTGGGGTGCAGCTTCAACCCGCGCAGCCCCAGCGCGGTCACGGCGCGCTCCAGCTCGCGCACCGCCTCGCGGCCCTTCCAGGGATCGATGCTGGCCCAGCCGATGAACACGTCCGGGTGGCGCCGCACCACCTCAGCCACCCAGTCGTTGCCCTCGAACGGCTCGTCCTCGGAGGTCGAGCGATCGATGTCGAACACGACGGCCACCAGCTCCAGCTCGCGGTACAGGGCGGCCATCTCGTCGACGGACATGCCCATCAGGCCGCTGCGGAAGTAGCGCGCCATTTGCTCGGCGCGCGGGTTGGTCGCCGGTCCCCCGCGCTTGGGCACGTGGGTGTGCATGTCGATGCCCCGGATGGTACGCCCGCGGTACTGCAGCGTCATCCCGTCCTCCCCGGAAGTGTCTCGAGCGCCATCTCGCGACAGGCCGCGCTCACTCGCAGCGGCGCGGCGGTCCGCGCCTGCACCTCGGCGGCGCTCCAGCCGGGCGCGACCTCGCGCAGCTCGAAGCCCTCTGGCGTTACGGCCACCACCGCCAGGTCGGTGATCACCAGGTCGACGCAGCACTGGCCGGTCAGCGGCAGGGTGCAGGCCGGTACGAGCTTCGGCTCGCCGCGCTTGGTAAGGTGGGTCATGATGACGATCACGCGCCGCGCCCCGGCCGCCAGATCCATGGCGCCGCCCACGCGCGGGATGCGTTCGCCGGGCACGACCCAGTTGGCCAGATCGCCGTTCTGCGCGACTTGATAGGCGCCGAGGATACTCACGTCGATATGGCCGCCGCGGATCATGGCGAAGGAGTCGGCCTGGTGGAAGTAGGCCGCGCCGGGCAGCTCGGTGACCGGCTGCTTGCCGGCGTTGATCAGCTCCCAGTCCTCCTCACCGGGCGGGGCCAGCGGCCCGACGCCGATCATGCCGTTCTCAGTGTGGATCAGCACGTCGCGGTCGCGAGGCAGCACGTTGCTCACGAGCAGCGGCAGGCCGAAGCCGAGATTCACGTAGTCGCCGTCGCGCAGCTCGGCGGCAGCGCGGCGCGCCATCTGCTCGGGGGTTAGCAGCGCGGGCATGCGCTCTCGCCCTCCTCTGTCAGCACTGGAGTCGAGCGGACCGGACGACAGGCGGCCGCCGGTGGTGACCATCATAGCCCAACGACGCCGCGGCGCCCAGGAGAACGCAGTGGCACGCATCTTGCAAGCCATGTTTATGTTTCCCTGGCCACCTGCTTGCGCCATGGGGTACTAACGTGCGTGTACGTACTTGCGAAAAGTAAGCGGGTACGGTAGAATTGCTTGGCACGAGCGATGCGACGTTTCCCTCGGGACCGGGTCGGCGCGGGGCGATGGGGGTGACTCGAGAGGCCGCGCGGCTCCCGAGAACGTGCTGCTGGGCTGGGAAGGAGAACGACGACGGTGAAGACACGAGGATCGGTGCTAGACGAGGCCCGGCCGGTGAGCAGTGACCACGCTGTTGAGCACGAGGTGTCGGCGCGCGACGAGTTGCTGCGCCTGTACATGACCGAAGCGGCGGCGACGCCCCTGCTAACCGCTGAAGAGGAAGTCACACTGGCGCGGCAGATCGCCGCGGGGGTCCGCGCCAGCGAGCAACTAGCTAGTGGCCAGGGCTCGCCGGAGGAGCGCGCGCAGTGGGAGGCCCAGGTCGCGGCGGGCGAGGCAGCCCGCAAGCGGCTGATCGAGTCCAACCTGCGCCTGGTGGTGAGTGTGGCACGCCGCTACCTGGGCCGCGGGCTGCCCCTTGCGGACCTCATCCAGGAGGGGAACCTCGGCCTGTTCCGCGCGGTGGACAAGTTCGACCCCGAGCGCGGCTTCCGGTTCAGCACCTACGCTTACTGGTGGATCCGCCAGGCCATCAGCCGCGCAGTGGCCGACCAGGCGCGGACGGTGCGCCTGCCGGTGCACCTGATCGAGTTGCTCGGCAAGCTCGGCAAGGCCGCGAGCGCCGTCGAGCAGCGCCTTGGGCGTGAGGCTCGCCCCGCCGAGATCGCCGCCGAGCTGGGCGTATCCGTCGATCAGGTCGAGCTGGCCCAGTCGGCCGCCCGCGAGCCGCTCTCGCTGGACCTCGATCTCGGCGAGGACGGCGACACGCTCGGCGAGCTGGTGGCCGACGAGGACGCCCCGCCGACGGAGGAGGCGGCCGAGCTGGCCGACCTCCGCGCCGCCGTCGCCGCAGCCCTCGACACCCTGGAGCCGGCGCAGAGCGCCGTGCTGCGCCTGCGCTTCGGGCTCGACGGGGGCCGGCCGCATACCCTCCGCGAGGTGGGCCAGCGGCTGGGCATCAGCGGCGAGCGGGCCCGTCAGCTCGAGGCCGCGGGCCTGCACCGGCTCCGTCGCAACAGCGCCGGCCTGCGGCCCTACGCCGCCTAAGGTCCCTCAGCCGATTACTCACAGTCCCCGCTCCGCTGCCGGAGCGGGGACTGTGGTCTGTGCACCTGGCGCCCTATGGTAGCAGGCCCAGCGCGTGCCAATACGGCACGCTCAGCGCCACCCCTCCCAGCACCGCCGCCGCATACACCCAGGCGGCTGGTCGCACGGCGGCGTGAGTGTACGTGGCGCCCATACCGTAGTAGAGGGCCAGGTAGATCGTGCTCTGGTACGGCAGCAGCCACAGGTTGGTGGCCACCAGCGCCACGATCCCCACG
>JADGHJ010000291.1 GCA_019686175.1 Chloroflexota bacterium | reverse complement strand
GCCCTGCTTGGCCCGCGCCGCCACCCTCCCCACGCGGCGCCGTGTGGTGCTGTTCGACTGGCCCGAGACGCATCAGCCCGCGGCGCTCACGGCGTTCCTGGCGCACGAGCTGGGCCACCAGTTGACCTACGATCGCTGGGGCACCGTCGGGCCTGACGTGCGACTGAGCGAAGGGCTGGCGACCTGGGCCGCGGAGCCCTACTGGCTCGCCTGGCAGGGCTGGTCCTCGCTGGACGCCGCGGTGGCCGACTTGCAGCGCGGGCACGCCTTCGCGCCGCTAACCGAACCGCAGGAGGGCTGCCTCAGCGCCGCGGAGCGCAACATCTACTACTCGGCCTGGGCGTCGTTCGTGGATTTTCTCCTGCGTCGCTACGGGTGGGACGCGATGGGCATCGCGCTGCATGCTCCAGGAATCGAGGACCGGGCCGACTACGTCCAAGCGTTTGGGCAGTCGCTGGAAACGCTCGCGGCGGCATGGGAGGCGACCCTGCCAGACGGAGAAGACGCCCCGCCTGTCCGAAGGTGCAAACAGTGACTGTACGCGGCCGGGGGGCCACCTGTACGTGCGCTGGGTGCACCCTGTGTCGTCGCGCCGTAACGTGAAAGGGAGCCAGCCGGGCGAGGCGGCTCGAAGCTGGCTGCGCGAGAGGGCACAGGGGATTGGAACCGGCGAGCGCCGCGATCACCGTGCTGATCGTCGATGACGACGCCCGGGTCCGAGAGAGCCTACGGGCCCTGCTGGCGCTTGATCGACGCTTACAGGTAGTAGGCGAGGCGGCCAGCGTGGCCGAGGCGGTCACACTGGCCGCGACGCTTCGGCCCAGCGTGGTACTCCTGGACCTCGAGCTGGACACCACGCACGGGCTAGCGCTGCTGGGCCGTTGGCGACGCGAGGGGCTGCCCGTGATTGCCCTGGCGGTGTATCCCGATACCGCGGCGGAGGCGCTCGCCGCGGGGGCCAGCACCTGCTTGCTAAAGGACGTGCCGCGCCAGTGCCTGTTGGCCGCGATCCACCGTGCCCACACCCAACGTATGTGGCCAGGCCATCGGTGCGAGCGGTCGAGCTGAGGCCGTTGTTGCGGGCGCCCGCAGGGCCCTGGCTACAATGCTCGCCGGAGGTGTCGTCGGCCGCTGTCAGCCACCGTGGGGAACAGGGGTGGACCGAGTCGGTGAGATCAGGCGCGGGGGCTGGGCCCTACCGCTCGGCGCGGCGCTGGTCCTGGTGTTGATCGCCGGGTGTTTCTCCCCTGCGGCTCCTGAGCCGCGTGGCCAGCGCTCTGCCGGCCGTAGCCCCCGCGCCATGTCGCCCGAGCAGGTGGTAACGGTCTCCTGGTCGTTCTGGGGCAGCGCCTGGGAGAAGGCGATCACGCGGCGGGTAGTTCAGGCGTTCGAGGCCGAGCATCCTTCCATCCATGTGGAACTGATTCACAAGCCTTGGGAGGAGTACTTCACGTGGCTGGCCGAGGAGTGGGCCGCTGGTCGCTCGCCGGATGTGATGTTCATCAACTACGTGCCGATGCGGGCCGCGTCGGGCATGCTTGCCAATTTGGAGCCCTGGCTAGCGCGCGACCGGGTGGACCTCGCCGATTTCTATCCCGCGCTGCTGGACTTGTTCCGCTACCAGGGCGCGCTGTACGGCTTGCCGCGCGACAACGATACCAAGGTGATCTACTACAACCGGCGAGCGTTCGACGCGGCAGGGCTGCCGTATCCAGACAGCGACTGGACCTGGGCGGACCTACGACGCCTTGCTGCTGCCCTGACGCTGCGCGACGACCGAGGCGAGGTCGTCCGCTACGGGTTCGGGTTCGAGCCCTACTGGTGGCGGCTCTGGGTCTGGCAGAACGGCGGCGACTTGTTCGACGACCCGCTGCACCCCACCCGCTCCCGCCTAGACGAGCCGGCGGTCGCCGAGGCCCTGGAGTTCCTTGCCACGCTGATGTACGAGGATCGCTCGACGCCGCCGATCGAGCTGCTGCAGACCGATAGCCTCAACCAGCTGTTCCGGGAAGGCCGGCTGGCCATGGTGTTCGGTGGCCACGGCAAAGTGCCCGTGTTCGCCGACACCTCCGATCTCGACTGGGACGTGGTGGGGCTGCCACGCGGCAAGGTGGCGGCCAACGTGCTCGGGGGCGCTGGCTACGCCATGTCGCGTATCAGCGCGCAGCCGGAAGCGGCCTGGCAGCTCCTCAAGTTCCTCGCGGGGCCGAAAGGGCAGGCCCTGTTCGCCGAGAGCGGCCTGATCACGCCCGCGCGGCGATCGGTGCGCGAGGATCACATCTTCCTGCACCGCCAGCCCTACAATAGCCAGGTGTTCTTGGAGGAGACGACCCACGGGCAACCGAACCTTCAAGCGCGGCGCGCCGACGAGCTGAATGCCGTGCTCGAGGCGGCGCTGCGGCCGTTCTGGCGGGGCGAACAGAGCGCAGCCGAGGCGCTAGCGGCCGCGCGCCCCGCGATCGAGGACATCCTGGCGGAGGAGCGCTGATGGGGGGCGCGACCGGATGGCTGTGGCCGGTGCGGAGGCGACGCTGCTCCGCGGCTACACGCGACGTCCCGGCTTGCCCGCTCCCGGGGCTGCGCCGCAGCATCGCTCTGGAGATCCGCGCCGGGTACAGCGCGACCGCGTTGTTCGCCCTGGTCGTGGCGGTCCTCGCCATCGCCAACATCGGTAACACCAACGACGAGCTCCAGCGGCTGGCCGTATACGATGAGGCGATGAGCGCGGGCGTACTGCGCCTGCGCCTGGCCGCGGAACAGCAGAACTACAGCCTGCGTGGGTATCGACTGACCGGCGACTGGCGCGACCGCGAGATGATCGACACGGCGCGGCGTGACTTCACGGCGGCGGCCGACGCGCTGTGGGATGTCGTGCCGCCCGGGCCGGGCGCGGAGATCCTCACGCGGATCGAGGAGCTGTACAGACGTTTCGATGAGTACGCGGTCAGCGAGCTGGCGCTGCACGAGCAGGGGTGGCACCGCACCGCGGAGTATCTGTGGCATACCAGCGGCCGGCAAGCCCATGAGGCCTTAGTGGCGCAGATCGAGGCGCTGGCTGAGTGGTCCGCGGCGGCGAATCGTGCCAGCATCGCGACACGAGCCCAATCGGCGTGGGTGGTGAAAGGGCTGGCGCTCGGTCTCGTGGGCGCGGCCGCCGTACTGGCCGTGGCCGCCGGCTTCGGCCTCGCCAACCGGCTGCGGCGGCCGCTGACCACGCTGGCCGCGGCCGCGGCCGCGATCGGCGCCGGCAACTTCGCCGTGCGCGTGCCCGTGAGCCGTGACGACGAGCTGGGGCTGTTGGCGGAGTGCATGAACCAGATGGCCGAGAACCTCGAGCGCTCACGGGCCGCCCTAGAAGCCTCGTTAGCGGAGCGGGCGCGACGCAGCCGGGCACTGGGAGTCGCGGAGGAGCGGAACCGCCTGGCGCGCGAGATCCACGACACGCTGGCGCAAGGGCTCACCGCGCTGACGCTGCAGCTCGAGATGGCCGACGCGCTGCTGGACGATGCGCCCGAGCAGGCGCGTGGTAGCATACAGCGGGCGCTGCAGCTGGCGCGCGACAACCTGCGGGAAGCCCGGCGCAGCGTGCTCGACTTGCGGGCCGCGCCCCTGGAGGGGCTGTCGCTGAATGAGGCGCTGGAGCAGCTCGCCGAGGACTTCAGCCGCGATCACGGACTTCCGTGCGCGGTGGTCATCGAGGGGCTCCAGGGCCGTCTCCCAGCCCGGCTAGAGACCGGGTTGTATCGCCTGGCCCAAGAGGCACTGGCGAATGCAGCGAAACATGCCCGGGCATCGCGCGTCCACGTGCGCGTGATCCACCGACCAGGAACCCTCGAGCTGGTGGTCGAGGACGACGGTGTGGGCTTCGATCCGAGCACGCCCGTCTGCTCCGGGCCCCACGGCGGCTTCGGGCTAGCCGGGATGCGCGAGCGCGCGGCGCTGCTGGGCGGGCAGCTCCGTGTGGACAGCGCGCCCGGGCTGGGCACCCGGGTCGCCGTGCAGGTACCGTTCGCAGGCGAGCGCTCAGCCATGGTGGTCTGAGCGCGACGCCCTGGGCTCCCGCGAGCGATGTCCCACGGGACCAGGGGGACGACAGATGGCCAACGAGCGCATACGCATCTTGATCGCCGACGACCATGAGATGGTACGCGAGGGGCTCGCCGGGATGTTGAGCACCCAGCGCGACCTCCAGGTGGTCGGGACCGCGAGTGACGGGCTCGAGGCTGTGCGCAAGGCCGCGGAGCTACAGCCCGATGTCACCCTCATGGACCTCAACATGCCGAATATGGACGGCGCAGGGGCCATCCGGCAGATCAAGGAGCAGCAGCCCACCGCCAAGATCGTGGTGCTCACGGCCTACGACACCGACGAACGGATCCTCGACGCCATCCAAGCCGGGGCCCAAGGCTACTTGCTCAAGGGCACGCCGCGCGAGGAGCTGTTCCGCGCCGTGCGAGTCGTCCATCAGGGCGGCTCGCTGCTGGAACCCACGGTGGCCGCGAAGCTGCTGGGGCATCTCGGCCAACTGCTCCGGCGCGACGACGACCCCGACGCGCTGACCGAGCGCGAGCTGGAGGTGCTCCAACTCATGGTGCGCGGCCTGCGCAACCGGGAGATCGCCGAGCAGCTCTATATCACGGAGCGCACGGTGAAGTTCCACGCGGGCGTGATCTTCCAGAAGCTCAAGGTCGCCTCGCGGGCCGAAGCGATCGCCGTGGCGATCCAACGCGGGCTGGTGCGCTTGTAGCCGCGGCTCACTGACAGTTGGCGGGGGCGGGCGGCACGAGGCTGACCTGGC
>JADGHJ010000290.1 GCA_019686175.1 Chloroflexota bacterium | reverse complement strand
ACCGACAGCCACCCACCAACCCCCAGCCCGCCAACGACGCCACCAATCCCAGCCGGGTCCTCACGATCGCCGCCACCAGCGACGCGGTGAGCTTCCACCCGTATAAGACCACCGATGCCGCCTCACGAGCCTACCAAGGTCTCGTCTATGCGGGCGGCCTGGTCCGCCGCAGTCCGCACGATCCTAGCCAGTTCGAGCCCGAGCTGGCCGAGCGCTGGGAGATCAGCCCTGACCTCCGCACCTACACCTTCTACCTCCGCCCCGACCTGCGCTGGAGCGACGGCCACCCCCTCACCGCCGAGGACTTCCGCTGGACGTTCGAGCAGGCCCGCGCGCCGGAGAACGGCTATCCCTACGCCAGCAACCTGGAGGCCATCGCCAGTTACGAGGCGCCCGACGCGCACACGGTAGTCATCACCCTCAAGGAGCCACTCGTCATCGGCCTGGAGAACGCCGACGCCATCCAGCCGCTGCCGAAGCACGTCTGGGAGTCGCTCGACTGGAACAGTGCCGAGCGGAACCCCGAGATCCTGGCGCCCACCGTCGTCTCCGGCCCCTTCACGCTCCGCGAGTGGCAGCGCGACGCCTTCGCCACCTTCGTGGCCAACGACCTCTACTTCAGAGGCCGGCCCCGGCTCGACGGCATCACCTACCAGCTCGTGGGCACCAACCAGATCGCCTGGCAGAAGCTGCGCGCCGGCGAGGTCGACCAGGCTACCCTCGAGCCCGAGTTCTACCTCGAGGCCAAGCAGGTCCCGCACCTCGCCACCTACGAGTGGTGGCCGGCCGCCGCGCGCTGGGATTTCATCGGCTACAATCTCCGCCGCCCCGTCCTGCAAGACCTCGCCGTGCGCCGCGCGTTGGCGCACGCCATCGATCGCAAGACGCTCGCCGAGCGCCTGTACTTCGGGCTGGCCGAGCCGAGCGACGGCCCCTACCCGCCCTCCTGTTGGTGCTACGCACCCGACTTGCCTAAGTACGCGTACGACCTCGACCGTGCCCGCCAGCTACTGGCCGAGGCCGGCTGGCGGCCGGGTCCGGACGGGCTGCTCGCGCGCAACGGGGAGCCGCTGCGGCTCAAGCTCGTGTACGGCCCGAACAGCAACCGGGTCCGCGAGCGCATCGCCACGGTCACCCAAGCCGAGCTGCGCAAGCTCGGTATCGAGGTCGAGGTCCAGACCTACGAATGGGCCGCCTTCCTCGACGCCATCAAGCGGCCGCCGTACGATTGGGACCTCACCGTGCTAGGCTGGAATAGCACGGTCGAGCCGCACTGGATGTACCAGATCTGGTCCGAGCAGAACATCCCGGCGCTCAATATGGGCGCGTATGTGAACAAGCGGGTCGAGGAGCTGTACGCCCAGGCGGTGCGCACCTTCGACCTCGATGCACGCAAGGCGCTCTACCGAGAGATCCAGCACGAGATCACCCGCGACGCGCCGTACATCTTCCTGACGGTGAACAAGGCGTTCGCCGCGATCCATCGGCGCGTCGGGGGGATCGAGCCGACCCCGCTCGGTATCGGCCATAATCTCCACGAGTGGTACATTAGGTAGTGTCATGACCCGCTTCCTCGTCCGGCGCTTGATCCAGTCCGTGTTCATCCTGCTCGGTGTGAGCATGCTGAGCTTCGGATTGATGCGCGCGGCGCCCGGCGGCCTGGTGAGCCTGTACGGCGACCCGCGCATCAGCCCCGCCACCATCCAGCGCCTGGAGGAGCAGTTCGGCCTGCGCGACCCGATCCCGGTCCAGTACCTCAAGTGGCTTGGCAACGCGCTGCGGCTCGACTTCGGCGTGTCGCTGATCGACCAGCGGCCGGTGGTCGACAAGATCGCCGAGCGCCTGCCCGCCACCATCCAGCTGTCGTTGGCCGCCACGCTCCTGGGCCTGCTAGGCATCCCGCTCGGCGCCTATGCGGCGCTGCACCGGGGTGGGCTGGGCGATAACGTAGTGCGCCTGTTCACCGTGTTCGGCAACGCGGTGCCGCATTGGTGGCTGGGGCTCATGATCCTGGTGATCTCGGCCAACACGGTGCGCATCTTCCCGCTCGGCGGGATGTACACCCAGGGCGACGGCTCGCTGCCCGACCGGCTGTGGCATCTGGCGCTACCCGCGATGATCGCGGCCATGGGCGGCTGGATCGGCTACTCGCGCTACATGCGCAGCGAGATGCTGGAGGTGCTCGGCCAGGACTTCGTGCGCACCGCGCGGGCCAAGGGGCTGACGGAGCGTCTCATCCTGATGCGCCACGTGCTGCGCAACGCGCTCATCCCGGTGGTGACGATCATGGGCGGCACGCTCGCCGTGCTGGTCAGCGGCTCGGTGCTGTTCGAGTCCACCTTCTCCTGGCCCGGCATCGGCCGCATGGCCGTGCAGGCCGCGTTCCAGCGCGACTACCCGGTGCTGATGGCCCTGAACATGCTCGGAGCGGTGTTGGTGATCCTGGGCAACCTCCTGGCCGACCTCGCCTATGGCTGGGTCGATCCGCGCGTCCGCTACGACTAGCCCGTGCGCCAATCGCGGCTCGCCCACGCGACGTAGGAAGGCAACGATGGCCGAAGCGACCCAGCCGCAGACCAGCGTGCAGGTGCGGCCCGCGCCCGTGGCCGGGTGGGAAGCACGCCCCAGCCCGGGCTACCTCCAGCTCACCTGGCGCCGCTTCCGTCGCGACCGCGTCTCCATGGCGGCCCTGGGCCTGTTCCTGCTGATCTGCGCCATCACGCTCGCCGCGCCGCTGCTGGTCACCCACGTGCTGCGCACCGACCCCAACGCGCAGGACCTGCTCAACAACTTCGCGCCCCCCTCGCCGCGGCACTGGCTGGGCACCGACGAACTGGGCCGCGATACCCTGGCTCGCGTGCTGTATGCCGGGCAGGTCTCGCTGCGCATCGGCGTGGTGGTGGCAGCCGTCTCGCTGTTCATCGGGGTGCCGCTCGGCCTGGCCGCCGGGTATTACGGCGGCCGCATCGACGACGCAATCAACGCGGTGATCCAGGTGCTGCAGAACATCCCGAGCATGTTCCTGCTGATCATTCTGTCCGTGACCTACCGGCCCGATCCCACGCTGCTGGCCGCCTTCATCGGTTTCATCGGCTGGATGGGCACCGCGCGGCTGGTGCGGGGGCAGACGCTGTCCATCGCCCGCCGCGATTACGTCGAGGCGGCGCGCGTGCTCGGCGCCAGCGACGCCCGCATCCTGTTCCGCCACATCCTGCCCAATCTGACCTCGGTGGTAACGGTCATCGCGGGATTCGAGATCGCCGCGGGCATCTTGCTGGAGTCGGGGCTCAGCTACCTGGGCCTGGGCGTGCAGCCGCCGACGGCCAGCTGGGGCAACATGCTGCAGGGCTCGCTC
Source organism: Chloroflexota bacterium (assembly GCA_019686175.1). Taxonomy (GTDB): domain Bacteria; phylum Chloroflexota; class UBA6077; order UBA6077; family JAJPHF01; genus JADGHJ01. The sequence goes on along the minus strand of JADGHJ010000290.1, from coordinate 1,460 downwards.
GACTACATTACCCGCGCGCCGTGGCTCGTCGCCGCGCCGGGCGCCGCCATCTTCCTCACCGTCCTGTCGATCTTCCTGCTCGCGGACGGGCTGCGCGACGCGTTCGACCCGCGGATGAAGGGCTAGTGAATAGCGGACGAGTAGAGCCGTGCTGAACTTAAAAAAGCGGGAGAGCGCTCGGTACGCTCCCCCGCCGCGAGCGGAGAGGGTGGGATTTGAACCCACGAGGCGCGGTTAGCGCCTACTCGCTTTCCAGGCGAGCGCCCTAGGCCACTAGGCGACCTCTCCGGGGCGAACCAGTGCCGGAGTGATTCTAGCATAGCGGGGCGTACCCTTTACGAGGCGCGCGCGGCCTGCCATAATGAGCAACAGCCGCGCCCAGCGATCGGGCGCCCGCCTGGGTATGCGAAGGAGTACGACGATGGCGCAATCTGGAGCCACGGCAGCCGTCGCGCGCGCCGCCAGCCGCGTCGAGAAGCGCCGACGTCTGTGGAGCGATTACGAGGGGACCGTTATCGGCGCAGTGGCGGTCGTCCTATTCCTCCTGTTCTGGGAGGGCGTGGGGACCCGCTGGACCTACTTCGGCTGGCAGCTCCCGTTCGCCGCGGCGCTGCCGCAGGTGAACCCCATGTTCACCAGCGCGCCGTCGCGCATCCTCAACGCCGCCAATGGCCTGTTCTTCGCCGGAGGGATCCAGGCGGTGCTCGCGGGCCTCGCTGCGGGCAACCTGGCTGCCGTGTGGGGCGCCATTGCCGGGGGCAGTATCTGGAAGGACATGTGGGTCAGCTTCCAGGAGTACATCTACGGCTACCTGCTCGCCGTGGCCATCGGGATCCCGATGGGCGTGCTAATGGGCTGGTACCGCCGCGTCAACTACGTGTTCGAGCCGTTCGTGTCCGCCCTGTACGCCACCCCGCGCGTGGCGTTGCTGCCGCTGTTCATCATCTGGTTCGGCATCGGCATGAACTCCAAGATCGCCGTGGTATTCGCCGGCGCACTGTTCCCGATCCTGATCAGCACCTTCTCCGGCATACGGGCGCTGGACGCCAGCTTCCTGAAGTGCGCGCGCTCGTTCGGCGCCAACGACTGGCAGATCTTCCAGACCATCGCGTTGCCTGGCTCGATCCCCTTCATCATCACGGGCCTGCGGCTGGCGGTCGGGCGCGCGGCCATCGGCGTGGTGGTCGGCGAGATGTATGCGGCCACCGCGGGCGTGGGCTACCTGATCACGGTGGCCGGCGCCACGTTCCAGACGGACCGCGTGTTTGTCGGTGTCGTGATCATCTGCTTCTTCGTGATGGCCAAGATGGCGCTGCTCCAAATGCTCGAGCACCGCTTCGAGCCGTGGCGCCAGCGCGTGGGTAGCGGCTAGGCTGCCGGCCCACTCTCGTCCACGACTCGCGGCCCCCCCCGGGTTGGGGGCGGGGGCGCCGGTTTTAAAGGGCCATAGAGCCCCGCGG
>JADGHJ010000041.1 GCA_019686175.1 Chloroflexota bacterium | reverse complement strand
CGCCCACCCCACCCAGCGTCTCGGGGAACGGCAGGCCCATGACGCCCATCTGGCCGAGCCGCTGGATCACCGCGAGCGGGAACTCGCCACGCACGTCCCAGGCGGCGGCGTGCGGCGCGATCTCCGCCTCGGCGAACTCGCGTAGCGTGCGGCGAAGTGCCGCCTGCTCGGGCGTCAGCTCGAAGTCCATCGGCATCCTCGTGTTAGCTAGAGCATACATCAGCCTCGCTGGGAGCGCGCGCCGCCTGGGACCGATGCCAGTGTATAATCGAGCGTGGCGCGGCGGCATGTCGGCGGCCGCCTGCTACGCCCACCGCTCTGCCCCGCGGCCTGTTGCTCTCGGGGGCCAGCACCACGCCTGTCGCGCCCCCGCAAGATGCGTTGGAAGAAGGAGGCGCACATGGCGCAGAAGACCCCAATCACCGTCGCCTACGGCGATGGCATCGGCCCCGAGATCATGGAGGCCTCGCTCTTCATCCTCCAGGAGGCCGGCGCTCAGCTCGACATCGAGGTCATCGAGATCGGCGAGAAGGTGTATCTACGGGGCAACAGCGCCGGTATCGAGGATAGCGCCTGGGAGTCGCTGCGTCGCACCCGCGTGTTCTACAAGGCGCCCATCACGACCCCGCAAGGCGGCGGTTTCAAGAGCCTGAACGTCACCACGCGCAAGACACTCGGCCTGTACGCGAACGTCCGGCCCTGCGTGGCCTACGATCCGTTCGTGGCCACCAAGCACCCGGGCATGGACGTGGTCGTCGTGCGCGAGAACGAGGAGGACGTGTACGGCGGTATCGAGCACCGCCAGACGACGGACGTGTACCAGTGCCTGAAGCTGATCACCCGGCCGGGCACCGAGAAGATCGTCCGCTACGCCTTCGAGTACGCGCGCGCGCACAACCGCAAGAAGGTCACCTGCTTCACCAAGGACAACATCCTCAAGATGACGGACGGGTTGTTCCACAAGATCTTCGACGAGATCGCCAAGGAATACCCGGACCTGGAGAACGAGCACTGGATCGTCGACATCGGCTGCGCGAAGTTGGCGGACACGCCCGAAGCGTTCGATGTCATCGTGATGCCGAACCTGTACGGGGACATCCTCTCCGACATGGCGGCGCAGATCGCCGGCTCGATCGGGCTGGCGCCCTCGGCCAATATCGGCGACCACGCCGCCATGTTCGAGGCGATCCACGGCTCCGCCCCGCGCCGCGCCGGGCAGAACCTCGCCAACCCGTCGGGGCTGCTGCTCGCCGGGGTGATGATGCTGGTGCACATCGGGCAGGGCGACGTGGCCGAGCGCGTGCACAACGCCTGGCTGCGCACCATCGAGGACGGCATCCACACCTACGATATCTACGACGAGCGCGTGAGCAAGCAGAAGGTCGGCACGCGCGAGTTCGCGCAGGCCGTGGTGGCGCGACTGGGCCAGAAGCCCGAGAAGCTCAAGCCGGTCAGCTACCAGGCCGCGCGCTCGGATGCGTTCCAGTCGCGCGTGAGCCCACGACCCGCGACCAAGAAGACTCTGGTGGGCGTCGACGTGTTCCTCGAGTGGACCGGCGGCACGCCCGACGACCTGGGCGCCGCGCTGCAGCGCGTCAACGGCGACGGCCTCGAGCTGACGATGATCACCAACCGCGGCACGAAGGTGTGGCCGCACGGCCAGCCCGAGACGTTCTGCGTCGACCACTGGCGCTGCCGCTTCCAGCCGCCGGGCGACCCGAACCGCGAGGTGACCCACCAGCAGATCATCGCACTGCTCCAGCGCGTGCACGACGCCGGCTTCGACTTCATCAAGACGGAGAACCTCTGCAACTTCGACGGGCAGCCGGGCTACTCGCTCGGCCAGGGGCAGTAAGCGATGAGCGCTCCCGCCGACGCCCCGCTCGTCGGCGTGGTGATGGGCAGCAAGTCCGACTGGGAGACGATGCGGCACGCCGCCGACCTGCTGGCGCAGTTCGAGGTGCCGCACGAGTGCCGCATCGTCTCCGCGCACCGCACCCCGCACCTGCTGGCCGAGTACGCGGCGCGGGCGGAGGAGCGCGGCCTGGAAGTGATCATCGCGGGCGCGGGCGGCGCGGCACACCTGCCCGGCATGCTGGCGGCGCAGACGATCGTGCCGGTGCTGGGCGTGCCCGTGGAGTCGCACGCGCTCAAGGGCCTGGACTCGCTATTGAGCATCGTGCAGATGCCGGGCGGGGTCCCCGTGGGAACCCTGGCAATCGGACGGGCCGGCGCGGTCAACGCCGGCCTGCTGGCTGTGGCCATCCTCGCCACTAGCCGCCCTGCCCTGCGCGAGCGCTTACGCCGCTTCCGCGCCGAGCAGACCGCCCGCGTGCTCCGTGACACGTTGCCGTGAGCGCTCCGATCCTCCCTGGCGCCACGATCGGTATCCTGGGCAGCGGCCAACTCGGTCGCATGCTCGCCCTGGTGGCACGGCGCATGGGCTACCGCGTGGCGACGTACTCGCCCGACCGCGACTCGCCGACGGGCCAGGTGGCCGACCGCGAGGTCGTGGCGGACTACGACGACCTTGATGCAGTGCGCGCCTTCGCCCGCCACGTCGAAGTCGTGACCTTCGAGTTCGAGAACGTGCCCAGCACGACCGTCGAGGCCATCGCCGCGCACGCTCCCGTGCGGCCCAGCGCCGCCGTCCTGCACATGGCCCAGCACCGGCTCCGCGAGAAGACCTTCCTGGCGCGGCACGGCTTTCCGGTCGCGCCATTCGCGCCGGTCCGCGAGCCGGCCGACCTGACGCCCGCCCTGGCCGCCGTGGGGCTGCCCGCCGTACTGAAGACCGCTGGCTTCGGGTACGACGGCAAGGGCCAGTTCCGCGTGCACACGCCGGCCGAAGCGCCGCTGGCTCTCGCCACCCTGCGCGACACCCTCGGCACTGGCGAGGCGATCTTGGAGGCGTTCGTCGACTTCGCCGCCGAGCTGTCGGTGATCGTGGCGCGCGCCGCCACAGGCGCCACGGTGCTGTATGGCCCCGTGGAGAACCGCCATGAGCGCCATATTCTGGACACGACCCGGGCGCCCGCAACCGTACGGCCGACGGTGGCGGCAGCGGCCCGCGAACTGGCGACGGACATCGCCCGCGCGCTCGACGTCGTGGGAGTCTTGTGTGTCGAGCTGTTCCTGACACGCGACGAGCGCCTGGTGGTCAACGAACTGGCGCCGCGCCCGCACAACAGCGGGCACTACACCATCGAGGCGTGCCTGACCAGCCAGTTCGAGCAGCAGCTCCGCACCGCCTGCGGACTGCCGCTCGGGGACCCGACGCAGTTGCGGCCGGCGGCGATGGCCAACCTGCTCGGCGACCTGTGGCAGGAGGGAGAGCCGAACTGGGCCGCCGCGCTCGCCGTGCCGGAGGTCAAGCTGCACCTCTACGGCAAGACCGAGGCGCGCCCCGGCCGCAAGATGGGCCACCTGACCGCCCTGGCAGACACCGTCGAGGAGGCCGCCACCCGCGTGCTGGGCGCTCGCGCCGCCCTCACCGTGCGCCATGGCCGGCCGGGCTGATCCCGCGGGCGAGTCAGTGCAGCACGTAGCCGCCGTTCACGGCGAGCGTCTGCCCCGTCACGAAATCGCTGTCCGAGGACAGCAGGTAGACGATCGTACCCGTGAGATCCTCGGGCAGCTCCGGCCGCTTGAGCGCGCGACCGGCCACGACGCGCCGCGCGGGCTCCTCGCCAGCGGCCAGGCCCGCCTCGCTCTCGGTGAACCCGGGCGCCACGGCGTTCACACAGATGCGCGCCTCGCCTAGCTCCCGTGCCAAGGCCCGTGTGAGCGCGATGACCGCGCCCTTCGAGGCCACGTAGTGCACGAAGTAGGGCACCCCCGACAGCACCGTGTCCGAGGCGATGTTGACGATCTTGCCCACGGCGCCAGTGGGCGTGAGCGGCGCCTGCTGCCGCATGTACGGCACCACCGCCTTGCAGCATAGCCATACCCCGCGCGCGTTCACCGCCATCACGCGGTCCCACTGCTCGACCGTGATCTCCTCGAACGGTTTCCGCTCGATGCCGTAGAACAGCGCGGCGTTGTTCACCAGTCCGTCGATGCGGCCCCACTGCTCCCAGGTGGCGCGCGCCATGGCTGCAGTGCTCGCCTCGTCCGCCACGTCGGTCGTCACCGCGATGGCCTCGCCGCCCGTGGCGCGGATGGCCGCGGCCGTCTGCTCGCCCTTGTCCACTTGAATCTCCGCCACGACCACCCGGGCGCCCTCACGGGCGAGCCGTAAGGCGTAGGCCCGGCCAATCCCCTGTCCGGCGCCAGTGACGATCACCACCCGTCCTTCGAGCTGCACGGCTGTCCCCCGATCGGCAAAGTTCGCCGGAGTGATACCGGATCAGCGGCCGAAGTAGAGCACCGCGAAGGCCAGCGCGTTGTTGAACGCGTGCGCGATGATGCCAGGGACGATGCTGCCCGTGCGCTGATACACGTAGGCCAGGAACAGCGCGATCGCCAGGATGGGAACCAGCGCCTGCACGTTGAGATGTACGAGCGCGAAGAGGAGGCTGGACCCCAAATAGGCCAGCGGGTCACCGTAACGCTCGCGCAGGGCGCGGAACACCCAGCCGCGGAAGTAGATCTCTTCCACCACCGGCGCGACTACGGCCGCCATCACCGCTACCAGCAGATACTGCCAGAGCGGCACCTGGCGTAGCCATTGCAGACTATCGAGCTGAGTCTGACGCACGCCGAGCTGCTGTAGCGCCCACTCCGTAGCGGTCGCGATAGCGAATAGCCCTAGGGTCGCCAGGGGCCAGTACGCCGCCGTGCGCGTGGCATCGGCGGGCGACAGCCCCATGGCCCGCCACGAACTGTGCCCGGGCCGGATCACCAGCCAGTACACGGCGCCGAGCAGCGCCGCGTACAGTACGACGCCAGCCAAGAGGAACGTCGCGACCGTGATGCGACGGGTGCCTGGCTGCAGCAGCAGGAGTGGCGCGACGGCGAGGGTGGACAGCAGCCAGGCTCCCAGCGTCACGAGGACGATGGTCGTCGGGCTGCTGTATTGGCAGCGCAGCCGCCTACTGTACCGTCGCGCCAGCGCCAGCACTGCCCCTCCCACGAGCAGCAGCACCCCGGCCACGGCCAGCAGGCCACTGAGAGGCGCGAGAGGCTCGACCAGGGTGCGCCACGGCGTCCGGGGGCTGATCAGCAGGCCCAGGAGCAGGAGACTGGCACCCAGCAAGCTGATCGCGCTGGCGCGCCAGCGAGCTAGGGCGGTCACGATGCGTCCTGTGCGCCGTTGGCGGAGATGATCCGGCCAACGCGCGAGAGGGGATGCCCCTTCGCCTGGAGGTCCCAGCGGGTGAACCAGCCGAACGGCGAGCGGTGGACCGTCATGCCGGCTTGCGCCAGGCGTGCGGCCACGGCATCGAGCACGGCCAGCGCCACGCGAGGTGGGGCGGGCTCCCCGAACAGATGGGCGAATGGGTGGACCACGGCGCGCTCGACACCGAGCTGGCGCGCCAGGCCCAGCAGCTCGTCGGCCGCGCGCTCCGCCACCCGCTCGGGCGCTGGCGCATCGGTCCGCTCCACGCTGGCCAGCGCCAGGAGTCCCTCCTCCAGCACATAGTGAGGGCTCACCACCGGTTCCCTCAGGGGTGAGCGGCTCGGCTCGGTAACGGTGTAGGCGAAGCGATCGACATGGAAGATCAGTAGCCGCATCAGTGCCGCGCCCTAGCTGGGCCCTGCGGTGGTGGCCGGCATCAGCTTGCGGATCTCTTCCTCGAAGGAGGAGACGTCGGAAAACTTCCGATACACCGATGCAAAGCGGATATAGGCGACCTTGTCCAGGGCGCGCAGCTTCTCCATCACCAGCTCGCCCACGACCTCGTTGGGCACTTCGAGCCCCTCGCGCCGCCGCAACTCCAGCTCGATCTCATCCACCAGGCGCTCGATCGTCTCGGCGCTGACGGGGCGCTTGGCGCAGGCCTTCTCGATGCCCGCCCGCAGCTTGGCGCGATTGAACTCCTCGCGGCGCCCGTCCTTCTTCACGATCAGCAAGCGGGCAACTTCCGGACGCTCGTAGGTCGTGAACCGCCCTTGACAGTGCTCGCAGCGCCGCCGCCGACGGGTGATGCCGTCCGCATCGCGCTTGTCGACGACCTTTGTCTCGCGGGAGTGGCAGTACGGGCAGCGCATAGCCCCCCCGGTCGCAAGAACTGGCCCTCACACGCCGGCCAGGACAGGACGGCCTGGGAAGCGCCGAGACGCGGGGCAGACCGGCCCTGTACGGAGACGAGGGGCCTATAGGCAGTGTGTGCTAGGGTCTGACACTCTGTCAAGCGAGCCCGCCGGCCGTGGCGTCAGCGGTCCTCGCGCCTGGGGTCGTCGCTCTCCAGCGCCTCCAGCACGTCGCGTAGCTCGTCGACCTGCGGCGCCAGCTCCGCGAGCACCTCCCGTGCCCGCGACGAGATGCGGACATGCTCGAGGACGTGGTGGATCGTTTTGCTCAGGATGCCGGCTTGCTCGTGGCTCAGCCACAACGGCTGCCGCGGCGGACCACCGACCTCCACCGCGCGAAACTCTAGGTCGGGGGCCAGCCCGCGCAGCTGTAGCTCTTCGCCCCCCGGCAGTACAAGCCGCAGGCGGTTGTTCGCCCTATCGTAGAAGACGACCGACGCTTCCTCGTCCATGTGCCGCTCCGCGCTTGGGGCTAGTATCTGCAAGCCGCCCGGCGGGGGTCAAGCGAAGGACTAGGCTATCCGGTTGCAGCGGCCCGGCGAGCGCGCTACAAGGATCTTGAGCGCACTGCGTGCGCGGCTACAGCACGTGCACCGCGAGTCCTGCTCCAATACTCGGGGGAGCCTGGCGAGGGACATGCTGACGCGCCATTCAAGCGGCGAATTGCGCCGTTCGCCGGGCGTCCGGGCCGCGATTTTACTGGCAGCGGTATGCGCCGTAGAGGCGCTGGCGACCGCTGGTGCCTGGGTCGGGCGCGACATCGCTGCGCCACTGAGTCTGCCCCGTCTCTCGCTCACAGGGCTCGACTGGCTGGGGGTAGTGCTGGGCGCGCTGCTGGCTATCACGGCGATCGCGTTGGCAACCCGCCGTCGCGGGGCTTGGGCACTGGCCATGTTCGCCCAGAGCGCCGCCCTCGCGCAGGCGCTGGCTCGCTACATGGCCGGGGAGCCAGATTATCTCACCATGACGTTGGGCGTGCTCGCGGTGGTCATGCTCCGCCAGGACGAGGTGCGGCAGCTGTTCAGAGAAGCGCATGGCTGAGCGCCCGCTGCCGGCCTGCGACGCTTCCCCCGACGACCTGGCGCTGCTCCGCCGTTTCGAGCCGGTGCTGCGGTTCACTCGTGGCGAAGAGTTCTTCCCCGTCGACATCGAGTGGTACTTGCAGCAGTGCAGCCTCTGGGTAAGCCTGCCCGACGGGCGCACCGAGATGGTGCTCGACGAAGGGGAGGTCACCCCCCGCACGCTCGCCCAGCCTCGCCAGGTCCCCCCGGGAACGGTCTACTACTTACAGTTCAGTGGCCCCTTGAACCTCGCGGAGCTGGCCGCGTTCCAGGTGCGCGAGCGCCTGCAGCACCTTCGCGACCCGGCGAATGCGTTCCGCGAGTCGTTGGGGCGGCTGGCGCGAGTCGGCTATGGCTCGCGCCTGGTGGACGCGCTGTTCTCGCTGAGCCTGCTGCTGCGCGGGCGAGTGCCGGGCGACACCGCGGCCGCCGCGATCCTGACGTGCCGCAAGGGCCGGGCAACCGGGCAGCGCCCCGTCTACTATGGCCGGGTCGTGCGCGACAGCGGGTGGATCGCCCTGCAGTACTTCTTCTTCTACCCGTACAACAACTGGCGCTCGGGATTCCACGGCGCCAACGACCACGAGGCCGACTGGGAGATGGTCGTGGTCTATCTGTACCGTGCTGTCGATGGCACGCTCCATCCCGCCTGGGTCGCTTGCGCGTCCCACGACTACCCGGGCGAGGCTCTGTGCCGTCCCTGGGATGACCCCCGCGCCGTGGAGCGGTCCGGGACCCACCCGGTGATCTACGTCGGGGCGGGCTCGCACGCCGGCTATTTCCAGCCTGGCGAATATCTGGCGGAGATCGAGCTGCCGTACCTGCTGCCTGTGATCGAGCAACTCGAGCGCCTCCGCGCCCTGTGGAGCCGCCTATTTGGATCCGGGACCCCGCCGGGTCGCGCTGCAGCACGGCCCCTGCTGTGTCTGCCGTTCGTCGACTATGCGCGCGGCGACGGGGCCCGCATCGGGCCGGGCACCGACCAGCCCTGGACCCCCGTCCTGCTCGACCCCGTACCCGCCTGGATCACTCAGTATCGCGGGCTGTGGGGCTACTACGCCCGCGACCCCGCGGCCGGTGAGAACGCCCCGGCCGGCCCGATGTACGGTCGCGACGGCGCCGTACGTCGGCGCTGGTACGACCCGATCGGTTGGGCCGGACTCGATACGATTCCGAATCCCGCGGTGGAAGCCCAAGTCCTCGAGCGCCGGATCCATGCGCTGCAGGAGCGCCAGCGGGCGCTCGACCAGGAAATCGACAGCCGCGGCGCGACGGTGCAGGAGCTAGGCGAGGAGCTGCTCGCCTTGCAGGACAACGCGCATGTGGCGGCGCGCGCTGCCAGCGTCGAGGCCAGCTTACGCGCCGCCCGGGCCGACCTCGACGCCCTGCGCCGCGAGCGCGCCCAGAACGCGGTGATTCTCGAAGCGTTGGCCCAGCGTCGCGAGCAGCTCGCCGCGCCCGACCGTGCTCGCCTGCTTGCTGTCGCCGAGCAGCAGCGGCACGTCCGCCGACAACCGGACCCCGTGTCGCCCCGCGAGTTGCGACTGGCCGGCTGGTTGGAGATCTGGGCCGCCATTAGCATCAGTGTGCTGCTGGTGGCCACGGTGCTGCTGCTGGTGTGGGCCCAACACTATCTCGTGATCGGCTTGACGGCCCTCATCGGCACGTTCGTGCTCGTCGAGGCGGCGTTCCGCCGGCAGCTGGTGGGGCTCTTCGCCCTCATCGCCACGACGCTAGCGGCCGTCAGTTGCGCGCTGCTCATCCGTGACTTCTTCTGGCCCATCCTCGTCACGGGCGTGGTAGCTTTGAGCCTCCGGCTGCTCTGGGAGAACGTGCAGGAGCTCCGCCGCTAAGCGCCGCCGGCAGGTCCGCCAGTTAGCTCGGGAACGCGCGGATCCGTCGGCCGCCGTAGCTGGCCAGCAAGCTCTCGATGTCGCGCCAGCGCTCGGCGGCTACCTGTACCGCGAGGAGGCGGTCGCCCGCTGCCACGTCCGCGGCACAGCTCTCTACATACCGTCGCTGACCGATGGTGCCGATGAGCCACCCGACGAGGAGGCCCAGTATAAGGCCCACCGCAAGACCGACCAGCGCGGTGGGACCGGGGCCGCTGACCGCGCCGCTCGCGATTCCCTGGAGCGGGTTGGCGCTACCGCCCAGCATCCAGCCGACCGCACCGCCGAGCAGCAGGCCTAGCAGCCCTCCGGTCACTACCATAGGTGTGCGATCGCCTGCCCCGCGACGAGCCAGCGCGCGCACCGCGTCGGGGTCCTTGACGATCACTCGGACGGCGGTGGGCTCGATGCCCAGGGCGTACAGCTTCTGGAGGGCATGAGTGACCTTGACTGGATCACTGATCAATGCCGTAACGGTCCACATCAGGCAGACCTCCGGAAGACGGGGCGCCGGCCCGTCAGGGACGTGCTGGACCGCGTGGCGGGGAATGCTGATGCCTCCAGCGACGCGGACCGCCGTCCCTTGCCGAGCGACGATCTCCTGACGGCGCCGTCGGTAGCCAGCAGCATCACGGGCGTAGGACGAACCGGCTATTGACGCCCAACGCGCTTGTCGATGATAACCACAAGAAGCCCGTGTCCCAAACCATGGGGCGGAGACGGATCGCGGCGGACCAGACCGTCGTGGGAAAGGATGCCGAGCGCGTGGAGTCCCTGTTGCAATACGTCCTCCTGCTTGCGGCCTGGGTGGTGGCGTTTCTCCTCGGCAAGGAGCTCCAGGCCGGGTTCGCGCAGTGGCGTGCGCGGCGCCGCAGCGAGCAGAAGTGAGGCGTGTCCGCCTCGCACGGCGGTCACCACGGGCGCGTACGTTTCCTGACGGGAGGAGGTGGCCCTCCATTCGGGCCACCTCCCTGCTTTAGTCGCCGCGGCACCGCCTGCCCCATCGGACGTCAGCTGCTTGGGCGCGCCCCGGTACGCGCGGCGGCGAGTGCGGCGTCCAGGATGCCCACCGCCTCATCGATCTCCGTTTCTGTGACGATGAGCGGCGGCATGAACCGCAGCGCCGTCGGCTTCACGGCGTTGACCAGCAGGCCGCGCTCCAGCGCCGCCTCCAGCACGCGCTGCGCCAGCTCCTGATCGAATTCGATCGCGACCAGCAGGCCGCGACCGCGCACCTCGACGATCTCCGGCCACCGGGCCTGCAGTTCACGCAGCCGGGCGCTGAAGTACTGCCCCATTCGCTCCACCTGCGCGGGCAGGTCCCGCGCCAGCACCTCGCGCAGGACGGCCAGCGCCGCCGCACAGGCCAGCGGATTGCCCCCGAACGTGCTCCCGTGGTCGCCGGGCTCGAAGGCCGCCGCGCGCTCTTTGGCCAGCACCGCCCCGATCGGCACGCCGCCCCCCAGGCCCTTGGCCAGGGTCATGATGTCCGGCTCCACGCCGAACAACTGGTGGCCCCACAGCCGGCCGCAGCGCCCCACACCGGTCTGCACCTCATCGAGGATCAGCAGGAGGTTCTGCTCGTCGCACCAGGCACGGACCGCGCGCAGGTAGCCCTCATCGGGCACGTTTACCCCGGCCTCGCCCTGGATCGGCTCCAACAGCACGGCTACCGTGTCGTCCGTAGTGGCGCGCTTGATCGCCTCGATGTCGTTCCAGGCCACGTTCACGAACCCAGCGGGGAGCGGGGTGTATGGCTCCTGGTACTGTGGCTTGCCGGTGGCCGCGACCATTGCCAGCGTACGCCCGTGGAAGCCGCCCAACGTCGAGATCACGGCGTAGGCGCCATGGCGGTGCCGCTTGCCCCACTTGCGCGCTAGCTTCACGGCGGCCTCGTTGGCCTCGGCCCCGCTGTTGGCGAAGAACACGCGGTCGCAGGGCGAGTGTTCCACCAGCATCCGCGCTAGCTCGAGCTGGGGGATGGTGTAGAACTGGTTCGAGACTTGGATGAGCCGTTGCGCCTGCTCGTGTAGTGCCTGCACCACGGGCGGGGGGCAGTGGCCCAGCGCATCCACCGCCCAGCCGCCGACGAAGTCGAGATACCGGCGGCCCTGGTCATCCCACACCCGGCAGCCCTCGCCTCGGACCAGCACGCGCGGCACCCGCTTGGCGACCCGCAGATACAACTGCTCTTCCAACGCGATCCACTCGGTCATCGTCTCACCTCTCCGCGGCGTCTGGCACGACCACGGTGCCGCTCTCCGCAACGCATAGCGCACGGAGCAGGCTATACGGGGCGCGACCGTCCACGATACGACTCGTCGCGCCGGCGGCGGCCGCGCGCGCGCAGGCCTCGACCTTCGGCCGCATCCCTCCCCGGATCACCCCGTCCGCCGCTAGCTGCGCACATGCCGAGGGGGTAAGGCGGTGCAGGGGTTGGCCACTCGCATCGAGGACCCCGGGCACGTCGGTGAGGAACACCAACTCGCGCGCTCCCATCGCCGCCGCGACCACGCCGGCCACCGCGTCCGCATTCACGTTCAGCGGTTGGCCGTCCGCGCGAACGGCGATCGGCGCCAGCACCGGCGTGTAGCCGCGCGCGCACAGGAACTGCAGCAGGTCGGCGTCGACGCGCTCCACCTCCCCGACCAGGCCCAGACGCGCGTCGCGCACGCTCGCGCGCAGCAGGGCGCCGTCTACACCCGACAGGCCCCAGCCACGGCCACCCAGTGCGCCGAGTGCGGCCACGAGCTGGGTGTTGACCAGCCCCGCCAGCACCATGCAGGCCATGTCGAGCGTCTCGCCATCGGTGTAGCGCAGCCCATCCACGAACTGCGTAGTCTTACCCACACGGTCGAGCCAGGCGGTGATGAGTGGGCCGCCACCGTGGACGAGCACCGTCCAGACACCCACCTGGCGCAGCCAAGCGATCTCCTGGAGTACGGTCTCGCCCGGCCCGACACTCCCCCCGAGCTTCACAACCAACGGCGCGCCGAGATGGCGCGCGATCGCCTCGGTGCCGTCGTCTGGCGCGATCCCGGTCTCGGCCAACGCCGCCCGCAGCGCGCTCCAAGGCGCTGGCGCGCTGGCCGCCGTGCCCGTCTGCTGCCCGTCGCTCCACTGCTCCGCCACAGTCGCCTCTGTTTGCTGCTGTGTTATGTCGTGTACTCGCTGTTGATGGCGACGTACCGCTCCGTGAGGTCGCAGCCCCAGGCGGTAGCCGTCGCATGGCCCAAGTGCAGGTCGATCGCGATCCGCACCTCCGGCGGCTGCAGCGCGGCGCTGGCGGCCGCCCGGTCGAACGCCACGGGCCGGCCACGGCTGTACACCAGCACCGGCCCGATGGCGATATCCGTGCGGTCGGGGTCGAACGGCACGCCTGCGCGGCCCAGAGCGGCCAGGATCCGCCCCCAGTTCGGGTCTGCTCCATACACCGCGGCCTTGAGCAAGTTCGAGCCGGCCACCGTCCGTGCGGCGCGGCGCGCATCGCGCTCTGCGCAGGCGCCGCGCACCTGGACCTCGATCAATCGCGTGGCGCCTTCGCCGTCCGCCGCGATCGCCCTGGCCAGCCGCACGCACACGGCCTCGATCCCCTCCTGGAGGCGTGCCAGATCATCGCGTGTCAAGCGCTCCGCGGCGCCGCCGGCGGCACCGTTGGCCAGCAGAAGCACCATGTCGTTGGTGCTGGTGTCGCCATCGACGGTGATCATGTTGAACGAGCGGTCCACCGCCGCGCCCAGCAGCACGTCGGCCTGGGCACGGTCGAGCGGCGCGTCGGTGGTGAGGAATGCCAACATGGTGGCCAGGTCCGGGTGGATCATGCCCGAGCCTTTGGCCATGCCGCCGATGGTGACCGCCCGGCCGTCCGCGAGGGGCACGCGCGTCACCGCCTGTTTGACCACCAGATCGGTGGTCAGGATGGCGCGCGCGGCCTCCAGGCCGCCATCGCGGCTCACCGTCAGCGTGGCCAGGCCAGCGCGCACCTTGGCCATGTCCAGCGGCACGCCGATCACTCCCGTGGAGGCTACCAGCAGCTCGCCGGGGGCGACGCCAAGGCGGGCGGCGGCCAGGCGTGTCATCTCCTCCGCTGCTGCTAGCCCCTCGGGACCAGTGCAGGCGTTGGCGTTGCCGGCGTTGAACACCACGCCCCGTAGCGGAACGCCGGTGGCCAGGCGCCGGCGCGAGAGGATCACCGGGGCGGCAACCACGCGGTTGGTAGTGAATCGCGCGGCCGCCGTGCAGGGGCGCTCGCTCAGCAGCGCGCCGAGATCGCGCTGGTCGGGCGCCGGGAGCTGTAGCCCACAGTACACCGCACCGGCGAGGAAGCCGAGCGGTGCACATACGCCCGCCTGATCGTCGGACACACTGTTCATCGCGACTCCCCCTGACACCGGTTCCGGGCGGCCGCGGCGCTCGCTCACGCCCGAGCCGTTCTCGCCAACAGCCCTTGCTCAAGGATACAGGGCGAGGGCGTCCAGCCCGGTGGTCTCGGGCAGGCCGAGCATGAGATTGAGATTCTGCACCGCTTGCCCAGCCGCACCCTTGACCAGGTTGTCGATCGCCGCCACCACGAGGAGCCGGCCGGTGCGCTCGTCGAGGCGAGGGAACACCAGACAGTAGTTGCTGCCTAACGTCTGCTTGGTCTGCGGTGGCGCCTCCACGACGCGCACGAACGGGGCGTGCTGATAGAACTCGCGGTAGTGCGCGAGCAGGCGCGGCTGTGTCCAGCCAGCCACGAGGCGCGCGTAGCACGTGGCGAGGATCCCGCGCGTCATCGGCACCAGGTGGGGCACGAACGTCACGTCCAGCGGGGCAGCGGCCGCGCTCCAGAGGCGCAGCGCGTTCAGCTCTTGCTCGATCTCGGGCTGGTGGCGGTGGCCGTTGATACCGTAGGCGTGGCAGTTCTCGTTGATTTCCGAGTAGTGCACGGTGAGGCTCAGCGAGCGCCCGGCGCCGGACACGCCCGACTTGGCATCGACGATTACCTGCGGCTCGATATGCGCCGCGACCGGGGCGAGGGCCAGGATGGCGGCGGTCGGATAGCACCCGGGATTGGCTACCAGGCGGGCGGCGGCAATGGCGGGGCGATGCAGCTCGGGCAGGCCGTAGGGCACCTCGTCGAGCAGGCCGGGCGAGGGGTGGGGGCCGTACCAGCGCTCATAGACCGCCACGTCGTGCAGACGGTAGTCGGCCGAGATGTCGATCACGCGCACGCCACGCTCGACGAGCTGAGGAATCCGCTCGGCGGAGGCATGGTGTGGGAGTGCAGAGATCGCCACCTCGACATCGTCGAGGTCCTCCGCAACGGTCAGGGCGAGATCGGCCAGGTGGGGGAACACGCTGCTGAGTGCCTGCCCAACGGCCGAGCGGCCGGTCACGGTGACGAGCTGCACCGCGGGGTGCCGCGCGAGGATCCGCGCGGTCTCTGCGCCCGCATAGCCGGTGACGTTGACGATGCCCACTCGGACCATCGGCCCCTCCGCGCCAGCTGCCCGCTGTGCCCCACGCGAGCGCGCTCGCTCGCTGGATTATAGGGGCGCTCCCGAGGGCGGGCAACGCGCGGGTACAGCTGGAGCGGCGTGGTATACTGCCAGCGAGTCCGCTCGGCAACCGGAGGACAGGTGCGCGCCGGCCGGCGGACCAGGTCCCTCCCCGTCCGGCGGGGACTCTGAAGGTAAGGTCGGGCATGTTTGGTCTCTCGCGCCTATCCCCGGTGCAGATCGTGGCGCTGCTCGGCGTGGCCGTCCTGTTCATGTACGTGACGGGCCGCTCGCTACTGCTGGGCCTGATGCGCCAGCCCGAGGTCTTCGTCGGGCTGATCATCGGTCTGCTGATCGGTATCACGGTGCACGAGGCTGCGCACGCGGTGATGGCGGTGGCCCTCGGGGATCCGACCCCCGCGCGCATGGGCCGAGTGAGCCTGAATCCTCTCCGGCACCTCGATCCCTTGGGCACGATGTTCATGCTCATCGCCTCGTTCGGTTGGGGCAAGCCCGTTATGTACAACCCGGCCAACCTGCGGGGAGACCCTCGGGTCGGCTCGGCGCTCATCTCGGTGGTCGGGCCGCTATCGAACGTGGCGGTGGCTACCCTGGCAGCGATCCTGCTCGTGACCGGGACGGTGTTCTCGGATCAGGGCGCCCGGATCCTGCAAATGGTCATGTTCACGAATATCGGGCTGGCCGCGTTCAACCTCTTGCCCATCCCCCCGCTGGACGGCTTCGGCTTCGTGTTGAACCTGCTCCCCCGCCCCCTTGCCGCGGCGATCGCGCCCATCGCGCCGTATGGCCCGCTGATCCTGCTGGCGCTGCTGTTCATTCCCGGCTTGGGGCTGGGCACGATCCTGGCGCCGCTCCAGCATGTGATCCAGGGGTTCGTGATCAGTACCGCCCGGCTGTTCTCGTGAGTGCCGCCATGGACCGCGTGGCCATCCTCGGGCTGGGTCTCATTGGGACGTCGTTGGGCCTCGCGTTGCACCGGCTCCCGCAGCCGCCGCAGGTGGTCGGCTACGATCGCGATCCGGCGGCGCGGACCCGCGCCGCGCGCCGCCATGCGATCGATCGGGCGACCTTCACCCCCGAGGACGCCGTGGCCGAGGCGGATCTGGTCGTACTGGCCACCCCCGTCCGGACGATCGTGCCCCTGGTGGGGGAGATCGCACCCCATCTCCGCCCCGGCACCGTGCTGACCGATACCGGCAGCACCAAAGCGGCGATCGTGGCGGCCGTGGCGGAGCAGTTCCCCGAGATCGCATTCGTCGGCGGCCACCCCATGGCCGGGCGGTTGACGCAGGGAACCGACGACGCTGACGCCGCGCTGTTCGACGGGACGGTGTACTGCCTGACGCCAACCGCAATGACCCCGGAGCCAGCGATCGCGCGCGTGGTCGCGTTCGTCCAGGCGGTGGGGGCACGGCCGCACTTCCTGGCGCCGGTCGAGCACGATGGCCTGGTCGCGGCGGTTAGCCACCTGCCATATCTGCTGGCGACCACGTTGATGGCCAGCGTCGCGGCGCAGGCTGGTTGGCAGGAGATGGCGCTACTGGCCGCGGGCAGTTTCCGCACCATGACCCGGCTCGTCGACGCCGACCCGACCATGTACGCCGATATCTGCCTCACCAACCGTGAGGCGATCATCCGGCAAGTGGATCACTACATCGCGGCCCTGGAGGCCGTGCGCGCGGCGATCAACGCTGGCGACGAGTCGCTCCGTGAGCAGTTTGGGGCGGTGCGCAACACGTATCAGGCGTGGCTCCGCCAGCGGGAGAGCGGCGACGCGCTGACGCCCACCGAGGAGGAGCTGCGCGGGCCCAGCCTGTTCTTGCCCGCCAAGTGGCAAGATCTACTGCTCGGCCGTCGGCCGCGGGCCGAGCAGTAGCCGCAGCCTGTACCCTGGTTCCGCCACGTCGTTTCGTCAGACCGATCGTGCTGCTCGACGATCTGCGCCCCAGCGCGGCGCGGGCCTGAAGCCGTTTCGGCTTCACCTACGTCTCGGCGTCCCATCGGACCTCCTGGGAGGAAGATGTCCTGGGCTGCGATGTCCTCTGGCCCGGGCAGTCGGTGAATATCCGCTTTGCGCCGAGCGATGCGGATGCGGGCCAGTGCTTCTACGACATCCGCGTTGTAGGACGCGACGGGAGCGAGGGCACGATGTTCGGCGTGAACCTCTGCACGACCGAGACGGTGACCTTCCGGTAAACCCGCCTGGGGAGTGCGACGCGCCGGCGGGACGGGGTGAGTGGCTCCCCCCCCGGCGCCTGGCGGCGGGGGGGGGGGCGGGGGCGCGGGCGCCCCCCGCGGGCGCGCCGCGGCTGGTGGCAGATTCTTGGTCGATGCCGGCGGTCAGCTGACCTCGACGGTCGCGCCCGCCTCGCGCAGTTTCGCTGCTGCGGCCTCGGCCTCCTCCTTGCTCACGCCCTCCTTGACCGGCTTCGGCGCGCCCTCGACGAGATCCTTCGCCTCCTTCAGGCCCAGGTTGGTTAGCTCGCGCACGGCCTTGATCACATTGATCTTGTTGGCACCGAAGTCCTTCAGCGTCACCGTGAACTCGGTCTTCTCCTCCACGGGCGCAGCGGCGGCGCCTGGGGCGCCGGCAGCGGCCGCCGGGGCGGCAGCCGGCGCGGCCATTACCGCCGCGGAAACGCCAAAGCGCTCTTCGAGTGCCTTTACTAGGTCGGCCAGTTCGAGCACCGTCATCTTCTCGATGGCCGCGATCATTTCCTCTTTCGTCATCGCTCGCTCCTCTCCTCTCGCCGCAGAGGGTGGCTCCCCGGCGGCCCTGTGTCGCGTCGCGCGGCGAAGCTATGCCCCCTCGCCGGCTTCGAGCTGGCGACGGCGCGCCTCCAGGACGCCCACGAGGTTGCGCAGCGTGCCGCTGAGCACGGCGACCAAGCCGTAGACCGGCGCTTGCAGGCCCCCGACGACCTTCGCCAGCAGCTCTTCGCGGCTCGGCAGCTCCGCCAGCCGTGGCAGCTCATCCGGGGGTACCACACGGTCGCCCAGGAGCGCCGCCTTGGGGACGAATAGACCGCGCGAGGCGCGAGCATAGTCATTGATCGCCTTGGCGAGCGCCGCGGGGTCGGTATAACCGAGCGCCAGCCCGGTCGGCCCGACCAGATACGGCACCAAGCCGTCGTGACCCAGCCGCTGCGCGGCACGGCGGGTCAGCGTGTTCTTCGCCACCCGGAACTCGGCGCCGCTCTCGCGGAGCCGGGCCCGGAGCGCCGACATCTCGGCGACGTTGAGCCCCCGGTACTCGGCCAGGATGGCCAGTTGGGCGCGCTGCAGCCGGTCGGCCAGCTCGTCGACCTCGCGCTGCTTGGCTTCCAGATTGGGCACTCGCGTCCTCCTCCTGCAGCCGCGAGACATAGCAAAACGCGGTCTCTGGCTGAGAGCCAAAGACCGCACGTGACACGGCTAGCGTGTCGGAACCGTCGCTGCCTACGCAGGCTTCCATTAAGTGCCGGCGGCACACCTGCGGTCTTTGGCGATCTGCGATTGAATCAGTAGAGCAAGTATAGCGCCTGCTGGGTCCTCACGCAGCAGCGAGCGCCTGGGCCTGGGCCAGGTCGAGCTTGATGCCCGGGCTCATCGTGGCGGCCAGGGCGATGCTGCGCAGGTACTGGCCCTTCAGCGACGACGGCTTGGCGCGCTGGACCGCGTCGATGAAGGCGCCCAGGTTCTCCAACAGTTGTTCGGTGGAGAAGCTCAGCTTGCCGAGCGGCCCGTGAATGACGCCCGTCTTGTCCACCCGGAACTCGACGCGGCCGGCACGGACCTCGCGGATCACGCGCCCGATGTCCATCGACACCGTGCCGGTGCGAGGGTTGGGCATCAGGCCGCGCGGACCGAGGATGCGACCGAGGCGGCCGACCATCCCCATCATGTCGGGCGTGGCGACGGCCACGTCGAACTCCAGCCAGCCGTCTTGGATGCGCTTGGCCAGGTCCTCGCCGCCCACGTAGTCGGCGCCCGCGCCCTCGGCCTCGCGCGCCTTCTCGCCCTGGGCGAACGCCAGCACACGCACCTGCTTGCCCGTGCCGGCTGGGAGGACGACGGAGCCGCGTACCATTTGCTCCGCGTGGCGAGGGTCGAGGCCGGTGCGAATATGAACCTCGACCGTGGGATCGAACTTCGTGTACGTGACCTCGCGCAGCAAGGCGATGGCCTCGGCCGGCGAGTACAGCCGCGTGCGATCGACCTTCTTGGCGGCGTCGAGGTACTTCTTCCCATGACGTGACATGGCGCTACTCCACGGTCACGCCCATGCTCCGGGCGGTGCCCTCGACCATGCGCATGGCCGCCTCCAGATCGGGCGTGTTCAAGTCCTTGAGTTTCACTTCGGCGATCTCTCGCACCTGGTCGCGTGTGAGTTTGCCGACCTTGGTGCGGTGGGGCACGGCGGAGCCCTTCTCCAAGCCGAGCGCGCGCTTGATGAGATCGGCCGCTGGCGGCGTCTTGGTGACGAAGGTGAACGAGCGGTCCTCGAAGATGGTGATCTCGACGGGGACGATCAGCCCGACCTGGGCCGCGGTGCGCTCGTTGTACTCCTTCACGAACTGCATGATGTTCACGCCGTGCTGGCCGAGCGCGGGGCCCACCGGAGGCGCAGGGGTCGCCTTGCCCGCCGGGATCTGCAGTTTGACGATCGCCTTGACCTTCTTTGCCACGGTATCCTCGCTCCCGCGCCGGACACGGCTAAACGGACAGGGCCTGCCCTGTCCGTCCGCGGAGTGCCGTGTGGGCTCGACTAGTTTACGTTATGCGCGCGACCTGCAGGAAGTCCAGCTCGACCGGGGTCTCGCGCCCGAAGAACGACACCAGCACCCGGACCTTGCCCTTCTCGGGGTTGATGTCATCCACGACGCCGATGAAGTCCGTGAACGGCCCATCGATCACCTTCACGCGCTCGCCACGCGAGAAGGTCACCCGGACCGTCGGCTCGGCCTTCACCTTCATCTTCTTGAGGATACGCTTGGCCTCCTCGTCGTCGAGCGGCGTGGGGCGGTTGCCGGCCCCGACGAACCCCGTCACCCCGGGTGTGTTGCGCACCACGTACCACGCGTCGTCGCTCATGATCATCTCGACGAGCACGTAGCCGGGAAACACCTTCCGCTGCACGGTGCGCCGCTGGCCGTCCTTGATCTCGATCTCTTCCTCGGTGGGTACGACGACCTGGAAGATCTTGTCGCGCACCCCCATCGACTCGATCCGATGCTCGAGGTTGGCCTTGACCTTGTTCTCATAGCCCGAGTAGGTATGGATGACATACCACTTGCGGCGCTCGTCGCGCGGCACCTCCGGCGCTACCTCGCCCTCGGGTGTCGCGTCGGCGGTCGGCACGACCGCGGCCGGCTCCTCCACGGGGGGCGCTGCTGTTCTGGTACGTCGCTTGATCGGACTCATTGCAGGAACCAATGCATCAATGCGCCAAAGATGGCATCGACCGCGCCGAGAAACAGGCCAACCACGACCGAGATGGCGATCACTACCGTGGTGAGTTTAAGCGCCTCCTCGCGCGTGGGCCAGGCGACCTTGCGGAGCTCCGCGATGATCCCTCGGGCCCATGTCTCCGCCCCCTGCACGCGCGTGCCCACCGGGGCAGGCAAGCGCGCCGAGAGGTCGCGCGGAGCCGGGGCGGCCGCACGCCCACCGGGTGCGCGACGCGGAGATGCAGGCTTATTGGTAGCCCCCGACGCAGCGCCACGCTCCGCCACGGCCGCGGGCTTGCGGGGCAATGGTCTAGCCACGATCCTTACCGTCCAGCGCCGCCGGACTTACCGTGTCGTCCCGCGCTGCGAGCGTCGCGGTAAGTCGGGGCAGTACTCCACTTCGTTTGGGGAACATAGCACAGCATCGGGGCAGGCGCGGCAGGACTCGAACCCGCAACCTGCGGTTTTGGAGACCGCTGCTCTGCCAATTGAGCTACGCGCCTACAGGCCACACCCTGCCACGCAGGGCCGCCACCGTTAGTATAGCCGCTGCACCACAGGGGCGCAACCCGCTTCGTTCCTGGCCGCCGACACGCCCCCGGTGGCTGGCGCCGGTGCCGTCGGCAAGAGGGGGCCACGCGGGCGCGGCGGGAATTCCAGCCGTCCCGGCCGGCTCACCCGGGCGATGCGGAGGTACCGCGCCTCATCGCCTTCGAGCAGCAGCTTGTGTAGGAGCACCCGGTCACCGGACGGGAGATAGCGCGTCGGCTGCAGGCACAGGGCCGCGACACGCTGCCCACGCTCGTACATCTCGACCAGCCGCGGCGGCCGGTACACCCGGTAGTGACGCTCCGGATATAGCCGACTGGGGATGCACAGGTAGCCGCGCGCGGCCAGCGCCTGATACTCCGCGGCGCCCAACAGTTCATGGAGCAAGGCCTCCGCCTGGGCTTCGGCCGCGAGCCAGTCGGCAGGTCGGCGTAGCGCCAGCCAGCGATGAGTCTCCTGCACGCAGACCGCGACGAGCCATAGCAGAGGGGCAGCCACCAGCAGCCATTCCGCGCCCATGTTACCCGCCTTGCCCCTGCCCGGGATCGCCGCCCAGCATCGGCCCGGATTCGCGCCCCCGCGGCCGCGCTCCGGCTCGTATACTGAGACAGGGTGTGGTTTAGGATCGCAGGCCGCTGAGGGTCCCGTGATGAGTGTACCGCTTCCCCCCGTGGCCGTCCCGGTACTCCTGCATGGAGCGTTGGGGGGCTGGGACGAGTACGCGCTACTGCTACTGGCCCCCGTAGTCGTGGCCGCCCTGCTGTGGGTGACCCGCCGGCGCCCGGAGGAGGACGCCGAAGAGCCCGAGCCGCCACGCTCGGACTAGCGGAGTCTCGCGGGCAGCGGCTGCCGCTCAGCAAGGAGGTGTACGCGACCGCAACGGCGCATCGCAGCCCTGTAACGTTCCGCGTCAGCGCTCGTTTATTTGGGTGCAGCACGAACCGTTCCGTGTTCTCGCGGCGCGTGCCGCGCTGGGTGTCACCGCGTGGGGCCGCGCTGCACGGGCCTCGCGACCCAGCCCGGCAGGCACTGCTCGCGCCCGGTGCGGCTCTGGTCGCGCCAGACCTGCATGCAGCCGCTGGCAGGCGAGCCAACGGGCGATGGCACACCCGAAGCGCGGAGGCAAACGATGCGGCGGTACTTACTCGGGCTCGGCTTGCTAGTGGGCGTGGTTTGGCTGGTGCATGCGCCGACGACAGAGGCCCAGGGGTGCGTGAGCTACAGCTCCCCCCTGCAGGGATATCTCTACGGTTACTGCTATGGGTATCCCTTCGACGGGCGCATCTTTCCCGTGAACGCCCCGTCGGGCGCCAACGCCACGACCTTCGTCCTCGGTACGCTCGGGGCGGTGTATCCCAACAACGCCCTGTCGCTCTCCCCGCCCCTACAGGGCGCGGCGCCCAGCCTGATCTCGGCGGCACAGACGGGCGACTCGCTGTCGACGAATCCCACGACCCTGAGTCCGGTGAACACTCTGCTCGGCAACAGCCTCGCCTTCGCTAGCGCCGGGACCGCGGCGAGCGGAGCCGGCACTGGTTTCACGGGTACGTCTCCGAGCGTGACCAGCAGCGTGTATGGCGTCTTGCCGGGCGGCCCGGCCGGCGCGCCGGCCAGCCCCTCTAGCGGCCCCGCGCCGGCTTCCACCCAAGTGACCACCGGCACGCTCACCCCCGGTCTGCCGATGGCCGCACTGGCCTCGCTGGTTCCCGGCCTCGGGTTCAGTGGCTACGCGGGTTACGGATACCCGTACAGCGGCTATCCGTTCCATAGCGGTCTTACCGTCACCTACAACGGCTTCCAGTTTCCCATCTTCGGCTGGCCCGGCAGCTTCGGCTATCCGTTCTACGTGCGCCGTGGATTCGACCCCTCGGCCACCCTCGACCAGAAGTGGCAGTCCCTTGACGCAGTGCCCCTTCCGTCGGGGGGCTGGCAGCTCATCTGGACGGTCGGCACCTCGTTGAGCGGCACGTCCCACGAGATCTTCCAGTGCCCTCAGCCCGATACGCCGACCTGGGCTTGCCGGTCGCTCGCCGTGCTCAACTCTGAGACCCGTACCTACGGGCCGGTGACCGGTGGCTATACCTACGTCGTCCGCAGCAGTGGCTACGGGGGTTACACGGGTACCATCGGCTGGGGTGGGAACTTGGAAGCGGAATCCACTCGCCTACCCCTCCCCGTCGTTCCACCGGGTGGCTGGCCCGAGGCGCCCACGGCCCCGGCGAGCAGCGCTCCCGGCGCGGGTGGCGCACCGTAAGCCACGTTTTGGCTCCGCACGCGGTCGGCCGCGCCTCCTTGACGAGAGGTGGCGCGGCCGCTGTGTATCAGGGGCGGCGGCGTCAGCGTGGCTGCGTGGCAGGGCTTAGCGCGTCGGCGTTGGGGTGGGGGT
>JADGHJ010000289.1 GCA_019686175.1 Chloroflexota bacterium | reverse complement strand
GGAGCAGATCGCTCAGATGACCCCGCAGCGCGAGCTGTCGCCCGGCTTCCAGCAGATGCTGGGCCGGATGCTGGCCGACCCCGAGTTCCGCAAGGCGATGGCGACCGACCCCGAGCGCACCCTGCAGCAGGCGAACATCCAGTTGAGCGCGGCGGAGCTGGAGCGCGTCCGCGCCATGACCCCCGAGGACCGCAAGCGCCTGTTCCAGGACGTGGACACCCGCGACAGCAAGGGCTGGTGGTACATCATCTGGGGCTGGTTCAGCTGGTGGTAGACCTCGCGCGCTTCTCGGGTCGCGACCGTGCGGCGGCGCGAGGAGCGGCGTACCTGGCGGAGGCGAGCGGTCCTCCGCCAGGTACCGAGCCAGCAGCGCACGGATCGAGGACTGCGGCCAGGGCGCGTCCGGCGATCGATCCGTGGCCGCATCAGGGAGGATAGAGCGTGAGCATCCCGGTTGTTGCGCAGGGCTCCATCGGCCGTCAAACGCGTCAGCCCTCCGCTGGTCTGGAGGCCCTCATCGGTCGTATGCTGTCGGACATCGAGTTCCGGCGGGCTGTGGCGCTCGATCCTGCAAGGGCGGTGGCCGCCGTGGGGATCGAGCTGACGCCGGAGGAGCTGGAGCGGCTGCGGGCGCTGCCGGCGGCGCAGCGCGAACAGTTGGCTGCATCGATCGATGCCCGGGATAGTAAGGGCTGGTGGTTGATCATCCTCGGCTGGTTCCATTGGTGGTAGGCCGCGGGGGGCGGCGCGGGCCGCCCCCTCTTAGATCCGAGGCCGCATGGCGAACGCGGCCAGCTGCCCCGAATGGCGAGAGGAGAGGCACGATGCGGGATCGACCCCTGGGCCAGCCCATCCCCTTACGCCTGATCGCTGGCGATCCAACTGGTAGTGTGCGGCCGGCTAGGGAGGGCAGCGGCGGCCAGGCCGCGTCTGATCGGGCGAGGCCGGACTCGGGCTCTCGTCCTCGGACCCACGGTGACATATGGAGCCAGGGGGAAGTGTACGTACTGGCGGCCTCGGATCCCCCCCTCGCCCTGGACGTGCGCCATAGCCGGCTGTATCGGCTCTCGCCCGCCGAGCTGGCTGTGCTCGGTTTGCCCTCACCGTTCACGAGCGAGGAGCTGAACGCCGTGCTAGGGGCCCAGTTCCCTGGGGAAGCGCTGGATGCTGCCGTCCGCCGGCTCGTGGATCGGGGCTTACTGTTCGCTGTCCGTGTCCCGGAACGGGAGCCACTGGCGCGCGGGCCGCTCACGCGTCTGGAGCTGGGCGTGGCGGAGGACTGCAACCTGCGCTGCCCGTACTGCTTCGTGTCGCAGGGCAGTTTCGGTGGCCCTCGTCGGGTG
The DNA here is from genome assembly GCA_019686175.1 of Chloroflexota bacterium. Classification (GTDB taxonomy): domain Bacteria; phylum Chloroflexota; class UBA6077; order UBA6077; family JAJPHF01; genus JADGHJ01. The sequence goes on along the minus strand of JADGHJ010000289.1, from coordinate 3,513 downwards.
ATGTCCTGGGAGGTCGCGCGGCGCGCCGTCGCCTTGCTATTCGCCGAGGCGGGTGATGCGCCGCTCCTCCAGATCGGCTTCTACGGGGGCGAGCCGCTCCTCAACATCCCGGTGGTGCGTGCCGTGATCAGCGAGGCCACGCAGCTGGCGCGCGAGCGCGGCCAGGAGGTGCGTTTCGATCTGATCACCAACGGCACGCGCCTGGACGCCGATCTCTGCGCCTTCTTGCGGGCGCACAAGGTGGCTATCCAGATCTCGCTCGACGGCCCGCCGGCCGTGAACGATGCGCTGCGCCCGCGACTCGGGGGACAGGGCAGCTACCGAGCGGCGACCGCGCCCCTCCAATGGCTTGACGACTATCCCCTCGTCCAGGGGCGCGCCACCCTCACGTGCGCCAATCCGGAGGTGGATGAGATCGTCGAGCACCTACTCGCACTGGCTTTGCCCTCCGTCGTTGCTCGACCGGTGGTCGGAGCGGAGGGCGGGTTGGGCCTGGACGAGGCGGCCAGCGCGCGGATCGTCGCCGGGTACCGCCGTCTGGCGGAGCAGGTGCTGGCCGCGGACAACGACGAGCAGGCAGCGCGGCGGGCAGCGCCGTTCGTCGGCTATCTGGTGAAGCTGCTGGAGGGGGCGCCGCGTCGCGTGCCGTGCCAGCAGGGCGTCTGGACGGTTGCCTGCGCGGCCGATGGCCGCTTGTACCCCTGCAAAGATATGGCCGCACGCTGGGAGTATGTCATCGGCACGGTGTGGACCGGCATCGACTGGGAGCGCGCCTATGATGCCGGGCGCGGACTGCTGCTGTGCCAGCAGCGAGCGGCGAAGAAGCGGGAGTGTGCCAGCTGCTGGGGCCGCGAGCTGTGCCAGATCTCTTGCATGCACGTGTGTCTGGAGCCGAAGGGGGACGCCGCTGGCGAGGCGGTGGTGAGCGGTTGGGAGTGCGCGGTCCAGCTCGGCGTGATCGAGGCGGCGTTGGGGCTGTTCGATGCGCTGCGCGAGCGGCGGCCGGCCGTGTTCTGGCGTTTGCTCCAGCAGGCAACAGCGGGCGAGGTGGCTGCACCTAGCGTCCTGGCGGGCCGAGCGGGCGAGTAGGCTGCGGTCTCGGCCCCTGCCATGGTGCCGCGAACCTGGTATCATATTAAAGCCACTGGCTCGGATTGTCGCGTGCCCGTGTGCTACATCGATCGATCAGCGGGCCCCGCGGGGGCTTAGTTCACGAGAGGGAGGACCCAGATGGCGAAGGGTGACGCCCGACTGAGCAAGAACGCTCTGGCCGGGAAGCGCGGTGCTTCGTCGGCGCTGACGCCGCATACCTGCCCGAACTGCAACGAGCGCATCCCTGAGAACCAGTTGCTCATGGTGATGCACTGGAAGGACGGGCGCCGCAGCGGCACGCAGGGCTACCATCGCAATTGCTACCGCCTGCAGGCATAAGCACCGTTCAGAGCGAATTCGATTTGCCTAGCGCCCGAGCAACCTCGGGCGCTTTTATATGCCACCCCCGGCGGCCTTTACCCGGGTATAATCGGCGGCCGGCGCCTAGCGCCGCAACCTCGCGCCACGGAGCAGTCCATGCAAGCCGCCTCGTCTCCGCCCAACTCGCCCACACCGCACGTCATTGGCCAGCCGCTGCCCCGCGTCGAGGGTCCCGCGAAGGTTACCGGCGCCCAACAGTTCGCTGCGGACGTGATCCTGCCCGGCATGCTGTGGGGCAAGGTTTTGCGCAGCCCCTACGCCCACGCCCGCATCGTGCGGATCGACGCGAGTCGCGCCCGTGCCCTGCCGGGGGTCCATGCCGTGCTCACGGGCGCCGACTTGCCGCCGGACACGCGTCAGGGGCGGCGCATGCGCGACCTGCCGGTGCTCGCCACGGAGCGCGTGCGCTTCGTGGGCGACAAGGTCGCCGCAGTGGCGGCCGACCTGCCGGATATCGCCGAGGAGGCGCTCGGCTTGATCGAAGTCGAGTACGAGCCGCTGCCCGCGGTGTTCGATCCTCTGGAGGCGATGCGTCCCGATGCCCCCCTGCTCCATCCCAACCTTCGCGCCTACCAAGTGCCCGATCAGCGCATCCCCGATATCCCCAACGTCTGCTCCTGGGAGCAGTGGCGCAAGGGCGATATCCAGGAGGGCTTTCGCCGGGCCGTACACATCTTCGAGGACACCTTCCGGCACCCGGCCCAGCACCAAGTGTACATCGAGCCGCACTCCTGCCTGGTGCGCCTGCGCGAGGACGGCATGGTCGACGTGTGGGCGTCGAACAAGGCGCCCTATCTCCTGAAGGGGTATCTCGCCGCGACCTTGGGGCTGCCGGAGAGCGCCTTCGCCATCCATCTCCTCGCCGTGGGCGGCGACTTCGGCGGCAAGGGCTCGCCGATGGATATCCCGATCGCCTACTTTCTCGCGCGGGCTACCGGGCGGCCGGTGCGCATCACCATGACCTACACCGAGGAGCTGATGGCCGCCAACCCGCGCCATGGGGCGGTGGTGCGGGTCAAGATGGGGCTCGACGCCGACGCTCGTTTGGTCGCCTGCCAGACGCAGATCTACTACAACAGCGGCGCCTATGCGGCGATGAAGCCCTCCGAGACGGTGGGGCTGCGCGGCGCGGAGAAGGGCGGCGGCTCGTACGACATCCCGCACGTTCAGATCGATGCCTACCAGGTCTACACCAACACGGTCCCCTGCGGGCACATGCGCTCGCCGGGCGAGCCGCAGGTGCTGTTCGCGGTGGAATCGCTCGTCGATATCATCTGTCGCGAGCTGCGTATCGACCCTGTGGAGTTCCGCCTCAAGAACGTCATCAAGGAGGGCGGGCTCTCGCCCATCGGGGAGCGCTACCATCTGGTCCAGGCCGAGGAGACGATCCGCCGCGCGGCCGAGATCTCGCGCTGGGGCAGCCCCAAACCGCCCAACGTCGGGCGCGGCATCGCCATGGGGAACAAGCACCCGCACGGTGGGGTGTACCATGCCGAGCTGGTGGTAGAGCCGGACGGCAGGGTGGGCGTCGTCACCGCCATCACCGAGGTGGGCACGGGCGCCCACACCGTGCTCCGACAGATCGTGGCCGAGCGACTTGGCCTGCCGCTGGAGCGGATCGAGGTCCGTGCTGCCGACACGACGGTGTTCCCCTACGATCGGGGCGTAGGGGGTAGCCGCGTGACGCAGATGGTCGGGGGCGCGCTGCTGAACGCGGCCGAACAGGTGTTGAAACCTCTGCTGGCCGCGGCCGCGGATCTGCTTGGCTGCCCGGTCGACGCCGTGGAGTACCGGGAGCAGCGCTTCTTCGCGGGGCGCGGCCGCGAGTCGGTGAGCTGGGAGGCGGCGGCGCGGCGCGCGACCGAGCTGCAGGGCGGGCCGCTGCGGGGGGCCGCGGACTACCGGGCGGGCCACTTCGAGGGCATCACGGCGTTCCACGTCCAGGTTGCCGAGGTGGAGGTAGACCCTGAGACGGGGCAGGTCCGGGTGCGCGCTATCTACACCGCCGACGATGTCGGGCAGGTGCTGAACCCTCTCGGC
>JADGHJ010000288.1 GCA_019686175.1 Chloroflexota bacterium | reverse complement strand
ATGTGGCCCTTATGGGGTCCCCAAGCGAGACGGCGGGCGCCGCGCCGCCGCCCGGCGCGGCCCCGGCCGGGCGGGGCGTGCGGCGGGCAGCCTGGAGGACCGCCTATGGCCGTGCTCAAGGTGATCGAGCTGGTGGGCACCGCCACCGAGGGATGGGAGGCGGCAGCCCATGCCGCGCTGGTCGAAGCGACGCGCACGCTCCGCCAGATCGAGAGCCTCGAGGTGCTGCGCTGGACCGCAACGGTCCGCGACGCCCGGATCGTCGAGTACCAGGCGCTAGTGCGCCTGGTGTTCCGGGTGGAGGCGCCCGAGGAGCGGCAGCTCGCGGTGGCGGAGGCGGAGACGATCCTGGCCGAGCCGACAGAGGCCCCCACGGCGGAGGCCCTGGGCCTGCCGCTGCCCACCGAGACGCGCGAGCGGCCGCTGGGCGGACAGTAGGCGACCCGCCTTGCGGCTCGAGCGGTCCTGGCCGCATAACCGGAGCGTGACCGCGTGCGGGCCGAGGAGACCCCAAGTGGACGGCGTGTGGACCGAGCCGGAGCGCTCGGTGGAGCTGGTCGAGGACGGCGGGCGCCTAGCCTTGGCGATCGACGGCGTAGTGCAGTCGATCGCCGTCGCGGGGGGCGCCACGGGCGGCTACTGGGCGGCGATGCTCCCGGACCGACCGCCGCGCGATGCGCTGCTGCTCGGCCTCGGCGGGGGCACGCTCGTGCACCTCCTGATCGGGACCTTTGGTGCGCTGCCGATCGTGGGCGTGGAAGACGATCCACGGGTGGTGGAGCTGGGCCGCGCTCATTTCGGGCTCGATCTGGCCAACCTGTCCATCGAGCAGGCCGATGCGTTCGCCTATGTGGCGAGCTGCACGCGGCGGTTCGATCTGGTCTGCGTCGATCTGTTCCGCGGCGGCGCGATCCCCCGGCGTGTCGTGGCCCCGGCCTTCCTGGCCGATGTCGCCCGCCTGCTACGCCCGGGCGGCACCGCCGTGTTCAATCTGGCGCGGGATCGGCAGGCCGGCAACCACCTGGGCCGTCTCCGCGCCCACTTCATGGTCGGCAAGCGGGTGCTGGTGGGCTTCAACCTCGTGGTCCACTGCCACGCGCCCACGGCTGGCGAGCGCGGCGTGTCCCCCCGTCGTCGGCATGGCCGGCGGGTGGGCGGTCGCTGGCGGGCACGGCGCCGCGCGGGCTAGGTTGGCCGCTTACAGCTCGACCACGGTTTCCGTCGCCCCGTGGCCGGCGCCGCGCCGGCGCCGGCCCAGGAGCAAGGCCGGCACCACGCCGACCAGCGCCGCGAAGGTGGCCACCCGGAAGCAGTCGTCGAAGGCGCGCACGAGCGCCGCCTCGTTCACCATCCGGGCCAGCGCGAGCAGGGCCAGCGTGTGCGCCGTGCTCTCGCTGAGCCCGTGGCTCTGGAAGGCGAGCTGGGCGACGCTGAGCGCGTGGACAGCGGTGATCGACGCGGGGGTGAGCGCCTGGGCCAGGGCGGCCGCGTGCAGCCGGGTGTGGTCCTGCAGCAGGCTGGCGAACACCGCGGTGCCGAACGCGCCGGCGAGCTGGCGCAACACGTTGGACAGCGCGGTGGCGCGCGGGATCTTCAGCGGCGCGATGTGGTCCATCGCGGCCGTCGTCACGGGCATGAACATGAGCCCCGTGGCTGCCCCGCGCAGGGCCAGTGCGATCCGCAGCCAGTCGTCCGAGGTCTGGACGTCGATGCTGGACACCATCCAGGTGGCCACGGCGAGGAACAGCAGCCCGGGCACGGCGAGCGGGCGTGCCCCGAGCTTGTCGCTGAGGCGCCCCGCGAGCGGCATGACCACCATGGCCCCCAGGGCGTTCGGCACGAGCAGCAGGCCGGTCTCCATGGCGCCCAGGCCGCGGACGTTCTGCAGGAACAGCGGCAGGAGGAGCAGGAGCGAGTACATGGCGACCATGGCGACGCCGAGAACGATCTGCCCCATGAGGTAGGTCCGCTCGCGCAGGACCGTGAGATCGAGCATCGGATCGTCCTGCGCGAGCTCCACGACCACCCAGCACGGCAGCGCGGCGGCGGTGATCAGGTACAGCACCACGATATGCGGCGCGGTCCAGCCATCTGCCGGCGCCTTGGACAGCGCGAGTAGGGCAGCGGAGAAGCCGGTGGCGGCGAGGACGAAGCCGGCCCAGTCGAAGCGGCCCCCGCTCTGGCGGGGAGTCTCGCGGAGCAGCACCAGCCCGAACAGGATCGCCAGGGCTCCGACCGGCACGTTGAGCGTGAAGATCCAGCGCCAGTCCACGTACTCTACGAGGTAGCCGCCGAGCGTGGGGCCGATGGCCGGTGCGAGGAGCACCGGGATGCCGAACAGGCCCATGACGCTGCCGCGCTGCCCGGGCGGAGTGGCCTGGAGCAGGATGCTCATGCCGAGTGGCTGGACCATCCCGCCGCCGATCCCCTGCAGGACTCGGAAGACGATCAACCCCTCCATGTTCGGCGCTAGCCCGCATAGCGCCGAGCCGACCGTGAACAGGAACACCGTGAGGAGGTAGATGCGTTTGGAGCCGAAGCGGTCCGAGAGGTAGCCGGTGGCCGGCATCACGATCGCCAGGGCGAGCATGTAGCCCGTGACGACCAGGTCGCCCTCGTCCACGGTGCTCTGGAACACCTGGATGATCTTGGGCAGGGCGACGTTCACGATGGTCGTGTCCAGGACCACCATGAACGAGCCCAGCACGATCACGACCAGCGCTTGCCAGTGGTAGGCCAGGCCGGCGAGCGGGTGGCGCCGCGCCGATGGCAGGGGAGCGGCTACGGTAGCCATGGTAGCGGCTTGTCCTCACGCACGCGGATGCGGACGCTGGCCGACGTGCCCAGGGGCAAGATCTCTCCGTCGGTGAACACGCGGATCTTCACCGGCACCCACTGGGTCACCTTGTTGAAGTTGCCCGAGAGGTTCTGCGCTGGGAGCAGGGAGAAGCTCGCCGCGCTCGCGGGGGTCACCGCTTCCACCTGGCCCGGGAACGTCCGGCCGAGCGCCGTGGAGTAGACCTCCACGCTCTGCCCCGGCTGCACCCGGTCGACCTTATCCTCGTCGATGTTGGCGTTCACCCAGACGTGCCGGGGGTTCACCAACGTGTAGATCGGCTGACCCGCCTGAACGGTGCCGCCCACGTTGGCGGTCCGCGCCGCCACGATCCCCTGCAATGGGGCGCGCACCGGCACCAGGGTGTTGAGGCTGCCCGTGTGCTCGAGCAGGGGCGTGTCGGAGAACGGCACCGCGCCGACCTGCTGCGGGATGGCTACCGTGGCGATGACTTGATCTTGCTCGACCGTCTGGCCGATGTCGACGCGGGTCTCCACCACGCGGCCGGCGTTCAGCGGCCCCACCTGCACCAGGTCGCCGGTGACCTGGGCGTTGTCGGTGATCACGAAGTACACCGATTCGTACCAGAAGCGCAGCCCGATGGTCAGGGCCACCAGCCCAACGACGAGCAGGATCGGCGCCAGCAGCAGCAGGCGGCGCCGCTTCGCCGTGGGCTGGCCCGCATCAGGCGGAGGGGCGACCGTTGGTCGCGCGGCCGGCCCGCTCGCAGCGGCCGTATTGGTCGAGCTCTCCGGGGTAGCCTGCTGGGCGGCCCGATCGTGGCCGTGGTGCCGCCCGTTCACGCGATGCGTCCGAGTGCGCGCCGGCCGCCGTGAGGGGCGCCCGGGGCGCCGATCCGTATCCACCCGCGACATCTACTCGCTACCCTCCGAATTGGCTGGCCGAGTGTCGAGTTGCGAGCGCTGCAGGCCGCGCTCCAAGGCCGCGAGGCCCTGCACTAGGGCCGCCCGCTCGGCCGGCGAGGCGTCGCGGACGAGCTGCGCCGCGGCCGCGATCGCCTGGGCCTGCAGCGCGCGGTACAGCGTTTCGCCCGCGGCGGTGAGTCGCAGCCGCACGCCGCGGCGATCGTCCGGCAGGTCGCGCACACGCTCGATCAGGCCGCGGCGCTCCAGAGCATCCGCCAGCGTGGTCAGGGTCGGGCGCCCGATCTCGAGGCAGGCCGCCAGCTCGCTGGCGCGGTAATCGCGCTCGTGCAGGCGCGCGAGCACCCGGAACTGCGGCAGCGTCATCCCCGCCGTGTGCGGCGCGGCGTGCATGGCCGTCGCGAGCAGGCGCACGAGTTGGGGAACGAGCCCAACTAGCCGAGCGCCGATTTCCTCCAGGGCGGGCGAGTTCGCGGTAGCTGGCAACATGCTGGCGGCACTGGCAGACTGGCCGGGCCTGAGCCGGCGCGCGGCAGCCGCTGCTGTCGCGGGCTGGAGGGGCGGGGAACCATCGCTGCCCCGGCAGCCGGCCGCGCCGCACGGCACGCGCCTGCGCCCAAGCACTTCGACGATTGAATAGTTCGACGCTCGAAGTATACGCTGGCGACGCGCCCGCTGCAAGCCCGGCGGGCGCCCCGGTCCACTACCATTAAGCGACACGCGATCCCGCCGGCTCCTACACTGCCCGCGCCCCGGCGCGGCACCCGAGAGAGGGCGACTCATGACCGCGCAAGAACGCCGGATTCCCGGACTACCCGAGCTGGCCGAGGCGTTGTACAGCGCGCTTCTAGCGCACGGCGCCACTATTGAATGCCAGTTCGACAACTTGGAGGTGCTCATGCCCCGCGACGCGAGCCCCGAGGCTCCCCAGGCCCGCTGGCGTATCCATGGCACCGTGCGTATCCGTGCGAGCGAGCCTGGCACGCAGCGGCAGGGCTAGTCCGATGCTGACCGTGGACGGCACGCTGGATCTGGCCCTGGACGACGTGCCGCTGCACTGCGAGGCCCGAGGCAGCGAGGTGCGCCTCGACTGCGGCGAGCTGCCCGCATTGCTGCGAGCGGCGCGCGGCCTGGGGGGCGGGGGCGGCGG
>JADGHJ010000040.1 GCA_019686175.1 Chloroflexota bacterium | reverse complement strand
GGGGTGATGCGGGCGGGCCCGTGGGAGGCCCGGCCCCACCGCTGCCCCCACCGTAGCGGGCCTCTGGAGGTGCCGCGCCTAGGTTGCCATTGGGCGGCGTAGCGGATGCCGCGACGCCACCGGGGCCGATCGGCCCCGCTCCACTATCGTCCGGATCAGGCATAGTGCCGCCGGGCAGCGCCCCACCGCCCACCGTGCCGTTCTCCGTAGGAGGCACACGGGCAGGCTGCGCACGTGGCTGATCCGCGTGCTCGTGGGGAGAAGGCTGACCGCTCACGATCCTCTCCCGCCCGCTCGGCGGGTCACCCCAGCGCGCCAGGCCGTGGCGGCCATGGTCGGCGCCAGGCAGGGCACGGGGCACTACTCGTTCATGTGCTCGTGCAGATAGTCGATGGCATCCTGGACCGTCTGGATCTTGTCGACGTCCTCATCCGGAATTTTGACGCCAAACTCCTCCTCGAGCGACATCATCAGCTCGACCAGGTCGAGCGAGTCGGCGTTGAGGTCCTCGATGAAATGGGCGTCGGGCGTGATGTCCTCTTCGCTGACGCTGAGCTGCTCGGCGATGATCTTCTTCAGCCGCTCTTCGGCGGTCATGCTCACGAGCACGCCTCCTCTTGGTGGTCGGGCTGCGACGGCGCCCGGCCGCCGGCCCGTCCAGGGCCGTTCAGGATGAGGCGGGCGGCGGCTCGTCGGCCAGGGCCCGCTCGCGTACGATCTGGCCCAGCACGCCGTTTACGAACCGCGGAGTACTATCGCTGCCATACCGTTTGGCGAGCTCCACGGCCTCGTTGATCGCCACCCGCACGGGAGCCTGCTCGGTAGTATACAGGCATTCATAGGTTCCAAGCCGGAGGATGTTGCGGTCGATGGGCGAGACCTGCGCCAGCGGGTAGGCGGGCGCGTGTTGCTGGATCAGGGCGTCGATCTCGGCCCGGTGGCGGAGCACCCCCGCCACCAGCTCGCGCGCGAAGGCCGCTACCTCCGTATCGGCCCCCTCCTCCTCCACCAGGCGTTGCAGCACCTCGCCAGGCCGATGCCGCGACACATCCACTTCGTACAGCGTCAGGAAAGCCAACGTACGGGCGAGCCGTCGCCCTCGGACCCGGCCGGCCGGCCCCCGCACGGCACGGTGTCGCTGCTGCTCCTCGCCCGCCATGGCTGTCTCACCCTCTCGCGGCCCCGCCGACCCCACCGCGCCGGTCGCCGCCCATCTGGCGCGTCACGAATTCGGTCGAAATGTCACCGCGCTGGAAGGCAGCATCTTCCAGCAAGCGCCGCTGGTACGGCAGCGTCGTGGCCAGCCCCTCGATCCGCAGCTCCGCCAGCGCCCGGCGCATGCGGGCCAGCGCCTCCCCCCGGTCGTGTCCCCAGGCTATCACCTTCGCCAGCAGCGCGTCGTAGTATGGCGGCGCCACGTACCCCTCGTACAGATGGGTGTCCAGCCGGACGCCAGGCCCCCCGGGCGCCACGTAGCGGGTGACCATGCCCGCCGCGGGCATGAAATCGCGCTCCGGGTCCTCGGCGTTGATGCGGCACTCGATCGCGTGGCCCCGGGTCGTCGCGTCGCGCGCGGCACGCGACAGGGGCGCGCCCGCCGCGAGCAGGATCTGCTCCTTGACCAGATCGACCCCCGTGACCATCTCCGTCACCGGGTGCTCGACCTGGATGCGCGTGTTCACTTCCAGGAAGTAGAAGCGCCGCTCGCGGTCGACCAGGAACTCGACGGTGCCCACGTTCTGGTAGCGGACGGCCCGCGCGCCGCGCACGGCGGCCTCGAGGAGGGCGCGCCGGGTCTGGACGTCGAGGGCGGCCGAGGGCGCCTCCTCCAGCAGCTTCTGGTGGCGCCGCTGGATCGAGCACTCGCGCTCGCCCAGCTCGACGATCGTGCCGTGGCGGTCGCCGAGGATCTGCACCTCGATGTGCCGCGCGTCGGGAATGAGCCGCTCGAGGTATAGGCTGCCGTTGCCGAACGCCGCGCGCGCCTCGGCCTGCGCCACCGGGAACACGCGCAGCAACTCGGGCTCATCGTGCACGCGCCGCATGCCCCGGCCACCGCCGCCCGCCACGGCCTTGAGCATCAGCGGGTACCCGAGCGCCGCCGCCGCCTCGCGCGCCGCGTCCAGCGTCGTCAGCGGCTCCAGCGTCCCCGGCACGATCGGCACCCCGGCCGCCTGCATCCGCCGTCGTGCGGCCAGCTTGTCGCTGAACTGGTCGATCACCGCGGCCGGCGGCCCAATGAAGGTGAGACCGCAGCGCTCGCACACCTCCGCGGCGTCGGCGTTCTCGGCCAGGAAGCCGTAGCCGGGGTGGATGGCGTCCGCGCCGACGATCAGCGCGGCGCTGATCAGCTGGGGGACGTTGAGGTAGCTCTCCTCGGCGGGGGCCGGCCCGATGCAGATGCGCTCGTCGGCCAGCAGGACGGGCAGCGAGTCGCGATCCGCCTGCGAGTACGCCTGCACGGCGGGAACCCCCAGCTCGCGACAGGCGCGCTGGATGCGCAGGGCGATCTCGCCCCGATTGGCGATGAGGATCTTCGTGAACACTACGCCATGACAAGGCCGCCGTCGACGTTCAGCACCTGCCCCGTGATGTAGCCGGCGCCATCGGAGACGAGGAACGCGGCCGCCTCGGCCACTTCCTCTGGCGTCCCCTCCCGACCCAACGGGATGAGGCGCAGGGTCGCCGCGCGGGCGGACTCGGGAACCGTGGCCCACATGTCGGTGGTGATATAGCCGGGCGCCAGCGCATTGACGGTGATCCCGCGGGAGGCGACCTCGCGGGCGGTCGAGCGGGTCAACCCCAGAAGGCCCGCCTTCGCGGCCGCATAGTTCGCCTGGCCCGCATTGCCGAGCTGGCCCGCCACCGAGCTGATGTTGAGAATGCGCCCCCAGCGCTGCCGCAGCATCGGCCGCAGCGCTGCCCGGGTACACAAGTAGGCGCCCGTCAGGTTGGTGGCGAGCACTGCGTGCCAGTCCTCGGGCGAGAGGCGCAGCAGGAGGCTGTCGCGAGCAATGCCGGCGTTGTTCACCAAGATGTCGAGGCGGCCGAACGCCTGCAGGGTGGCCTCGACGAGCGCCTCGGCCACCCCGGGCTGGCCGACGTCGCCGGCCACCGCGATGGCGCGGCCACCGGCGGCGGTGATCGTCTCGACCACCTCCTGCGCCGCCGTGGCCTGTTGGCGGTAGTTGACCGCCACGGCGACGCCATCGCGGGCCAAGCGCACCGCGATGGCCCGGCCGATACCTCGCGAGGCGCCCGTGACCAGTGCCACCCGTTCCGCCACGCGTCGCTCCCCCTCCGTGGTCTCGCACGCGTGCCGGCGCTACTGCGCCGTGGCCTTGCCCTCGATGATCTGCATGCCGCGGTACGTCCCGCAGCTCGGGCATACCTGATGGCGCGGCTTGATACTGCGGCACTGCGTGCAGCGCACCAGGGCCGGCACGGCGATGTGATGGTGGCTGCGGCGGTTGCCACGGCGCATCGAGCTGACTTTGCGCTTGGGAACAGCACCCATGACGATCACTCCTCCACAGCCGTCCTACTCGGACGTGGACGCGGCCTGGCCGTTGCGCAGCAACAGGCTGAGCACCCCGAACGGCGAGTCGGCGACCTCGTGCGCACAGTCGCACGTGCCGCGGTTCAGGTCGATGCCGCAGGACACGCACAGCCCGCGGCAATCGGGACGGCACAGCGGCTGCATCGGCAGCGCCATGATCAGGTGCTGCCGCACGGCCTCGTCGAGATGCAGCACGTGCTCCGCGTCGATCGGGAACGCCTCGTCCTCCGCCACCGACGGCAGACGGACCCCGGTGCGCACATCGACCGTGGGCACGAACTCCTCCTGCAGGCGCCCGCTGAGGTCGATGATCGCTGGCTCCAGGCAGCGCCCGCACTCGGCCCGCACGGCGCTCTCATACGTCGCGTCGGCGAGAATGCTCCGCCCCAGGTTGATTAGCGTGACCTCGCCGCGCACCGGACGGGTCAGAGACAGGTCGGTGAACTCCTCCGCGGGCACCTCGTAGGTATAGTGCCGTGTGGTACCCTGCGGCGCCTGCAAGAGTTGTGCGACGTGGAACGCAAGCATGGTGAAGCCTCGTAGTACTCGACAAACCAAACGAATCGGCTCCGCCGGACCGGACAGAAAAAAGCCCGCCGGACGGCGGTGAAAAGCACAGCATTACTAGTATACAGGCTGGCGCGCGGTCACTCAACTCGGGTGACTTGTCCGGGAGGACACCCGCGGCCCTTCGGCCGTGCCCCGCAGCGCCCGCGTTCCCTTACGGACGGTCTGCAGGAGCTGCTCCAGATCGTTCTCCAGGTTGAGCAGCGTCTCGTAGACGTACTCCTCGGCCTCACGCCGGATCTCGGCACTGCGGCGCTCGGCTTCCGCCTCGACTTGCTCGGCGCGCGCCTGCGCCTGCCGCACGAGCGCGTGCTCCTGCACCTTCTCGGCAGCGCGCTCCTCTGCCTCGCGGATGATCTGCTGTGCGCGGGTCTGCGCCTCGGCGATGATGCTGTCGCGCTCCGCGGTGACCCGCCGGGCCTGCTTGATCTCCTCCGGCAACGCCACGCGGATCTGATCCAGAATATCGAGGCACTCCTGCTCGTCGATCAGCGTGCGCGACCCCATGAACGGGACGCGCGAGCCCGAGTTGAGCACCTCTTCCAGACGGTCGAGCAAGTACAGGATGTCGATGCCTGCCACCCCCTCTCGGCTGGCCCGGGGCCTTCGCCGCCACGGTATGGGCTGCCGTGCCACCTGAGGGACCCGGCCAGGCCATGGTTCTGGACGCGCCGATATCCCTCAGTATACCGTGCCGCCCGGGCGGGCGCCCCTGGCGCTAGCCGACCGGCGCCTGGAACTTGCGCGCCAGGGCGGCGGCGACGTGGTCGGGCACCAGCCCCTCCAAACTGCCACCGAGGCGGGCGATCTCCTTGACGAGCGTCGAGCTGATGTGCGCATAGGTGAGGGAGGTCATCAGGAACACCCCCTCGATCTCGCCCCGCAAGTGCCGGTTCATGAGCGCCATCTGGTACTCGAACTCGAAGTCGCCCGTGGCCCGCAGGCCGCGCACGATCGCGCAGGCGCCTCGCGCGCTGGCGTACTCCACCGTCAGGCCCCGGTACGGCTCGACCCGGACGTTGGGCAGGTCGGCCACCGCCTCCTGCAGCAGGGCCACCCGCTCCTCGGTCTCGAACAGGATCGTCTTGCTCGTGCGCTCATTCACCGCCACGATCACCTCGTCGAACAGCCGGGCCGTGCGGCGAATGACGTCCAGATGCCCGTTGTGGGGCGGGTCGAAGGTGCCCGGATAGATTGCGCGCCGCGTGGGAGGCCTCCTCTCCGATGTGGCGCGCACGCCACCGCCCAGCGCGCCACGTCTCCAGATTTGGTCGTCTCAGACCGAGGACGACTGGGGGAGGTAGATGGACACCCCGCTGGCCCCGTGGTAGCGCGTCTTGTAGAGTTGCAACGCGCCCTCCACCGCTGGCGGCACTAGCGTGCGGGAATGCTCCCAAACCACCACGCTATTCGGGCCGAACAGCGGCGACCGCGCGAGCGCGGCGAACACCTGCGGCGCTTCAGGGTCTCCATAGGGCGGGTCCATCAGTATTAAATCATAGCGCCGCCGCAGTGTCGATACCGCCGCGCCGGCGCTCATCGCGTGAATGGCCGCCTGGTCCTCGAAGCGCGTCCGCGCGAGGTTCGCGCGCAACACCTTGCGTGCCTCCGGATCGTGTTCCACGAAGTCCACCCACCGCGCGCCCCGGCTCAACGCCTCGATCCCCAGGGCACCCGACCCCGCGTACAGGTCGAGCACCACCGGCCAGGCCACCCCGGCCAGCATCGCCCCTTCCGGGGCGTCCTCGGGCAGCACGCCGCCGCGCTTGTACGCCTCGGCCTCGAGCATCGAGAAGATCGCCCCTTTCAGCTTGTCGGCCGTGGGGCGGATCGGGCTCCCCGGCGGCACGCGCAAAGCCGTGCCGCGCCGTCGTCCGGCAATCACTCGCACTGCTGCCGCCCTAGCTCGGATCGCCCACCTGCGCCAGCGCCGCGCGCACCGCCCGTGCCAGCGCCGCGTGCTCCGGGTGGCTGAGCGCCGGGTCGGTGGCCAGCACGCGCGCCGCCGCCGCCCGCGTCCGCTCGATCAGCTCCAGGTCGCCCAGGCTCGCCACCTGGAGCGTCGGCAGCCCGCTCTGTCGCAGACCATAATAATCGCCCGGCCCGCGCAGGCGCAGATCTGCCTCCGCGAGCGCCAGCCCGTCGCTGGTCTCCGCTACGATCTGCAGCCGCTCCAGCACCTCGGGCGAGTTGGTCTGCGCGATCAGGGCGCAGGTCGCCGGATGCTCGCCGCGGCCCACGCGTCCCCGGAATTGGTGGAGCTGCGCCAGCCCGAAGCGCTCGGCCCCCTCGATGATCATCATGGTCGCGTTGGGCACGTCCACGCCCACCTCCACCACCGCTGTCGCCACCAACACGTCGAGCGCCCCGTCGCGGAAGGCGACCATCACCGCCTCCTTCTCCTCCGCGCGCAGGCGCCCGTGCAGCAACCCGAGGCGCAGCCCTCGCAGCGCCCCACGCCGCAGCCGCTCGTACTCCTCGGTCGCCGCCCGTGCCTCCAGGTGCGGCGAGTCCTCGACCAGCGGGCAGATCACATAGCCCTGGCGCCCCTGCGCCACCTCGCGCCGCAGCCGCTCGTAGGCGTGGGCGCGCTCATCGGGCCGCAGCAGCACGGTGCGGATCGGCTGGCGGCCGGGCGGCAACATGTCCAGCCGCGAGAGGTCGAGGTCGCCGTATAGCGTGAGCGCCAGCGTGCGCGGGATCGGCGTAGCGGTCATCACCAGCAGGTGGGGAGCGGCGCCCTTCTCCCGCAGCGCGAGCCGCTGGCGCACCCCGAAGCGGTGCTGCTCGTCAGCGATCGCCAGCGCCAGATCCCGAAACTCCACGCCGTCCTGGATCACCGCCTGCGTGCCGATGACCACGTCCACATGGCCGCTCGCTGCGGCCAGGCGGACCTGCCGGCGCTCGCCCGCGCTCAGGCGCCCCGTCAGCAGCACCACCCGTGGCACGCGCCCCAGATGTGCCGTCAGCACCTCGGCCGCCCGCTCGTAGAGGGTGCGTACGGTGCGCGCGTGCTGCTCGGCCAGGATCTCTGTCGGCGCCATGAGCACGGCCTGCGCACCGGCCGCCACGGCGACCAGCATCGCCGCCGCAGCAATGACCGTCTTGCCGGAGCCCACCTCGCCCTGCAGCAGCCGCGTCATCGGCCGGGGGCGTGCCAGATCGTGGCAGACCTCGGCCAGCACGCGCTCCTGTGCCGCCGTCAGCGCGAACGGGAGCGCGCGCCGGAAGCCGTCGAGCAGCGCCACCGGCGTGGCCAGCGCCCGCCCCTCGACCTGCTCGGCCGCCCGCCGCCGCAACCCGATAGCGAGCTGCAGGAGCAGCAGCTCGTCGAACGCGAAGCGCTGTCGCGCCCGCGCCGCCTCCTCGCGCGTCGCGGGAAAGTGCACCATGCGCAGCGCCTCGGCGCGCGGCGGCAGGCGCTCGTCCTCCACCAGCCAGCGGGGCAGCGGGTCCTCGGCCGTCGCTGCCCAGCGGTCGACCGCGCGGGCGATCAGCTCCCGTAGCCAGCTCTGCACCAGCCCCTTGGTGGCCGGGTACACCGGGACGAGGCAGCGCGTATGGAGCGGGCCCTCGTCGGCCGGCTCCCAATCGGGGTTCTCGAACACCAGCCGCCGTCCCACCAGCGCCAGCTCGCCGCTCACCGCTAGCCGCTGGCCTGGCTGGAAGCGCGGGCCGTAGCCGGCTCGCAGCCAGACCGCCTCGACCTCGCCCGTGGCGTCGGCCAGCGTCACGCTGATGCGCTGGAGGCCCCGCGCCGTGCGCTGGACGTCGACGCGCCGCACCACGCCCTCGAAGCTGCCGACCTGCTGGAAGAACAGCTCGCTGGCCCGCGCTGGCGGCGGGTAGTCGATGTGGCGCAGTGGGAAGTGCTGGAGGAGATCGCCGACCGTGTGCAGCCCCAGCCGCGCCAACAGCCGGACGCGCTGCGCACCGACCCCGGCCACGGCCGACAGCGGCTGGTCGGGCGCTGGGAAGGCACGGTCCACCCGGCGACGCCGGACGGGATGGGCTGGGCGCGCGACAGGCGCCGCGGCTTCGGGCGAGGGCACCGAGTCGTCCAGGACAGCCCGCACGCGAGCCACGGCCTCGGCGCGCGCGGACGGCGGCAGCTCGGCGTAGCGCGCCAGCAGCGCGGCGACCCGCTCGGCCCGTGCCATAGCGGCCGGCGCTGCGCCGGCCTGCTGCAGGCGCCCGCAGAGGTTGCGCGCGTACTGGGCCAGCCCGCCGATCACCGTGCGGTCGCGGCAGCCGCCGCGCTCCTCGTACGCCAGGATCTGCCGCAGCCGTGCGAACTCCGCCGCCTCGGGCGCGTGGGGCCGTGCCGATGCGCCGGGCGTCATCGCCCGGCCTCCGCCGATTGCTGCCGCGCCGCGGCGCCTGCTACCATTAGACAGCAGCGCGCGCCGGCCCCGCGCCATGGTGCGCGCTGCTGCTGTGTCCGACCGTGGGCGCCGATCCCCGAGGAGTGAATGCTATGCGCCATCGTTGTGAGATCTGCGGCAAGAAGCCAAGTTTCGGGCATAACGTCAGCCACTCGAATCGCAAGACCTCGCGCCGCTGGCTGCCGAATATCCAGAAGACCTCCATCGTCATCAACGGTGTGACGCGCTCGGTGCAAGCCTGCACGCGCTGCATCCGCACCGCCCGCAAGCACCTTACAGTCTAGGGCTCGCGTCCCCTGGAGACGAAGAGGGGCGTACAAGCCGTAACGCCGCTCCTAGTCGATCAGCGCTGGGGGGCACGCCGGATCCGGGGAAGGCGCGTCAGGGAGGCGGTCAGGGGCATTGGCGGCGGAGGCGCGCGGCCTGATCGACCACGCGTCGCAGCGCGGCCAGGTTGTGCGTGACCGAAGCATGGGCGTTGTAGATCGCCGAGCCCGCCACCAGCGTGTCGGCGCCGGCCTCGACGGCCCGCGGTGCCGTGTCCAGGTTGATGCCCCCGTCCACCTCCAGCTCCACCGCCGCCCCCAAGCGATCGAGCAGGGCCCGGGCGCGCGCGGTCTTCGGCAGCGTCGCGGGAATCAGTGGCTGGCCGCCAAAGCCCGGGTTCACCGTCATCACCAGCAGCAGCTCGAGGTCCGTGTAGATCTCCTCGACCACTTGGAGCGGCGTGGCAGGGTTCAGCGCCAGTCCCGGGCGCACGCCAAGGTCGCGGATGGCCGCGAGGGTCGCCTGGATGTGGGTGCAGGCCTCCGCGTGGATGGTCAGGATCGAGGCGCCCGCCTCGGCGAACTGCCGCAGGTAGCGCTCGGGCGCCTCGATCATCAGGTGCACATCGATCGGCAAGCGCGTGGCGCGCCGCACCGCCTCGACGATCAACGGCCCCATCGTGATGTTCGGCACGAAGCGGCCGTCCATCACGTCGACGTGGATGTAGTCAGCCCCCGCCGCCTCCGCCTCCTGCACCTGCGCGGCCAGGTGGCCGAAGTCGGCGGTGAGGATCGACGGAGCGATCTTGATCACGCCACGGCGCCGTACGAGCGCTGCATCGCCATGGCCCGCAGGCGCGCCACCCGCTCCGGAATGGGCGGATGCGTCGAGAACAGGTTAGCCAGCGCCTGACCGGACAGCGGATTGACGATGTAGAGGCTCGCCGTCGCCGGGTTGGCGTTGGTCATCGGATACGCGGCCACCCCAGCCTGCAGCTTCTCTAGTGCGCTGGCCAGCGCCAGCGGATCGTCGCTGAGCCGCGCCCCGGTTGCATCGGCCTCGTACTCGCGGGTGCGCGAGATGGCGAGCTGGATCAGCATGGCGGCCAGCGGCGCCAGGATGATCATCAGCACCGCGGCGATCGGGTTCGGGCCTTCGTCATCGCGGTGCCCTCCGAAGCCGCCGAAGAACATGGACCACTGGGCCATGTTGGCAATCGCCGTGATGGCGCCCGCGATCACCGCCACCACCGTCATGATCAGCGTGTCGCGGTTGCGCACGTGGCCCAGCTCGTGGGCCAGCACCGCCCGGAGTTCCCGCGGCGTCAGCAGCCGCATGATCCCGGTCGTCACGGCCACCGCCGCGTGCGACGGGTCGCGGCCGGTGGCGAACGCGTTGGGCGTCGGGCTATCGACGATGTACACGCGGGGCATCGGCAGGCGCGCCGTCCGCGCGACCTCGGCGACCAACGCGTACAGCTCTGGCGCCTCGTGCGGGCCCACGGGATGCGCCCCGTTCATGGCGAGCACGATCTTATCGGAGAACCAATACGAGACTACATTCATGATCAGGGCGAAGGCGAGCATGACGAGCATGCCGCTCGTGCCCGCGAGCGCCCGGCCGACCAGCACCAGGAGAACGGTCAGAGCCGTCAGCAGCAGCGCTGTCTTGAAGAACCCACCCATGGCCTCGACTCCTCGCGGCGCTCACCACCGCGAGCGCCAGCTCCTGCAGCGTGCGGCGTTGGTTACTTGAGTCTAGCATGGGGACCCGCCCGTGGGCCGTAGAAACGGCGTAAGAACGCCTGCCGCGTACGGGTGGCCTAGGAGATCCCGAGCTGCGAGCCTATGAAGTCACGATAGCCCTGCACAAACGCCGTGGCGGGGACCGGGCGCCGTCCCGCCAGCGCGACCTCTCGCAACAGCAGGCTTCCCTCGCCCGCCGCCACCGCCACCCCGTACCCGCGCTCCTCGCGTCGCTCCCAGACGGTGCCGGGCGCCACCTCGGGGCGTTCGGCCAGCACCGCCGCACGCAGGACCTTGAGCTGCTGGCCGCGCCAGAACGTGTAGGCGCTCGGCCAGCCGGCGCAGGCGCGCACCTGGTTGGCTAGTGCCGCGGCCGGCCGCGTCCAATTCAGCAGGCCGTCGGCCTTGGTGAGCAGGCGCGTGTAGGTGGCGCACGCCTCATCCTGGGGCCGCGGCACGATGGCGCGCGCCGCCCAGCGCGGCAAAGTCTCCACCAGCAACGCGGCCCCCTGCTCGGCGAGCGCCGTCTCTAAGGTCACCGCGTCGTCCTCGGGCCCGATCGGCAGCTCGGCCTGAGCGAGGATCGGGCCGGCGTCCATGCGCTCCTCGAGGAGGATGATCGAGGTCCCCGTCACCGCATCGCCGGCTAGCAAGGCCCACTGGATAGGCGCCGGCCCACGCCAACGGGGCAGCAGCGAGGGGTGGACGTTGAGGCAGCCGAGGGGCGGCAGCGCCAGCACGGCGCGCGGCAGTAAGCGTCCGTAGGCGGCCACCACGATTGCCTCGGGGCGCGTCGTGGCGAGTGCGTCCTGCACGGTAGGATCACGCAGGGTCGCTGGCTGCAGAAGTGGCAGACCGCGGCTCCGGGCGAGCTGGGCTACCGGGGGCGCCGTGAGCCGCCGCCCTCGCCCCGCCGGCTGGTCCGGTTGCGAGACGACGAGCGCCACGTCGTGGCCGGCCGCCAGCAGCGCTTCCAGAGTTGGCACCGCGAACCGCGGGCTGCCCATGAAGATCAGGCGCACGGAT
Organism: Chloroflexota bacterium; assembly: GCA_019686175.1. Classification (GTDB taxonomy): domain Bacteria; phylum Chloroflexota; class UBA6077; order UBA6077; family JAJPHF01; genus JADGHJ01. The sequence continues at coordinate 11,540 of JADGHJ010000040.1, read as the reverse complement.
CACCTCCGGCATCGCTGCCAACCGGTCTATTATGGCACCTGGCGTGCGAGTTTCTTGCCCGCTCGGTAGTGCGAGGGTACAATAGCGCGGCGCACACGCCAGCGACGGACGACCGCTCCGCGGGTGTGTTGCCGTTTGCCCCAGCCACTGTGCCGGCCCAGGACGCCGCGCCTACGGGGCACCACGCGTCGGTCCCAGGATGGACCGCGCCGTCTGGGAGCGCCGCTATGCTGGGCCGCGCCTTCGCGCCCGGACCGAACGACCTGCCGCGTGGCACCCCCGCGCCGGGCCCGCAGCTGCCACGCCATCCGGTGAGCCTGTCGGTCGGCGACGGCTTCAAGTTCGGCTGCGGTTTCGTGCTGGCGCTGGTGGTAGCGGTGCTGGCGGCCGTGGTGTTCGTATCGCTGCTGGTGCTGCTGGCCACGCTGATGGGCGCCGACTTGCTCTCGCTGTTCCAGCCCCGGCGCTGAGCGCAGCACCGGTATCGATTGAGAGGCGGTCTTCCCTTTGCTACAGTTCGCCGCGGAAGCGATCGCGCGGGGCCACCACAGAGTGCTCACGATGAAGCGCCAGTCGGCCGCGTGGGCCGCCGGCCTTGCCGGGCTGCTCGTGCTGCTGCTCGGGAGCTGCGGGCCGAGCGGGAGCCTGCTCCAGGATGTCTACATCACAGGCACGCCGCTGAGCGCGACCGGGCCGAGCCTCGATAGCCCGGCGCTCGTGCACTACTCGCTGACACGTCCGGCCGAGGTCTCGATCTGGCTGACCGATAGCACGGGCCGGCAGTTGGTGCTGCGCGAGCGGCAGGCGCGCCCGGCCGGCGATGACTACCAGCTCCCCTTCGACGGGACCTACGCCACCGAGGAGAACCCCCTCGAGCGCCGCGTCGTCCCGCCGGGCGAGTACACGGTCACGATACAGGCGGTCGATGAGCGGGGCTGGCGCGAGGAGGCCACCGAGCGGGTCGCGGTCCTGCAAGCCGACACCGACGCGCCGCGTATCGAGAACCTGGTCGCGCACCCGGAGGTCATCTCTCCCAACTTCGACGCGGTCGACGATGTGTCGCAGGTCACCTTCTACTTGAGCAAGCCGGCGCGCGTGTCGCTGTACGCCGTCGACGAGCAGGGCCGCCGTGTGTACGTCGGCACCCGCAACGAGAAGCGTGAGGCGGGCGAGTACGCCGAGACGTGGAACGGCCTGGTGAACGAGCGGCCACTCCCCGACGGCCGCTACCAGTACACGATCGAGGCCCGCGACCAAGCCGGCAACGTCACCATCCGCCAGGTCCCGATCGTCCTCTCGGCAGGCGGTGTGCCCAAAGCCAAGATCACGCGCGCCTACATCGCGCCCCGGCAGGTGCTCCTGGGGGCTAGCGTGCAGGTCGAGGTCACCGTCAAGAACATCGGCGACACGGTCCTGCGCACCCAGGGGCCGGACCCCGGCTTCGTCTACAACAGCTACGAGAGCTTCGGCTCGATCGCCGACGGCGCGTACATCGACCGCGCCGGCTTCTGGCGCGTGGGGGTCGACTGGACCGGCGCGCCGACCACCGCGGGTGCCCGCTTCCCCTACCGCTGGGGCTTTGGGCGCGACCTGGCGCCGGGGGAGGAGACGACGGTCTGGGGCGCGATCCAGATGCTGCACCGAGTCACCAAAGTCCTGCTGTTCGCGGGGCTGGTGCAGGAGGGGCACCGCTACTACGACGACGGGGTGGGACGCACCCAGATCGAGATCAGCTTCTGACCGCGGGCGGAGCGGCGCACGATGAGCGAGCAGGCCCGTCCCGCAGACGCTCCACTCGCGCTCACAGCGGCGGTGATCGCCCGCGATGAGGCCGCGTTCCTCGCCGGCTGCCTGGAGAGCGTGGCCTGGGTGCCCGTGCGCCTCGTGCTAGTCGATGCGCGCAGCCGCGACGCCACCGCCAGCATCGCCGCGCGCTACACGCCCCATGTCTACCAGGAGCCGTTCCGCAGCTTCCCCCAGTTCCGGAACCGGGCGCTGGCGCTCGCCACCACGCGGTGGGTCCTGTTCGTCGACGCGGACGAGCGCGTGCCGCCCGCGCTGGCTCAGGAGATCCGGGAAGCCTTGGAGCGCGCGGAGCCGGACGACGTGGCGGGCTTCTGGATCCCGCGGCGCAACCGCATCTGCGGGCGCTGGATGCGTGGCGCCGGCTGGTGGCCGGACTACCAGCTGCGCCTGCTGCGCCGCGACGCCGCCCGCTTCGATCCCGACGGTCTGGTCCACGAGGTGCCGCGCCTGGCCGGGCCGACGCGCCGCCTGCGCCGGCCGCTGCTGCACTACAACTACGACACGCTGGCCGAGTTCGTGGCCAAGCAGCGACGCTACGCGACGCTGGAGGCGTACGCGCGCTGGCGGCAGGGAGCCCCCGCGCCTCGACTGCGCGGGCTGATCGGTCAGCCCGCGCGCGAGTTCTGGCGCCGCTACGTGACGCTCGGCGGGCATCGCGATGGCGCGCTGGGCCTGCTGCTGGCCGCCTACCTCGGCTACGCCGCCTGGCAACGCACGCGGCTGCTCGCCCGGCTGAACCAGGACCGCGGTTGTGAGCCGCCCACTACCGCTGGGGCCGCTCGGTGACGGGCGTGATGTTCGAGGGCAACCATACCTGGGCGCTGACGTTCGTCACCCCCACGATGCGGATCTCGCGCATGATGCGGCGGTTCTGATCGCTCTCGACGAACTCGCGCCAGGCGTCGAGCGAGTCGAACTCGATGGTCACCATCACCTGCGGGGTGCTTTCCATCGGGTTGCGGAAGGTGCGGAACTCCTCCACCCCACGATGGGAGAGCACCGTCGGAATCCAGTCATTGCGCGCCTTGTTGGCGTAGACGCGCAACTGCTCCCGATGGGTGGGCAAGTCCCAGGTCATGATGTACAGGACCATGCTCGCCGTGCTCCTTCCCGCCTCTGCGGCCGCTCGCGGCGGATGTGTGCAGCAGTATACTGGCGTGCGGCGCGGCGGGGTACCTCGCAAGCGCCGTGCCGCTCGCCACGACGACGCGCCAGCCGAATACCCCGCGTGTAGCTGCCAGCTACCCGGCGCCCCGGTCTCGGGCAGCAGCGAAGATCGAGGGTACGGTCGGGCTAGAAGCGAGTGCTCACCGGTTTTTGAGCTACCATCTGATCGATAGGCGCGGCAGGTACGGCGTGCCTCGCGTTGCGGCCGCTCAGGTCCGCTCACCGCGTGCTGGCCAGCAACCGCGCGGCCGCCACCGGGGGACCGTATGCAGCACTATCGGGCGCCTTCGATGGAGGCCGAGCCGTGAGCGACAACGGACACCAGCCGGTGTGGCGCCAGGTGTGGGACTGTGAGTATCGCGGCTTCCGCCTGGTCGTGCGGGAGAACGTGAGCGTGGCGGCTCGCCGGCTGATCCACGAGATCCGGACCTACTTTCCGGAGCGGCGCTGGAGCTTCGTGCCCTCGCCGCGCGGCTGGTACACTTTCTGCGCCATCAGTCCGCAGCCGGACCCGCTCGCCGACCTGCTGGTGACGCGCGAGTTCGGTGCCCACCGCAGCCACGCGGCGCAGGGCCATACCTGGTGCAACGACACGCTCCAGCCGCGGCCCGAGGTAATGAACCTCGACGAGCCCGAGATGCTCACCCGTCTCCGGGAGCAGGTCGATCGCTACCTCGCCGCGCGGGAGGCGCTGGTGGAGCAGCTGAGCGCGTTGCGGGCCCGGCGCGAGGTATCGTGACCTGGCTCGAGATCTGAGGGGAAATACTATGCGATCGCTTCTGATGGCCGTCGCGCTGGTGCTGGCTGCCGGCGTGGGACTGGCGACACCGGCGGCGGCCCAGGGAGAGAGCTGTCGGTGGATCGGCGCGGGCGAGGCCCTGCTGTGCCCCGTGCCCGGCACGGGCCTCAGCACGCTCTCGACGTGGCAGGGCAACGCCTGGGTCACCGTTCCGGCGCCCGCGGGCTTCGCACTCCCGGCGGCGCTGGGGGGGCTGTCGACCTATGGGCGGTCGTACCCGCCGGGGCCGGTCGCGCCTCCCGTGAGCGCGTATAGCCAGAGCTGGCTGGGCAACACCCTGTCGCAAACCGCCGTGGTGTACGGCCCGGGCGAGACCAGTCGGGCCATCCAGTGCACTACGTGGTACTCAGGGTACGCGGGCGGCGTCGTCTACCAGGCCTGCCACTGACCCGGGAGCGGCATCGCCCGTACCCGCGCAGGGGCATGATCCCCGCCACACGGAATCACGCCGATCCCCAGCGAGTGATGACCGGCTGGGGATCGGCGTATCGCGGGTCAGGCGCGCGCCAGAAGCTCCTCCCGCGTCCGGGTGGCTTGCCCCTCGTACATGTCCGCCTGCGCCCCGAACTCGATGATCTGGTCATCGGCAGGATCGCGCAGCACGCCCAGCGGATCGCGTCCCGCTGCGACCGCCGCGAGGGCCTCGCGCATCATCTGCCGCATCAGGATGATCCCGCCGTCGCTCACGCCCAGATGCTCGCGCGTGCGGTCCATCACGGTGCCCTGCTGCTCGACAGCCATGCGATCCTGGTCGTTGAAGTCGATGCCCCACCAGTCGCTTTCCAACGGCTCGTAGACGCCCAGCTCCTTCGGCAACAATCCGACGGTCGTGAACGAGCGCTGCTCGTTCGGATAGAAGCGAATGAAGTAGAGAAGGGTCGACTCGTCGTCTACCGGCACGCGGTAGATCAGCCCACCGACGAGCTCCCGGCTGCCCGCCACGGGGGGCAAGGTGAAGCGATTCACCGTGGGGAACGCGTAGCAGGAGACGTGGGTCTGTTCGACGCCTTCGATCCGCATGATGTTGTTGAGGCCCCAGCGCGTCCGCTCCCACTCGTAGGTGATCTTCCGCGCTCCGTAGTGGGGGAAGCGCGAGCCATGCAGCCAGGCCAAATGACTGATGTCTACGATATTCTCGACGTGCTGCAGCCAGTTGGCGTGGACCGGATTCGCGGCGATCCACTTCACGCCATCCTCTCGCGCCAACAGATCGTAGCGTGGCAGCAGCGGCGCCGGGTCCGGGCCGAGATAACCGAATACCAGCCCACCGAACTCCCGGGTCTGATACGCCTTGAGCCGCACGCGGTCCTTGAACGTGCTGCCCTCGGGCTCCGCCGGCTGCTCCAAGCACCGGCCGGAGCGATCGAAGAGCCAACCATGGTACGGACAGCGAATGCAGGTGCCCTCGACTCGCCCGTAATCGAGCGCCACCTGCCGATGGGCACAGCGCAGCTCCATCAGGCCGGGCTGGCCGTCCTCGCCTCGGTACAGCACCAGCTCCTCGCCCAGCAGCTTGAGCCGCCGGGGCTTCGTGGTGAGCTGCTCCGAGAAGCCTACCGGCCACCAGTAGCGCCGCAAGACCTCCCCCATGGGCGTCCCAGGGCCGACCCTCGTCAAGCGCTCGTTCTCTTCCTTCGACAGCATCGCACAACCTCCTATGCCCCGCTCGCTAGCGTGGCGCCGTGATACAGACTGTGGGACTCAGCGTACGCGGCAATCGCCAATAACGCCAATTCGGAGTTCGCACGATAGGGATAAGGTGTAGATAATGACAGCGCTAACGGTCAGTGGTCGCCGCCTGCCGCCACTGCTTCACGTGGAGGCAGCGTCCCGGAGCCCTTGGACCGCTAAGAAGTGGCGACACGAGACCGGGCGCTCGGGCCCACGTGGAGCCGAAGGAACTGCGCGAAGTTCCGGGCGAGGGGCGAGAACCCACGAGCCGGGTGAGAGAGGAGCACGAACTGCTGGGTCGAGGTCAGTTCATCCACCGGCAAGGCGACCAACGCCCCGGTCGCGAGTTCGGCGGCAACCACCCGTTCGAACAGCAGCGCGAGCCCCATGCCGGCCAGCACAGCCTGCTTGACACCTTCCTGTGTGCCGAACTCCATCACCACCTGCTTCCCTGGCAGTCCCGCTCGGAGCAGGGCGGAGTCCGTCGCCGCTCGGGCCGGGCCCGAGATAAACGGTTCTCCCACCAGGTCAGTAGTGGTCACCGGGCACTGGCGCGCCAAGCGATGCCCGGACGGCGCCACGAGCAGGAGGCGCTCGATCCACAGCCGGTCTACATGGAGCGAACGCGGTACCGTGCAGGCCTGACTCACCACACCGAAATCGGCCTGGTCCGCCAACACCTCTTCGCCGACCAAGTCGGGGGGCAGCACGCGTACCACCACCTGGGCGCCCACATGTCGCTGCCGGAACCGCGCGGTGATCTCCGGTAAGAGATAACTGCCGGCCATCTCAGAGGCGGCAACCGTGACCGTACCGCTCTGGCCGCCCGTCAGGGCGCGCAGCTCGGACCGCAGGGCCTTGAGCGAGCGCCGCACGCCGATGGCGAAGTCGTAGACCAGGCGGCCCGCCTCGGTGAGTTCGGCGCCCCGCTGGCGACGCTCGAACAGCGCCACGCCGAGGGTCTGCTCTAGGGCGCGGATATGCCCACTTACCGCCGGCTGGCTCAGACCAAGGGTCTCTGCAGCGTGCGTGAAATTCTTCCGCTCGGCGACAGCACAGAAGATCGCCAATCTGATGGGGTTGATCACGACGTCATCGGGTTGCCCCAATTGCACGTCGTCCGGCGCTCGGAGAGGGACGCTATCCCACCAGGTGCCATCACTCATTGCTTATCGCTCCTGTCCCAGAAGCGAATTGGACTTATTATAGGCCATGACCTAGACTGCGAGACAGGCCGCGTCGGTGTATGGATGGCAGTTTGGGCTCTTAGCTTTAGAGAGGTCACGCGTAGCGCCCTCCACGCGGAGAGTACCGGTCGAGGCAAGGGGCAGCGAACTGCTGCCGACACGGGAGTACGGTTCATGGACAGGCTGGCTCTTCGATGGACCACGATCACCTTGCTGATCGGCAGTCTGCTCTCTATGTCTGCTTGCGCCACGGCCGGTACACCATCCTCGAGCTCGGCCGCGAGCGGCGCGATGGCCAGCACCGAGAACCCATCCGGTGACGTCGGGACTGCGGACATGGTGCCGATCAATACGCCCATCCGCATGCAGACCCTCCAGAACACGGCAGATATCGCCCTGTTTATCGCCACCCGTCTCGGCTATTTCGAAGAGCAGGGCTTGGTGGTCGACTGGGAGCGGGTACGCAGCGCGGCCGATACGATCCCTTCACTTTCCACTGGGGCGCTGGATGTAGCAGCGGGAGGAAGCAGCCCGGGACTGTTCAACGCGATCCAGCGCGGCGTGAACATCCGGATCGTCACCGACAAGACGCGAAACGCGCCAGGTAGTTACGGTAGTAGTTTCGCCGTCCGTCAAGACCTGCTCGACTCGGGCGCGGTGCGGAGTGTGGCCGACCTCAAAGGTCGAACGATCTCGTCGACCACACTCCGGAGCACCACGGGTGCCTACCTCTACGCGGCACTGACCCCGGCCGGCCTCGGCCTGAGCGATGTGGAGGTGGTCGAGCTCCCCGCGGCCGACACCCTTGCTGCCCTAGCGAACCGGAAGATCGACGCCGCGTTCGTTTTCGAGCCCTTCCAGACCCTCGTGCAGCAGCAGGGATTGGCTACGCCCATCGTCTGGATCAGTGACGTCTATCCGAACAGCGTCACCAACTTCCTGATGTACTCGTCCCAGTTCGCGACGGAACGGCCGGAGGCCGCGCGGCGCTTCATGATCGCGCATCTCAAGGGAGCGCGCTACTTCTGGGATGCCTACCTCAAGGGGCGCGACCGTGACGCCGTACTCAATATCCTGGTCGATTACAAGCTGGCACCGTCGCTCGAAGTCGCCCGGCAGATGCATCTCTCGCCGGGAGACCCCAACGGGCAGATCCGCCCCGAGGACTTCGCTGCGGATCAGCAGATCTTCGTGACGCTCGGCTGGCTCGACCAGGTAGTCGACCTCGAAGGCGTGATCGACCAGCGGTTCGCGCGCCAAGCCGTGGAGGCGCTGGGCGGCCCCTACCCACGCGAGTAACCCCTCTAAAGAGCCGATCGCGGTCACGCGCTGCACGGCGATTCGGGAGACCCCGCGCACGGCGAAACCAGCGTTGCTGCCGCAGCACCCGACTTCTATACTGACGCCACAAGATGGACCGAGGACATGGGGACGTGGCGACGCGCGACGCGCTGGACGCCTTCGTCGAGGAGCTGATCCCCTCCGACGATACCCCCGGGGCGGCCGAGGCGCAGACCGCTGCCGCCGTGCGCCGGGTGCTGGCGCGCCAGCCCGCCCTCGCACAATTGGCGGAGCAAGGACTTCGCGCCCTCGACCGCGCAAGCGCGCGGCTTGCGGGGCAATCGTTCGCCACCCTGGGGCCCGCGCAGCGGCAGCAGCTACTCGCTCTCCTGGCCCGCGGCAGCCCGCCGCCGGGCTGGTCCAGCGCGGACCCGCCGCCCGAGGTGTTCTGGACGATGCTGCGGGGCCTCGCCCTAGCGCTGTTCTATGGCAGCCCGCTCGGCCACCAAATCACCGGCTTCCCCGGGCCGGCCGTGGACCGCGGCGGCTATCGCCACACTCTCGTCGAGCCCGATCCACTACGAGACGGGAACCTGTCATGCCCGACCGAGTCGTGACGGAGGAGGCCCCCGTCCAGGTCTGCATCGTCGGCGCCGGGGCTGCGGGCGGTCTACTGGGCCGCCTGCTGGCTGAGGCGGGCCTGACCGTGGCGCTAATCGAGGCGGGCCCCTGGTACGCCAACCCGCGCGCGGACTTCGTGGAAGACGAGCTGGCGATGCAGAAGCTTTGGTGGCCCGAGAGCCAGTACACGGTCTCGGGCGACGCGCCGCGCGGGCGGGTCAGCTCAGGCCTGGGCGTGGGCGGGGGGACGCTGGTGTGGACCGGCGCCGCCTTTCGCTTCTTCGAGCAGGATTTCCGCGTGCTGACGCTCGACGGGCAGTTGCCCGGCGCGAGCATCGCCGACTGGCCGCTCAGCTATGCCGACCTCGCCCCCTACTACGCCGCGGTCGAGGCGCACATCGGCGTCGCCGGGGCGATCGGGCCCTGGGACCCGCTAGACCGGCCACCCTATCCGCTGCCCCCGCACGGCCTGCACCGCCACGCCGTCGTGCTGCGCGCCGGCTTCATGCGCCTGGGCCTGCGCGCCCATCCGGGGCCGGTGGCCATCGCCTCTCGGCCCCTGCCGAACCGGGAGCCCTGCTGCTACTGCGGCTTCTGCATCCAAGGCTGCCGCACCGGAGCGATGTACAGTCCAGCCACCGCGGAACTGCCGTGGGCGCTGGCGACCGGGCGGGTGCAGCTGCGGCCCGAGGCGGTCGTCCTGCGGGTCCTGACCTCGGACGACGGCACCGTGGCTACGGCCGTGGAGTACGGCTGCCGCCGGGACGGCAGCCTGCGCCGGCAGCCGGCCGAGGTGATCGTGGTGGCCAACAATCCGATCGAGACGCCCCGGCTGCTGTTCAATTCCCGCTCCGCGGCGCACCCCAACGGCCTGGCGAACAGCAGCGATCAGCTAGGTCGCCACTTCATGTGCCATCCTGGTGCATATACCTGGGGCGTGTTCGACGAGGACCTGCGCCCCTACGAGGGCTTCGTGCTCAATCACCTGTGCTGCCTCGATTTCGCGCAGACGCGGCCCGAGCACCCGTTCATCCGTGGGTTCGTGATGGAGACGCTGACGAGCCTGCCCGTGGGCCTGGCGACCGCTGCGCTGGCAGCGTACTGGGGGGCCGAGCACAAGGCGCTGATGCGCCGCTACCGCCAGATCGCGGGCCTGTTCACGATCGGCGAGGGCATCCCCATGCCCACCAATCGGGTGACGTGTCAGTCGGACGCCCGCGATGAGTGGGGCATGCCTCGCGCCCACCTGCACTATGACTGGCACCAAAACGACGTGCGGCTGCTGGACAGGGCCTTCGAGCAGTCGGCCGCCGTCCTGCGCGCCGCCGGCGCGCAGCGGATTATCTGCCAGCCGCCCACACAGGTCCACATGATGGGCACAGCGCGCATGGGGAGCGACCCACGCACGTCGGTAACCAACGCCGTCGGCCAGACGCACGATGTCCCGAACCTGTATGTGGCCGGTGGCGCCCTGTTTCCCACGGGGTCGAGCGTCAACCCCACCCTGACTATCCTGGCGCTCGCCTGGCGCACCGCCGAGCACATCGCGTGTCGCTTCGGGCGAACGCTGCCGATGCGGGCGGCGCCGCTCCAGCGCACGGCGTCGTAGCGCCCACAAACGGGAGCAGCACCATGGCACATCGAGTCGAGATCCTCCGGGGCCCGTTCGATCCCGGCGGACAGCCCGAAACACGGAGCGGCAACCCTTTGGAGTTGGGCTTCTTCGCCTGGAACCTCGCGGGCGGCATGACCGCCTCGAAGGCCGTGCTGTCCGATCCGGCGCGCCTGCGTGACTTCTGGCACTGGGACACGGCGCTGTATCTCAACCAGACCGCGGAGCGTATCGGCTACGAGTATCAGGTGCCCTTCGGGCGCTGGCGCGGCTGGGGCGGCGCCACCGGCTACAACGAGGAGTCGCTGGACTTCCTCACCGCGGCCGCCTGTCTCGCCCCGGTCACCACGCGGCTCGGTCTGTTCTCCACGGTGCATGTGACCTACAAGTTCCACCCGGTGCACATCGCCAAGATTGGCGCGACCATCGACTTCGTCTCGCGAGGGCGCTGGGGCCTGAACGTGGTCACGGGCTCGACGAACCGCCGCGAAAACGCGCTGTTCGGCCAGGAGCCCCAGGACCACGACCAGGCCTACGAGATGGCCGACGAGTTCGTGACGCTGATGAAGTGGCTCTGGGCGTCGGACGAGCCGATCGACTTCGCGGGCCGCTACTACCAGGCGTACGACGCCGTGCTGCGGCCGCGCCCGGTGCGCCAGCCGCGCCCGATCCTCATGAACGCTGGCAACTCGCCGGCGGGCATCGACTTCGCGACGCGCCAGTGCGACTGGGTGTTCCTCACGGGCCGGACGCTCGACGAATACCGCCAGCTGGTGCACGAGGTACACGAGCGAGCCGCGCGCTACGGCCGCACGGTGCGCCCCGCCACGATGGTCTACGTCATCATGGCGGAGAGCGACCGGCGCGCCCAGGAGATCGTCGACTGGGTGGAAGCCGAGGTGGACAAAGAGGCGGTGAACAACTTCCTGTTCGGGCGCACGCGCGATCCCGGCTCGTCGTTCGCCCAGCGCTATGGCGCCGATCTCGGAGAGCAGGATGAGTGGAGCGGCATCGGGCGTGAGCAGTTCATGCGCTGGGCGATGGGGCTCTCGGCCTGGCACATCTATGGGAGCTACGAGACGGCCGCAGAGCAGATGCGGGCGCTCCACGACGTGGGCGTCGAGAGCTTGCTGACCTGCTTCTTCGACCCGATCCGCGGCTTGCACCAGATGGAAGACGATGTCATCCCGCTGCTCCGGAAGATGGGCCTGCGGCGCTAGCGCTGGGCTACTCCACTGCGGAGCCGCGGGCCGAGCGAAACAAGGGGGCCATCCGTGCCATCGATCGGTGTGTTCCTCGTGGTCATGCTGCTGCTCGCCGGAGCCGCGTGCGCCCCGCCGCCAGCGCCCTCGTCGCCGCCCTCGGCCGCCACTCCCGATACGCCCCCCGCTAGCAG
>JADGHJ010000287.1 GCA_019686175.1 Chloroflexota bacterium | reverse complement strand
GTCCCAACACGTCTTCGAACAACGGCGAGGCGCTCAGGGGTAGGGCGGGCGTCTGGACTGCCGGCGCGGGGAGGTCGAGCGCGAGCGTCACCTCAGGCGGCGCGGGCGGGGCAGGGGGCGCTGCCGCGAGACGACAACCGAGGGTCGCACTCACCAGGATCGGCACCAGCACGACGCAGCGAGCCACCCCCGAAAGCGTCACTCGCGCCGGATCCTCCCTCCCGATCGACTCGCTGTAGGGCCGCGTCCGCTAGGGCGAGTATACGGACGCCGTCTGCGCGCCTGTCAAGCGTTCGTCCGCATTCTTGAGGCGCTGGGCCCTGCGGCGCTACCGTCGGTGGTACGTGGCCCACGCAGCGTGCCATACTTAGAATGCGGTTTCACCAGCCGGCGCCTGCGCGGCGGGACCTCCTCGTCCCAGGCGGTGGTGGTACAGCGGTGAGGCACCGATGGACTTCATGGGGATCGGGCTGGGCGAGCTGTTACTGATCCTGGTGCTGGCCCTGGTGGTCATCGGCCCCGAGCGGCTGCCCGAGGTGGCCAGCCAGCTCGGCCGCGCGGTTGCCGATCTGCGCCGGCAGGCGAACCAGCTCAGCGAGGAGTTCCAGCAAAGCCTCCAGCTCGCGGCCGAGGAGCGCAAGCAGCAGCGCCTGGCGGCGACGACCGGCGGCGCAGCGAGCGGGCCGTACTGCGCACAATGCGGTGCGCGGAGCCTGGAAGGCGCGCGCTACTGCTCGCAGTGTGGCCATCGGCTCGTCGAGCCCCCAGCCACGACGAGCAGCGTGGGGGGAAGCTAATGGGCGCGCTGCAGCCACTGCACCTCCTGCTGCTCCTGGGACTGATCCTGCTGATCTTCGGGCCACGCCGACTGGTGGCTACAGGCCGCGCGCTCGGCCAGAGCTGGCGCGCGCTAGTCGCCGGCTGGCGCCAGGGCCAATCAGCCGGCCCCGCGCTGCTGGCCCGGCCCTGCCCACGCTGTGGGCAGTGGAGCACGGAGTCGGCGCGGTATTGCACCGCTTGTGGCGCTGCCCTTCCCTCCTGACCGGCGCCTCCGCCTGGGCCTGGCTGCACATCACGCACGTGCCGGAACCCCTTGCTGGCTCCGCGAGGGGGTGGTATAACGCCGCTGGCAGCCCTCGGCTGCCCGGCAGGTTCGGCCCGCAGGGCCACGCAGGGAAAGCCGGTGCGAGGCCGGCGCTGACCCGCAGCTGTATGCTCGCCGCTGGCGAGCGAGCCAGAACGCCTGCACCTGCCGCTCGCTTCGCGCGCGCTCGTGGACCGGCGCGGCAAGCAAGGGCCAGGTGGCTCTGGTTGCCTTCCCGCGGCCGCGGCGCGAGCTACGTTGAACGGGGTCGCGCTGCGACCCTCGGGAGGAGAGGTATGCGTCAGCTCGCCGTCACCCCCGTCGCGGTTTCCCCCCGGGTCTGGCTGCTCTTGCTACTCGGGCTGTTCGGGCTGTTCGTGCTCGGGTTCGACCAGGGCCAAACGCTCGCCCTGTTCCAGGGGGAGCACGCCTTCGACGTCAACCTCATCCACGAGCTGGTCCACGACATGCGCCACGCGGCCGGCTTCCCCTGCCATTGAGCCGCTCCAGCCGAGCGGATGGTGAAGCGCCCCTGGCAGTGGACCCGGGCCGCACCAGGGGCCAGAGCGATTCAGGAGGAGCCCTCGTGAGTGGAGTGCGCAGCCAGACCATCGTGCTCGCGGGTGTGGGAGCGGGGCTCGTGGCGGGCCTCGTCTTCGGCCTGTTCCACTTCCTGTTCTCCGAGCCGCTCATCGAGCGCGCCATCGTACTGGAAGCGGCCCGCCACGCGGCGGAGGGCCTCGCACCAGAGCCCGAGGTGGTGACGCGAGAGATGCAGCGCGCGGGGCTGCTGGTCGGCTCGGTGCTGTACGGGACGTTCCTGGGCTTGCTGTTCGGCGCGGGCTGTGCGCTGGTGCGCCCGCAGTTCCCGCGCCTGGGCCGTGGCCTCAACGGGCTGCTGGCCGCGCTGATCGTCGGGTGGCTGATTGGCCTGCTGCCCCTGTTGAAGTACCCGGCCAACCCCCCTGGGGTGGGCGACCCGGAGACTATCGGCTCCCGCCAGGCGCTGTTCCTGTTGTTCTGGGTACTGTCCTTCGGCGGCCTGGTGGTAGCGAGCGGCGTGTACCAGCTCGTGCGGGCGCGCGATGTGCGCCTCGCGCTGACCAGCGCCGTGGGGGCCTACGCGGTCTACGCCGTGGTGCTCCTGCTGGTCCTGCCGCCGAATCCCGACCTGGTGACGCTGCCAGCCGACATCGTCGTGCCCTTCCGCGTGGCGAGCCTGGCCGGCCAGGTCGTGCTGTGGGGGGTGCTGGGCACGGTGTTCGGGCTCCTGCTGGCGCGGGGCGGCCACGCGGCCGGCCCGGCCCGCGCGGGGGGACCGTTGGCCTCGCCCTCACTCCCGTCACGACCTGGCTGAGCGACCGATGGCTGCCGGTAGCGCGATCGCCGCGGGCGGGGCGCAGCTGGAGTTCCGCGGGGTCACCTGCACGTACGACGGTCCGCCCGTCCTACAGGACGTCACGCTGCGCATCGAGCCGGGCCAGCTCGTGGGCCTGGTGGGGCCGAGCGGCTCCGGCAAGACGACCTTCCTCAAGGCCGCCCTGGGCCTCGTCAAGCCCGTGGCCGGCACGATCTTGGTCGACGGCCAGCCGGTGGACCGCCGCCGCGCGCTGCTGGGCTACGTCCCGCAGGTAGAGACGGTGGACTGGGCCTTCCCAGTGACCGTCGAGGAAGTAGTACTGATGGGGCGCGCCACGCAGCTCGGGCCCTGGCCCTGGACCAGCCGGCGCGCGCGTGCCGAGGCCCGGGGGTTGCTTGCGCGACTGGGCCTCGCGGGACTGGAGCGGCGCCACATCCGCGAGCTGTCGGGCGGCCAGCAGCAGCGCGTGTTCCTGGCCCGCGCCCTGTTCCGCCGCCCGCGCCTGCTGCTGCTCGACGAGCCGACCAGCGGCGTCGATATCCGCACGCGCCACGAGATCCTGCACCTGCTGGCCGAGCTGCAGGCGCAGGGAACCACGATCGTGCTGTCCACCCACGAGCTGAACGCGGTGGCCACCCACCTGCCCTATCTGGTGTGCCTCAACCGCCGGGTCATCGCCCACGGGCCGCCCGCGATCGTGTTCCGCGACGAGATCCTCTCGCGGCTGTACCACGCGCCGTTGCACGTCGTGCGCGAGGGCGACGTGGCGGTGGTGATCGACCATCCCTGGCGCGCGCCGGCCGAACACAACGGGGCGGCGGAGTCTGGCGACGCCCTGGAGCCGGAGCACTATCGGAGCCGCTGATGCCGAACTTGCTAGAGCCGTTCAGCTACGAGTTCTTCAGCCGGGGGCTACTGGCGGCTGTGCTGGCGGGCGGCCTATGCGGCCTGGTAGGCGTGTACGTGGTGCTGCGCCACATGAGCTACATCGGCCACGGCCTGTCGCACTCGATCTTCGGCGGCGCCGTGCTCGGCTACGTGCTGCATCTCAACTTCTACATCGCCGCGAGCGTCTGGGGCGTGCTCTCGGCGTTGCTGATCAACGAGACGGTGCGCCGCCGCCGCATCGGGGCCGACGCGGCCATCGGCATCGTCACCACCGCCAGCTTCGCGCTCGGCGTGGCGATCATCAGCCACGCCCGGCAGTTCACCACCAACTTCGAGGCCGCCCTGTTCGGCAACGTGCTCGGCGTCTCCCGTGAGGACCTGCTAGTGGTCGCCGCCACGGCCCTCGGCTGCGGGCTGGTGGTGCTCCTCGCCTACAAGCCGCTGCTGTTCGCTACCTTCGACCCGGAGGTGGCCGAGGTGTACGGCGTGCCCACGGCGTGGATGGACGCGCTGCTGGCCCTGGTGCTAGCCGCGACGATCGTCGCGGCCATGCAGGTCCTGGGCGTCACACTGATCGCGGCTGCGCTCGTGATCCCGGCGGTGATCGCGCGGCAACTCACGCACAGCTTCGGCTGGATGATGCTGCTCTCGACCACGGTCGGCGCCCTGTGCGGCGCCATAGGGATCTACCTGAGCTACTTCTTCGATGTCGCGTCGGGGGCGACCGTAGTGCTCGTGGCCGCGGGGCTGTTCGTGCTGAGTGGGCTGTACGCGGACCTCCGGCGGGCGCGGCGCCAGCGGGCGCGAGCGCAGCCTCGCCAGCAGGGGGCCCCCGCGCCGCTCGATTAGCTACCTAGCGGCGCACCGTCGTCACGCAGCCGGCACACCGCCCGCTGGCGTCCAGCCGCATCCCGCAGGTCGGACACGTGTCCGGGTCGTCGGGCTCATTGGTGAGCGACTCCGGCAGCGCCTCCGCGGGGGGCAGCGCGGCCGGCGCGGCGATACCGGCGAGGATCGCGGCCGCCGTCCGCGCGCTGGCGGCGACGCACGCAGCACACAGATAACGGTGCCCGGCTGGCAGCGGCGCTTGGCATAGAGCGCAGTCGCTCCAGGTGGACGGCGCGCTCGTGCCCGTCACCACGGGCTCATCCGCGCCACGCGCTGGTCTCCCGCTCGGCATGCCATCCTCCCGTGAAGTACGTCGCGCCCCGCCCGGGGAGGCACGCGGACACCTCGCCCGATGCAGGGAAGGGCATCCACCTCAGTATCGCTCGGGGCGCCAGGTAGCGGCGCTGCCGCGACGCGGCTGTGATCCCTTGCGGGCCGGGTGGTGATCAGTCCCCGCGGCCCCCGGTTGGTACGCGGCTTGCACAGGGCACGGGCAAATGGCTCACCCCGAGCGCCCGAGTCAACCGGCCTCGCCGTCCCCTCTGGCCGCGGGGCACCAAGTCGAGCAGCGGAGAAAGCGCCATGCCTGGTCGTATTGTGACAACCGTGCTCGCCAGCCTGATCGTCGTGGCCACTGTGGGTTGCGAGGGGGTGGACGTGCTACGCCGACCCGCCCAGCCC
>JADGHJ010000039.1 GCA_019686175.1 Chloroflexota bacterium | reverse complement strand
GCGAGTGCGCCTTGCCGAAGGTCGCGAGGGCGCGCGGCCACCAGCGATCGATCGCGGCCTGCGCATCGGCGGGCGTGCCGAACGCGTCCTCGCCCCGCGCCATGCGGGCCAGCCCACGTGTGCCGTAGCTGGGGTGCATCCGCTCCTCCTCCACGATCGGCCCGATCGCCCGCGCCAGCGGTGCAAAGCTGCAATCCGCCATGCTCCGCAACTGGTACTCGCCCACACGGTCCATCAGGCAGGCATGCGC
Source organism: Chloroflexota bacterium (assembly GCA_019686175.1). Classification (GTDB taxonomy): domain Bacteria; phylum Chloroflexota; class UBA6077; order UBA6077; family JAJPHF01; genus JADGHJ01. The sequence continues at coordinate 22,942 of JADGHJ010000039.1, read as the reverse complement.
CAGCACGTCCGGCCATGTCTCCAAAGGGACGTTGAAGGCCGGCAAGAAATGCTCGCCCAGCCGGCGGCGCAGCACGTCGCCCTCCAGTGCCTCGCCTTCGGGGCCGAACAGGCGCAGCAGGCGGAGCATCTCCAGGCCGTGGCGCACCTCGTCCGCCTGCTGCCGCGCGACGATCCAGCGGTCCTCGACCCGCGGCGCCTGGACTAGCCAGGGCAGATACTGCTCGACCGATCCTAGCTCCGTATCGGCCTGCACCGTGAGGAACTTGAGCAAGAGCTGGCGATACTCGTCGGGCAGTTCGTCCACCGTCTCGAAGCGGCGGCGCCCCTTGAACGCTCCGTGGCGGATCTCGCGCGATAGCCCGCGACTCTGGCTCACGATCCCTCTCCTGGTGGTGGTTCTGGGTGCTCCCGCGAAGTGCTGCGCGGCGCGCGGTCCTCGCGCAGCTTGTAGCGCTGCACTTTGCCGGTGGCCGTACGCGGGAGCTCGGCGACGAACTCGATCCAACGGGGGAACTTGTACGGCGCCGTCCGCTCGCGCACGTGCGCCTGTAGCGCGGCGGCCAGCTCGGCACTGGGGGTCCAGCCCTCGCGGAGGCGTACGAAGGCGCGCGGCTTCACCAGCCCGTCCTCGGCGGTCGCCGCCACCACGGCTGCTTCGGCCACGGCCGGATGCTCGCACAGCAGGTGCTCGATCTCGCTGGGCCACACCCACTGGCCATCGACCTTGAAGATGTCGTCGGCGCGACCACAGTGCCAGTAATAGCCGTCGGCGTCCCGACGGTACACGTCGCCCGTGCGCAGCCACTCGCCGAGGTACGCCTGCCGCGTGCGGCCGAAGTCGTGCCAGTAGAACGCTGCGGCCGACTCGCTGCGCAGTAGCAGGTAGCCGGGCTCGTCCACTCCCACATCGCGGCCCGCATCATCCACCAGGCGCACCGCGAAGCCCGGTACCGGCTGGCCGGACGAGCCTGGGCGCACCGCACCCGGCCGATTGGAAATGAAGGTATAGATATTCTCCGTGGTGCCGATCCCGTCGACGAGCTCCACACCGAACCGCTCGCGCCACCGCCGGTACACCTCCGGTGAGAGCACCTCCCCAGCCGAGACGGCGAGGCGCACCGAACCGAGCGCGTCCGGCGGTGCATCCGCTACCCGCAGCAGCGCGGCGTAGAACGACGGCACCGAGAACAGCACCGTCGGCTGCCGCCGGCGGAGGTAGTCGAGTACGGCGCGCGGCTCCGGTCGCTCGGGGTACAGGAGCGCCGAGGCGCCCAGTCGCAGCGGCGCGAACAGGTTGTTGCCCAGCGCGTAGGCGAAGAACAGCTTGGAGACGGCGAACGTCGTGTCCTGCTCCCGCAGGTCGCAGACCGCCTCGGGGAAGCGCAGGCAGGGCAGCACATCGCGGTGGAGGTGCACGACGCCCTTGGGCAGCCCCGTGGTGCCCGACGAGTACAGCCAGAAGGCCATGTCCTCCGCGTGCGTCTCCGCTGGCGCGCGTAGTGGCACCGCGCGGGCCAGCCGCGCTTCCCAGCCGTCCGGCCCGCCGTCGGCGAGGATCACCTCGCGGAGCCGCCGACAGCGCGGCAGCGCCGCGGCGACCAGCGGCAGCAGCGCGGGTGCGGCGACCAGTACCACCGCGCCACTATCGTCCAGCACGTGGGCATAGTCTGTGGCCCGCAGGGCCGTGTTGAGCGGCACCGCCACCGCCCCGATCTTGATGGCGCCGAGAAACGCGGTGACGAACGCCAGGCTGTCGGGCAGCAGCACCGCCACGCGCTGCTCCGGCTGCACGTTCAGCGCCCGCAGGGCGGCGGCCGCACGGTCCACCTGGTCGATGAGCTGCCCGTAGGTCACGGGCCTGTCTTCACACCACAGCGCCACGCGGTCGGCCCGGCCGGCGGCGAGGTGATGGTCGAGCAGATAGGCAGTGAGGTTGAGACGCGCTCCAGGCGGGCTGTGCATTCGCATCCTCCTAGCCCTCGGGCCCGACGGCCGGGATGCGCTCGAGCGCGACCGGCACGATGTGGGCGCGGCGCTGCTTCAGCTCCACGATCGCCACGTCCTGCACGACTCCGCCGTGGGTCAGGTCGAGCCGTACCGAGCCACGCGGGCCATCCAGCTGAACGGTTTCTAGAACGGTGAGCAGCGCCGTGCGGTCGCTCGGCTCGCTGGCGTGCTGCTCGGCGGCGGCCAGCAGCAGGCGTGTCGCCTCGTAGGCCTGCACGGCCAGGGCCGTCGGCTCCACGGCGAAGCGCGCGCGAAAGCCGTGCACGAAGGCCGTGCTCGCCTGGTTGCTCAACGCCGGCAGCCAGCCGGTGCTCACGATCAGTCCGCGTGCCGCCTCGCCCAGCCCCACGAGCTGGTCGACTGCGGGGGCGTCGGCCACCGTCACCAACCGCGCGCGCCGCCACAGCCCCGCGGCCGCATAACGGTCCACGAGTACCTTCAGGGCGTCCCCGGGTGCGGCCACGAACAGGAGCTCCGGGCGCCACGCATCTAGCACAGCCGCAGCCTCCTCGACAGTCGACGGCGGCCCCTGCTCCCCGACCACGATACTACGGTCGCTGCGAAAGCCGTGGCGAAAGGCGGCCGCGAGGGCGCTGCCCCGGGCGTCGTCCACACGCCAGATGCCCGCGCGCTGACCTAGCTCGCGCCGCGCCCACGTCCCAAGGGGCCGTGCGAGCTGCATCGCGGTGGGCCCCAGCCAGCAGGCTAGCGTCCCGGGGCAACGTCCCCGGGGTGACTTGGCGCGGGGCGCCTGGCGGAGATACAGCATGGCCGCCGCGGAGCCCGGAAGCCGCGCTGCGCCCACGCCGCCGGCACGGCTGGGCGAGCAGGCGCCCGCATCCGAACTGGGCGGCGCGAGCAACGCATCGACCCCGTCAGGCAGACGACCGCTCGCGGCGGCCGCGATGACCGGCGCGTCCGCGGAGGACAGGATCAAGAGGTGCTCAGCGCCACGGCCCGCGGTCGCCAGGGCCAGCTCGGCGCCCTGCCACAGCGCCTGGCTGCCCTGGTCTGACAGCTCGTCGCCCCGTGCGATGCTCAGACGCAGCGGCTGCTCGGAGTCCGCGTCGTGCGCCCCGCAGCCGACGACCAGCACGCCGCCGACGAGCACAGCTGTCCCTCGCAAGAACGCCCGCCGTGACCACCCGCTCATTGGCCCTCCGGCCCAGCAGCCGCGCCAGCACGGCCGGCCTCCTCCAGGGGGCGAGCAAGGAGACCGTACAGAGCTTGCCGCGCCAGACAGGCAGCAACCACCGCCGGCGGGAGCGCGCGGTTGGGCCGATACCAACGATGCGCCCAATTGCAGAGCCCCAGGACACCGTGGGCCGCCAGACGAACATCGGGGACGGCGAGAATCCCCGCTGCAGCCGCGCGCTCGAACGTCGCCAGGAACGCTCCCTCGTAGCGTCGACGACGCGCGGCGATGGCGCGGCGCGTGGCCGGAGGCAGCCAGCCCGCCTCTTGGAAGAACACGGCCATGCCCACCGGTGACTCCGTGAGCACGGCCAGCGCATGGCACTCGACCACCCGCGCCAGCTGCTCGGCGGGCGGCAGCGGCTCGGCCAGAGCCTGGGCTTGCAGTTGCTCGGCCGTCGTCAGCGCCTGATCACAGATGGCGTACAGCAGATCTGCTTTCCTGCGGACGTGGTAGTACAGCGCCGCACTGGTCACACCGAGCCGCTCGGCGATATCGCGCATGGTGGCCGCGGCGTAGCCCTTGGTGCGAAACACCGCGGCGGCGCAGCAATCACCGCCTCACGCCGCAACGGTGCCGAACGGCGGAGGCGCGGGCTGGAGAGAGAACGCGCGGTAGTCGGTCGCGCCATCCGCGGATCTGCTTCCTTACTAAGCGTTCAGTTAGCTCTGGCCGGCAGCATAGCGCGGGGCAGCGGCGTGGGCAAGGGGGCATGGGCCGCCACCAGCGTTTGCGCCACCCGTCCACGCCCGCGTATGCTAGTGCTCGGCTGCGAGCGCCTCGCGTGGCAGTCCTACGGCAGCCCCTGATCCTCGGCGCAGGATCCGGCCTTTCCCGGGCCGTTGCGCGAGCCGCTCGCCCCACCACGAAGTGTCGTCGGGGGGGAGCGTGGGCGCCGGCTGCCCGGCACACGCCTACGGACCTCGAACCACCAACGTCTGGGCCAAACGCCCGGCCTGAGAAACTGTCGTGAAACTATCGGTGATCATCCCCTGCTACAACGAGCGCGCGTCGCTCCCGGAGCTGCTGGCCCGCGTGCGCGCCGTCGACCTCGGCGACATCGCCAAGGAGATCATCGTCGTCAACGACGCCTCCACCGACGGCAGCCGCGAGATCCTCGAGGCCGAGGCCCAGCGGGGCGACCTCGTGGTCCTCCACCATCCGCGCAACCGCGGCAAGGGCGCCGCGGTGCAATCCGGGCTGCGCGTGGCCACCGGCGACGTGATCGTCATCCAGGACGCGGACCTGGAGTACGACCCCCAGGACTACCACCTCCTGCTGCGCCCCATCCGCCTCGGCCGCGCCCAGGTCGTGTATGGCTCGCGGTTCCTGGGCGAGCACCGGGCGATGCTGTTCTGGCACGCGGTGGGCAATCGCGCGCTGACGCTGCTCACCAACGTGCTGTACGACACCACGCTCACGGACATGGAGACCTGCTACAAGATGTTCACGGCCGAGGTGGCGCGGAAGCTGCGGCTGACGGAGCCCCGCTGGGGCTTCGACCCCGAGATCACGGCGCGCATCCTGCGCCTGGGCTACCGCATCTACGAGGTGCCCATCTCCTACGCCGGCCGCGAGTACCACGAGGGCAAGAAGATCTCCTGGCGCGACGGCTTCAAGGTCGCCACCACTCTCCTGCGCTGCCGGATCTTCTAGCCGAGCCACCGCGCACAGCATTCCCTGTCGGCCGTACGAGGCCGCGTGCTAGAATGCCGCCAGCCTGGGCCGAGCGGAAGATAAGGCGGGGGAACGGTCATGAGAGCGCTGGTGGGAGCGGCACTCACCATCGGAGCGTGCGTGCTGGTGGCCTGTGGCGGGCGCGCCGCTGCGCCGCCCAACAACGAGCCAGCGGCGCCGGCGGCCAGTGCGGCGGCTCCCGCGCCAGCGAGTACCACGGCGGCGCCGCAGACACTTATCCCCATCAAGGCGGCGTTCAGCGCCTTCTCGATGTCGCAATCGCCGCTCACGATCGCCAGAGAGGCCGGCTATTTCGCCGAGGAGGGGCTGGACGTCGAGATCGTGCATATCCCTGGCTCCGCGCAGAGCACGGCGGCCATGGTAGCGGGTGACGTTCAGTACCTCACGACTGGCGGTGTGGGGGTGATCCGCGCCAAGCTGGGAGGCACCGACCTGCTGCTGATCGCCGCCACCAAACCGTATTTCGCCGGCTCGATCATGGCCCGGCCCGAAATCACGAGCCCCGCCGACTTGCGGGGCAAGCGGCTGGCGATTACCAACAAGGGTAGCAACACCGACCTGATGGCGCGCGCGGTGCTACCTCGTCTCGGGCTGATCCCGGATGTCGATGTAACCTTCCTGGCCACCGGCGGCGAGCCACAGTCGGTCCAAGCGCTCGTGGCTGGCAACGTCGATGCGTCGAGCAACACCCCGCCCGGCGACGATCGCCTGCGCAACCTCGGCATGGTGACCCTGTTCGACATCACCGCCGCGCGCATCCCGTATCCGGCGACGGCGATCGCCGCGACGAGCACGACCATGACCCAACGGCCAGACGTAACCGAGCGCTACCTCCGGGCCTACGCGCGCGCCGTGCATCGGTACATCACGGACAAGGAGTATGTCCTCGCGCTCGCCGTGGATCTCCTGCGCAGCGACGACCGGGCGGCCAACGAGCAGGCGTACGAGATCGAGCGCGGACATATGCAAGCGAACCTCGAACTTCCCCTGGAAGCGGTGCAGTCGACCCTCGACTTGATCAAGGGCGAGGACCCGCGCGCGGTCGATGCGAAGCCGGAGGAGTTCGTCGACCTGAGCATCGTCCACCGTTTGCAGCAATCGGGCTTCTTCGATCGCCTGACGGCGGAGCCCCCCGCGCGGTAACGCCCCGAGCGGAAGGCCGAGAAGAGACGAGCCCGCCGTACGGCGGGCTCAGCGTTTGGTGGAGACGGAGGGGAGTTGAACCCCTCGTCCAGAGCGAGTCAGACGGAGATATCCTACAGGCTTAGTCGGCAGTTTGGCTCTCGCGCCCCGGCCGCCTACCGACGGGCTGCCGGAACGCCAGTTGGCTGGTCTTGAGCGCACCCTAGCCAACAATCAGGCGCGCCGCACTCCGGCTAAGTGACGCCCGGAACCGACTCGCCGGAGCTAGCCGGGCGGACGCTCGCGGGGGTTAAGCCGCGAGAGCGAGTTCAGTGTTGGCAGTTATTGCCGCGCCAGCGGATTAGCGAGGGAGCTGGCATCCTCGGCCTGCAATCTCCTGCCCTTCCCCCCTGTCGAAACCCAGCGTCCCCTTGCAGGGGCAGCATCTCCCGGTGCTGCATCGAAGATTATATCCGATCGTCCGGACCGGCGACGACCCTACGCACGGGCGCGCTCGCGGATCGCTCGCTGGATGTCGCGCTGGGCCTCGCGCGCCGCGATCGCCTCGCGCTTGTCCCACTGCTTCTTGCCCCGGGCGAGCGCCAGCTCCACCTTGATGTGCCCCTTCGAGTCGTATACCCGCAGAGGGACCAGCGTGTAGCCCCCCTGCTTGACCTTGCCGGCCAGCGCCCCGATCTCGTCGCGGTGCAGCAGCAGCTTGCGCGGCCGGGTGGGCTCGGGGTTGTAGCGGTTGCCGTGGCTGTAGGGGGCGATGTGGGCCCCGAGCAGCCACGCCTCGCCGTTCTCGATGCGCGCGTAGGCCTCCCGCAAGCTGATGTGCCCGCCGCGCACCGACTTTACCTCGGGGCCGGTCAAGGCGATGCCTGCCTCGACCTTCTCGAGGATGTGGTAGTCGTGGAGCGCCTTGCGATTGTAGGCGAATTGCTTCTCGGTCATACTTCGATGATAGCGGAAAGCGGGCGAGGCGATCGCTGCGCGCGGTCGCGCCCGATCCCGCTTGCTCCCCCCACAGGCCGTCCCTATCCTTCTGGTAGACGCGGCGCGCCCGGCCCACCGGCCAGGTCACCGCTGCGCCCCCGCCGTCGGAGACGAGTCGATGAACGATGCCGACTATCGCCTGCCGCCCTACGTGCTCCCGACACGCTACCGTATCGCCTTGACCCCGGACCTCGACACTTGGACCTTCACGGGCGAGGAGACCATCGACGTCCAGATCACGCGGCCCGTACGCCAGATCGTGTTACACGCTGCGGACCTGGAGGTCACGGCGGCGAGCGTTCAGGCTGGTCGCCGGCGCTGGCCGGCGCGTGTGAGCTACCAGCCCGGTCGGGAGACCGCGACCCTGCGCCTTCCCGACGCGGTGCCGGTGGGCAACGCGCGGCTCCAGCTCGCCTTCCGTGGTGTGATCGGGACCAGCCTGCGCGGGCTGTATCGGGCCGAGGCGGGCGGGCGCCGCTACGCCTTCACGCAGTTCGAGGCCACCGACGCCCGGCGCTGCTTCCCCTGCTTCGACGAGCCGGCGTTCAAGGCGCGCTTCGAGCTGGCGGTGACTGTTCCCGAGGGCCTGGTGGCTCTCTCCAACAGCCGCGTACGGCAGGAAACGCCGGGGCCTGCGCCGGGCACCCGGACCGTGCACTTCGCGCCGACGCCACTGATGTCCACCTACCTCGTGGCCCTCGCGATCGGCGAGCTCGAGAGTACCACCGAGGTGACGGTGCGCGGCACGCCCCTCCGCGTCTGGACCGTGCCTGGCAAGGCCCAGCTAGGCGAGTTCGCCCTGGAAGCGGCGGCCGCCAGTCTGGGCCGGCTGGAGCGGTACTTCGGGGTGAAGTATCCCTACGGGAAGCTCGACTTGCTGGCCGTGCCCGACTTCGAGGCCGGCGCGATGGAGAACAGCGGCGCCATCTTCTTCCGCGAGACGGCGCTGCTGTGCGATCTCGCCACGGCCTCCCTGGCCGCCAAGAAGCGTATCGCGCTGGTCGTGGCCCATGAGATCGCCCACCAGTGGTTCGGGAATCTGGTCACGATGCAATGGTGGGACGACCTCTGGCTCAACGAGGCGTTCGCGACCTGGATCGAGTTCCGGACGGTGGCGGATTGGCAGCCCGAGTGGGAGATCTGGGTGGACTTCCAGCAGGAGAAAGCCGCGCCGTTCCACACCGACGCCCTGGTCTCCACTCGCGCCATCCGGGCGCCGGTGCGGAGCGCCGCGCAGGCCAGCGAGATGTTCGATGCCATCACTTACGAGAAAGGCGCGGCGGTCCTGCGCATGCTGGAGACCTTCCTGGGCCCGAACGTGTTCCGCGAGGGGGTACGCCAGTACATCCGCGCGCATCGGGAGGGCAACGCCACGGCGAACGACCTGTTCGGCGCGCTGGAGCAGGTGTCGGGCCGGCGCGTGCGCGCCATCGCCCGCGACTGGATCGACCAGCCGGGCTTCCCGTTGGTACGGGCTACGGTCACCACGGCGGGCACACGCCCGCACGTGCTACTGGAGCAGCAGCGCTTCTTCGCCGATCCCCGGCGGGTAGCCCCGACCGATGGCGCCGCCCCAGGTCGGGAGGCCGCGCAGCGCTGGCGCATCCCGCTGGTCCTGCGGTTCGCCGACGGCGCGCGCCTGATGGAGCAGCGTGCCCTGTTGTCCCGCGACCGGGCGGAACTGGTACTCGACGCGCGCCGCCCTCCCAAGTGGCTCTACGCCAACGCCGACGAGAGTGGCTTCTTCCGGGTCCAGCACGATGCCGCCACGCTCGATGCACTGGTGCGCCATCTCCCCACCGCGCTCGACGCGGCCGAGCGCGTGGGGTTGGTGGGCAACCAGTGGGCTCTCACGCGCGCGGGCTACAGCGAGATCGACAGCTTCCTGGACTTCCTGCGCGCGTTCCGCCACGAAACCCATCACGCGGTGGTCGAGGCGGTGGTGGACGCGCTAGCCTACATCGACACCTTCCTCCTCACGCCGCAGCAGCGACCGGCGTTCGCCCGCTATATCGAGGAGCTGTTCAGCGACCAGCTTGCCGAGCTAGGCTGGACGCCCAACGCCGCCGAGTCGGACAACACCCGCTTACGGCGAGTGGCGGTGGTGCGCGCGCTCGGCCGGATCGCCCGCGAGCCGGCCGTCGTCGCCGAGGCCGAGCGTCAGCTGCAGATCTACTGGGCCGACGAGACGGCGGTAGACCCGAACCTGGTCGACGTGCTAGTCGTCCTGGGCGCCCAGCGCGGCTCGGCGGAACGGTTCGAGCAGTACCTCGAACGCGTCCGCGTGGCCCGCACGCCACAAGATGAAGTGCGCCATCTGCTCGGCCTCGGGGCCTTCGAGGACCCGGCGCTCGTCCAACGCGCGCTGGAGCTGAGTCTCACCCCGACGGTGCGGACCCAGGACGTCGGGCCATTGCTGGCGCGGCTCCTGAGCAACCCGGCAGGCAAATGGGCAGCGTGGGATTTCGTCCGCGCGCGCTGGAGCGCGGTCGAGGAGCGCCTGCCGCCCTTCATGCGGCGCCGGCTCATCGCCGCGACCGGCAGCTTGGGCACTGCCGAGGCGCGGCAGCAGATCGCCGAGTTCTTCGCGGCCCACCCTGTCGAGGCCGCGGAGCGCACCCTGCAGCAGACCCTCGAGGCGCTCGACCTGCTGGTGGCGTTCCGCGAGCGCGCCCAGCCGCGACTCGACGCCTGGCTGGCCCAAGCGGTCTGACCGGGCTGTTGTGGCCCCTTCGCGATACTCTGCCTGGGCGTGAGGAGCTATGCAGGATGGTCCATCGGGTCCCGAGGCGCTAGCGCCACCGTCTCCAGTCGCGGTCAAGCGACGTTCATGGCTGGGAGCGACCTTCCGTGCGCTGGAGAATCGCAACTATCGGCTGTACTGGAGCGGCCAGCTCGTCTCCCTCACGGGAAGCTGGATGCAGCGGACGGCCGTGGCCTGGCTCGTGTTGGAGCTGACGGACTCGCCCTTGGCACTGGGCACGGTCACCATGCTCCAGTTCCTGCCGATGCTGTTGTTTTCTCTGGTGGGCGGCGTACTAGCAGATCGGTGGCCGAAGCGCCGCGTACTCCTGGTCACGCAGGTCGGGAGCGCGCTCCAGGCCACCGCGCTGGCCCTGCTCGTCAGCAGCGGCCAGATCGACCTGTGGCACCTGTACGCTCTGTCCTTCATCCAGGGCCTGTTCCAGGCCGTCGACAATCCCACGCGCGCCGCGTTCGCCGCCGAACTGGTCGGTCCCGATCACCTGGCCAACGCGATCGCTCTGAACTCGGGCAACTTCAACGCCTCGCGGATCTTCGGCCCGGCCCTGGCTGGCGCCCTGCTGGCGACCGTGGGCACGGCCGTCTGTTTCTGGGCGAACGCGCTGAGCTACGTCCCGATCGTTTGGGGACTGCTCGCCATGCGACCGGAGGAGTTCCACATGGCACCACCAGCGCGCGGCTCGGTGTATGGGCAACTGGTCGAGGGGCTCGCCTACGCCGTGCGCACGCCAGCGATCTTCGGCGTACTGGTCATCGTCTGGGCGCTAGGCACCTTCGGGTTCAACTTCATCACCATCATCCCGCTGCTGGCACGGTTCGTCTTCGACGCCGGCCCCGAAGCGTATGGGTTGCTCAGTTCCTGTCTCGGCGCGGGATCGTTGTGTGGCGCGTTGCTGGCCGCGGGACGCGCCCGCGCCACCCGAGGTTGGCTGTTCTTCGGCGCCGCGGTGTTCACCGTCCTGCTCGGCTCGGTGGCGCTGTCGTCGTGGTACGCGCTCAGCGCAGTGCTGTTGTTCGCCCTCGGGATGGCCGGTATCACGTTCAGCGCCACGGCGCAGACACTGCTGCAGTACGCGGCGCCCGGCCAGATGCGCGGCCGAGTGATGAGCCTGTACACGGTGCTATTCGCGGGCACGACGCCCCTGGGCGCGCTAGTCGTGGGCGGCCTCAGCGAGAGCTACTCGGTGCCCGCCGCGCTACTGGTGACCGCCAGCTTGTGCGCCCTCGGCACGGCGACCGCGTGGCTGTACTTGCGCTACCGTGGGAGCGATAGCCCTTGAGGCGGGCAGTGGCCCGATCCCGAGTGGACAGCGAGGGACAGCTACGGTATCGTGTGCGGGAGCCAAGGGACTCCATGACGGCCGGCACCGTGCCGGCCGTCCCGGCGCTTGCGCTCGCGGACAGCGGACGCCTGATCACACCGCCCAGTTCGCCAGGAGGTACCCCGCATGAGTCGCTCGTTGCTGGCCGCAAGCGTGCTGTTGACAGCAGTCACGATGCTTGCCGCGTGCGCGCCCAGCGCTCCCACCACCCCAGCAGCGCCGCCTGGCGGCACCGAGCAGCCCAGTCGGGCGCCAGGTAGCCAAGCCTCCCGTCCTCCGGGCGAGCTGCGCACGCTGCAGAACGGGTACATCGCCCTGCAGGCGTACTATTACCCCCTGTGGATCGCCAGCCAGTACGGCTTTCTGGAGAATGTGGGCCTGCGCGCCGAATGGACCCAGCTTGGCACCAATGAGTCGATCTCGGCCCTGTTGGGGGGCAGCGTCGAAATCCTGGCGGGGACCACCGATGCCGCGATCACGGCCATCAGCAAGGGCGCCAACCTCAAGGTGCTGGCCAACTACCACATTGTGACGCCATATGACCTGGTGGGCCGGCCGGAGATCGCCTCCGTGCAGGACCTACGCGGCAAGAAGGTTGGAGCCTCCAGCCTGAAATCGGGTAGCGGCACGATCGCGCGCTTCATGCTGCTCCAGCACGGCCTGCGCGATACCGACTACGAGCTGACCCAGGTCGGGGGCAACACCCAGCGCTACGCCGCCTTGCAGTCGGGCGGCATCAGCGCCACGCTGCTGAGCGACCCCGTCAACTTCCAGGCCCGCCTCGACGGCTTCCGGATCCTCCAGACGTTCGCGGACGTGCTGCCGGAGTACTCGCTGAACGTGTGGATGATCCGCGGCGACTGGGCCGATTCGCCGCGCAACCAGGAGGATCTGGTCAACTTCCTGGCCGCTATGATCCGGGCCAACGACTGGGCGCACCGCCCCGAGAACAAGGAAGCGGTGATCGATATCATGATGAAGGAGACGCGCAGCTCGCGCGAGATCGCGGAGCAATGCTACGACTACTACATCGTGCGCCACCCCAACGCGCTTGACTTCACGGACCTCAAGGATGCGCCGGTGCAGAATGTGATCCGGCTGATGCGCGAGCTGGAGGACGAGCCGCCCAACCTCCCGGCGGAGAGCCAGTGGATCGATCGCAGCTTCGCGCGTCGCGCCGCCGAGCTGGCCCGCGGGCAGTGACGCCGCCGGGAGGATAGGCGCTCGCGTGCGCATCCTGTTCTGTGACGAGACGTTCCCGGCGGCGCGGCCGCTGCTTCAGGCGCGCCTGCCCCACGACGAGGTCCTGGCGTCTCCTCCACAGCAGTTGCCCGAGGCCCTAGCCGGGGTCGATGTCGTCATCCCCCTCATGGCGCGCGTCGACGCCGCTCTCATGGACGCGGGCCGGTTCCGACTGGTGCAGCAGTGGGGCGCGGGGATCGAAGGCGTGGATCTCGCGGCTGCGGCCGAGCGGGGCATCTGGGTGGCCAACGTCCCCTCGGCGGCGACTGGCAACGCCGACTCGGTGGCCGAGCACGCGGTGCTATTGATGCTCGCCTTGCTGCGGCAGTTGCCCAGGGCGCAGGCTAGCGTGCGCGACGGGCTACTGGGTACGCCCATGGGCCGCACGCTGGCCGGTTGCACCGTCTGCCTGTTCGGGCTGGGCGGCATCGCTCGCGCGCTAGCACGTCGCCTCCACCCCTGGGACGTGCGCCTCATCGGCATCGGGCGGCGTCCCGTGCCGCCCCCAGAGCCCGCGCTGGACCGCTACTTCCCGTTCGCCGCGCGGCAGGCGGCGCTCGCCGAGACGGATATCCTGGTGCTCTGCTTACCCCTCACGGCCGAGACAGCGGGCGTGATCGACACCGCGGCGCTGGCCGCTCTACCCCGCGGCGCCTACCTCGTCAACGTGGCGCGCGGCCCACTCATCGATTACGCTGCCCTGCGCACGGCTCTAGCGACCGGGCACCTCGCGGGCGCCGCCCTGGACGTTTTCTGGCAGGAGCCGATCCCTCCCGACGACCCGCTGCTGGCCCTGCCCAACCTGCTGGCGACGCCCCATGTGGCGGGAGTCACCGAGCGCTCCTACCGCGGCATCGCCGACGCGGTGGCCGCCAACATCGAGCGACTGCGCCGCGGCGAACCGCCGCTGCACCGAGTCGTGTAGCCGCGCGCTCGGCGGCGCCCGGTTTACCATCGGACGCCGCGCAACACCATGTCGTCGAGATCGTCGAAGTAGCGGCGGCGCAGCACCAGGCTCATGGCAACCGCGCGCCGCGCCCGGCGCTGGCGCTCCTCGGTGGTGGCCAGCCGCGCGATCACCTCGGCGGGATAGCTGCCGTGGCCCTGCTCCTCGGCATGAATCGCCCGGTACGGCGCCTTCAGCCACTCGGGCACGCCCGGCGCGTCCAGCATCTTGCCGATCAGGTAGTCGGCCACCCCCTCGCCCGCCAGGGAGAACGCCGCCACGCGCTCGACAGGGTCCTCAAGCGCCTCGAAGGCGTTGAACATGGCGATCTGGCCAGGCGGCGGCAGATAGTCGAGCGGGTCGCCGCCCAGGGCACGGATACGGTCGGCCAGCAAGCGCGAGTGGCGCGCCTCTTCACCAATGGCGTCCATGAAGTGCAGCTTGACCTCGAGGTCGTCGAACCCCTTGAGCCAGCGCCCGAAGATCTCCGCGGCCCGTAGCTCGTTCCAGTAGCGGCTCTGCAGCACGATGAGCCGCTGGGCGTCGGTCGTGAGCGGCACGTAGCTGTAGGCGGGCAACTGAGCATCGAGCGAGCGGCAGAACGCCTGGACCCGAGCTACCAGCTCGTCCGCCAGCGCCTGCGGTGGGATGAGCGTCGTCGCCATGGCGACCTCCTGTGCGCCCGGGAAGGGCCGATACACACGCGAGCAGTGCACGGGCATATGGTAGCGTGAAGAGATCTGCCCTCGCCCAAGACTTGACCCCTGTTTGGGACGGCTGATTTAATGTGGCGGCTGCTGGGTGCGCCCGGCGCCGCCAGTGGCCGGACCCCAAGGGCACGGGCCGAAAGCGAGGCTCTCCATGCGAATCGTTGTCGGCATGTCCGGCAGCACCGGCGCCATCTACGGCGTGCGCCTGCTCGAGGTCCTGCACAGCGACCCGGAGATCGAGACCCACCTCGTGGTCAGCGACGCCGCGATGAAGACCATCGAGTACGAGACCGGGCGCCGCGTGGCCGATGTCCTGGCACTGGCCTCGGTGGTGCACGACCACCGCGACGTCGGCGCCGCCATCTCCAGCGGTAGCTTCCCGGTGGCTGGGATGATCGTGGCGCCCTGCTCGATCAAGACCCTCTCCTCGGTGGCCAACGCCTACAACGACAACCTCCTCACCCGGGCCGCCGATGTCCAGCTCAAAGAGCGGCGCAAGCTGGTGCTCATCGTCCGCGAGACGCCGCTCAACCGCACCCACCTGCGCCTCATGCTGGAGGTCACCGACGCGGGCGGGGTGATCCTGCCGCCGGTCCCCAGCTTCTATCACCTGCCCAAAACGGTCGACGACATCGTCAACCAGACGGTCCAGAAGGCGCTCGACCAGTTCGGGCTGGAGAAGAACCTGTTCAAGCGCTGGCGGGGCATGGAGTAGGCGCCCTGGCCGTCCGTCGCATCCCCGCGTCCCCGCGCCCTCGCGCGCTCTACTGTTCGCCCAAGCAGAACCGGGGGCACCGCAGGCGGCGCTGGGCTAGAATCCACAGCAAGCCGGTATCGTAACCAACCGGCGGGAGAGACCCGATGACCTTGTTGCAGCCCGGCGCCGTGGCGCGCGGCTACCCAGACCTGCACGAACACCTGGAGACCCTCGACCGCGCGGGCCTGCTCGTGCGGGTCACGCGTCCGATCAACAAGGATACCGAGCTGCATCCGCTCGTTCGCTGGCAGTTTCGCGGCGGCATCCCCGAGCCGCAGCGCAAGGCGTTCCTGTTCGAGCACGTGGTGGACGGCCACGGCCATCGCTACGCGATGCCGGTAGCCGTAGGCGTGCTGGCGGCCAGCCGGCAGATCTACAGCCTCGGGATGGGCTGCCCCGTCGAGGAGATCGGGCGGCGCTGGCAAGCCGCCCGCAGCCGTCCGATCCCCCCACGGCTGGTCGACAGCGGGCCGGTGCACGAGGTCGTACGAACGGGCGCCCAGCTCGACGAGCCGTACGGCGGTGTCGACGGCTTGCCCGTGCCGATCTCGACCCCCGGCTTCGACATCGCGCCGTTCATCACCTGCGGGAACTGGATCACCCGCGACCCCGAGACGGGCGTGCAGAACATCGGTAACTACCGCGCGCACCTCAAGGCGCCGCGGCGCGTGGGAATGAACGCCTCGCTAGAGCTGAGCCCGGGCATCTATCAGCACTGGCTCAAAGCCCGCGCTCGTGGCGAGCCGCTGCCGGCGGCGCTGGTAGTCGGCGGCCCGCCCGTCGTGGCCTTCGCGGCGGTCCAGAAACTCCCCTACGACCTCGACGAGCTGGCGGTCGCGGGCGGGCTAGTCGGTAGCCCGATCAATATGGTCCGCTGCCAGACGGTAGACCTGCTGGTGCCGGCCGAGAGCGAGATCGTCATCGAGGGGTACATCGACACGCGCTGGCTGGAACCGGAGGCGCCCTTCGGCGAGTCCCACGGTTACGTCAATCTCCAGGAGTACAATCCGTTCATGGAGGTCACGGCCATCTGTCACCGGCGCGACGCGGTCCTGACCTCCATGATCAGCCAGGTCACGCCGTCGGAGAGCAGCCTGATCAAGCTGGTCGGCTACGAGCCGCTGCTCACCGGCTATCTGCGCGACCAGCTCGGCATCAAGAGCGTCGTGCGCGTGGGCCTGCATGAGCCGCTGACCAACATCCGCAAGGTGGTCGTGATCCAGATGCGGCCGGCCCCCGAGGCCGAGGTGTGGCATGCGCTCACGGCGGCGGCCAGCTTCCAGCGCAGCGTGGGCAAACTGGTGATCGCGGTGGACGAGGACATCGACCCGCACAATCCAGACGCCGTGCTGTGGGCGCTCAGCTACCGCATGAGCCCCCACCGCGACGTCCAGATCTTGCGAGGGCGCGATCCAGGCCATGGGCCGAAGCCGCGTGGCGGCGACCACGCCGAGCTGGACTCGGCGCTGCTGATCAACGCCATGCTCAAGACGCCGTTCCCACCCGTGTCCCTGCCGAAGCGGGAGTTCATGGAGCGGGCACGCGCCATCTGGGAGGAGCTGGGCCTGCCGCCCCTGCGCCCGGAGGCGCCGTGGCACGGTTACTCGCTCGGCGACTGGCACCCGCAGTTCGACGAACAGGCGCGGCGCGCGGCCGCGGGCGACTACTGGGCCATCGGCGCCGAGTTGGCCCAGCGGCGCCGCGACGACGTCGCACCAAACACCCCGGCGTACCCGGACGCGCCCTAAGCGCCCGGCGGGCGGAGAGTAGCGCCGTGATCGTCGGCGAGCCCCCGCGGAGCACCGAGCAGGCCCCAGCCCCCCTTACCACGGCCCCGGAGGTCCGTCGGTCCCGACGGGCGCCGCGGCGCCTGCTGCGCCTGCTACTGCTAGCCGGCGTGCTCGTCGGCCTGCTGCTGGTCGGCACACACGCCGGCCGCACCGCCGTGCGCACCCTGCTGTTCTTGCCGGACATGTTCCCGGGCGCGCCCGTGCGACCGCTCACTTGGATCACCCCACCGCCGCGCTGCGAGGAGGTCGAGGTCCGCTACGCCCAGATGAGTACCGTGGGCGACCTCTGTTACCCGCCGGGCGGCCCGCGCGAGGGCGGGGTGGTCCTCTCGCTCGGGGTCCATCCGCTACAGCGCGACGACCCGTTCCTCGTCCAGGTGCAGGACGGGCTCGCCCGCACGCAGATGGCGGTGCTGCGTCTCCAGTCGCCGGATCTCTCCAGCGGCCGCATCGTCCCGCGCGAGATCGACGCCCTCGCCGCGGCGTTTACGCTGCTGCGGACGCATCCCGAGGTCGACCCGCATCGCGTCGGCCTGGCTGGCTTCTCGGTGGGTGGCTCGCTCTCCCTGGTTGCCGCCGCCGACCCGCGCATTCGCGATGAGGTAGCGCTCGTGTACAGCTTTGGCGGCTACTACGACGCGCTGGCCGTGCTCCGAGCCATCACCTCGCACGAGCTACGGCACGACGGGACCGTCGAGGCCTGGGAGCCTCACCCCTGGACCCAGCGCGTGTTCGCCGAGCAGTTGATCCACGCGCTCCCCGACGACCGGGAGGAGGAACGCGATCTCCTGTTGGGACTGCTTGAGGAGAGCGAAACCGAGCCGGCCCCCGCCATCGACACGGCGCAGCTCTCCCCGCTGGGCCGTATGATCTACGCGCTGCTGGGCGCCGAACAGCCGACTGACGGGGATGCGTTGCTCGCCGCGCTCCCCGAGGCCAGCCGGGCGCGCTTCCACTACCTCTCCCCGGCCGCGCATCTCGCGGGCCTGCGCGCCCCCGTGTACCTGATGCACGATGTAGGCGACCGCCTCATCCCGTATACCGAGTCCCGCGAGCTGGCGGCCCATCTCCCGCCCGGCGTGCTGGCCCGCTACGACGAGTTCCACATGTTCGACCACGTGATGCCGCGCGATCCCGCCGACCTACTGCAGTGCGTGCCGGACCTGGTCGCGCTGTATCAGCATCTATACGCGATCTTCCTGGTCCTCACCGAGTAGGTACAGCGCCGCGCTCGCGCATACCAGCTCGCTCTCGCCACTTGACGTCCCGGATTATGTCGTGATAGGATCGCGCCCGCGACGTGGAGGGATGGATGACGGTGCACGAGCGGAGACAGGATGAGGTCTTCCTGTTCCACCGCTTGCCGGCCGGCTTCGTGCGAGTCACCGTCTGGTCGCAGGAGGGCGCGCGGGCTCTGAACCGGGGACGCCGCTTCCACGCCTACTTGCCCAGCGCGCGGATGGCCAGCGCCAATCTGCCGTTGGCCACCGACCTCCTGGTAGAGCTCACTGGCCAGCCAGCGCTGGCCAGTCAGTTGGGGTGGCGTCTCGCGCGGAAACTAGCGGCCACCTTCGCCGAGCGGTCCAGCCTCGACGGCCTCCAGATCACGCGACGCGCCGTCTGGCGCTGGCTGCGCTGGGCGCTGACCCATCCCGCCGAGCCGCCGCCCGAGAGCCCCCTCTTCCGCCGCCCGTCGCTCGCCGCGCGCAACGACGCCACGGCGCCGTGGAAGCCGCTCGCCAATCCACTGAGCTGGCCGCGCCTACTGGCGCAATCAGGCCCCGAGCAGATCAACTGAGCCCACATCTAAAAGGAACGGGGGAACACGGACGTCGCCACCGGCCGTTTCCGGAGCCCGGTCGCCTCACGCGTCTGCCGCCAAGCGGCCCTCTAGCCGCTCAAGCGCTACCGTGAGGGCGCGCTGGCGCAGCGCGGTGGTGAGGTCGCCGCGAGTGCGCTCCACGATACCGCGCACACTGTCGGTGGTCCGGCGCAGGCCGCCCGTCAGGGCATCCGGATAGTCCAGGGTCACCAGTAGACTGTACACGTCGTCCATCACGGCCAGGAACCGCTCGCAGCGCGCGGGGTCGGCGTCCTGTCGCAGCAAGTCGAGCACGTAGCGCCGCAGCTCGCCGACCATCTCTCCCAGGCCGTTCAGGTACGCCGCGGCCGCCACGCCCAGCTCGGCCGGGGTAGGCAGCCGCTCTCCCTGGACCGCCCGATACACGCAGCACGCCTCGACGTACTCCTTGAGCGCGTCCTGGACGTAGCCTGTCCAGAAGAGGTCGGGATGGGGACGGAGGTCGTCCGTAAGACGGGCAGCGCTCGCGCGGGCATCGGCCAGCAGCTCGGCGGCCGCCTCGAACTCCTGGCGGTGCACAGCGCGGATGGTGTTGGCGCAGGTACGGATGAGGGCGCGCGAATCCACCAACGCCCGCTCGCGGGCGGCGTGCTTGGCGTCCAGCTCCTCGCGCGCCGCTGCCTCGATGGCGCCCAGGCTACTTGCCGTACGGTCGCCGGCCAAGCGCTCAGCCTCCAGCGGCCACCGGCACCCGCCGCGCGGCCGTGACACCCGCCTCACCGGCGCGGCGGCGCAGGCCGTACTCGATGCTGTCGACCAGCGCCTGCCAGGCGGCCTCGAGGATGTTCTCCGACACGCCCACCGTGCTCCAGTTGCCCTGGTCGTCGGCACTGGTCATCAGCACCCGCACCTGGGCGGCGGTGCCGTCCTGCGCGTCCAGCACCCGCACCTTGAAGTCGGTGAGATGGATGTCGGCCAGCGCGGGGTAGAACGGCAGCAGCGCCTTGCGCAGCGCGTTGTCGAGCGCGTGCACCGGACCATCGCCCTCGGCTGCCGTGTGCTCGTGCTCGCCATCGACACTGACCTTGATAGTCGCCTCGGCGTAGGGGCGGCCGTCCTCCCGCTTCTCCACTGTCACCCGGAAGCCCTCGAGCTGGAACAGCGGGCGATACAGTCCCAGCGCCTTCTTCATCAACAGTTCGAGCGACGCCTCGGCGCCCTCGAACTGGTAGCCGCGATACTCGAGGTCCTTGACGAGCTGGAGGATCTTCTGCCACTCGGGCGAGCGCTCGTCGAGGTCGAGCTGGAACGACTGCGCCTTGTACAGCAGGTTGCTGCGGCCTGCCAGCTCCGAGACCACCACCCGCCGCTCGTTGCCCACCAGCGCCGGGTCGATGTGCTCGTAGGTGCTCGCCTCGCGCATCACGGCGCTGACGTGGATACCGCCCTTGTGGGCAAACGCGCTGCGCCCCACATACGGCTGGTGATCGTTCGGCGCGACGTTCGCCACCTCGCTGACGTACCACGACAGCTCGGTGAGCCGGGCCAGCACCTCGCGGGGGAGTACCTCGTAGCCCAGCTTGAGCATCAGGTTGGGGATCACCTGGCACAGGTCGGCGTTGCCGCAGCGCTCGCCGTAGCCGTTGATCGTCCCCTGCACGTGGCGTGCGCCGGCCCGCACCGCCGCCAAGGCGTTGGCCACGCCGTTACCGCTGTCGTTGTGCGTGTGCACACCGATCATCGGCCCCAGGCCCAGCCGCACCACCTCGGCGGTGATCGCCTCGACATCCCAGGGAAGGCTACCGCCGTTGGTGTCGCACAGCACCAACACGTGCGCGCCCGACTCCGCCGCCGCGCGCAGCACGGCCAGGGCGTACTCGGGGTTGGCGCGGTAGCCGTCGAAGAAGTGTTCGGCGTCGAAGATGACCTCGCGGCCCTGCTCGACCAAGTAGCGCACCGAGTCGCGGACCATGGCCAGGTTCTCGTCGAGGGTGGTCCGCAGCGCCTCGGTAACGTGCATGTCCCAGCTCTTGCTGACCAGCGCCACGGCCGGGGTGCGCGCCTCGATGAGCATGCGGATGTTGTAGTCGTCGGCCGCACTGCTGTGCGGGCGCCGCGTGCTACCGAAGGCGACCACCTTGGCGTGACGGAGGCCTAGCTCAGGGACACGCCGGAAGAACTCGATGTCCTTGGGGTTGGAGCCTGGCCAGCCGCCCTCGATGTAGTCGATGTGGAACTCGTCCAGCTTCGCGGCGATCTTCAGCTTGTCCTCGACGGACAGCGAGATGCCCTCCCACTGCGTGCCATCGCGCAGCGTCGTATCGTAGACGAGTACCCTGGCCATCGCTCCTCCGGCGCTCGACACCCGATCCTTACCTGACCGTGCAAGTAGCCATGACAGACGGCGAGGTGCGATAATCTGGCGTGCGCGGCACGCCGAGACAGCGCGCCGCAGCCTAACTGGGTGGCGCGGGCGCCCGCGGCGCGCCGCGCTGCACCGCACGTCCCTGCGAGGCTGGGTGAAGTATACCGGCGGTGGTCTTGACGGGCAAGACGCGCCGCCCGGAGAGCGTAGAGAGCAGACCGTGCCGACCGCCGCGCGTTCGCCCCTGGCCTCGGTCATCCTCGCCCTGCTCCTGCTGTTGAGCTGCGCTGGCCCGGCCAACCACGGCCTCCCGGGCACCGCCGGGCAATACGAGGTCCAGAGCCACTCCGTGAGCTTCGACGGCCAGCAGTATCGCTTCTTCTGGCGCGGCACCGACGGCACGCTGCACGAGGCGCGAGCGCGGGACGTGAAGCTGGTCCAAGACGAGCGCACATTCCTGGAGATCGGCGAGGGCGGTCCGGTCCTCCACTTGGCGCCCGAGGAGCCGGTTGCCGTCCAGCACCGCAGCGGCGGCTACAGCAGCGCCTGGTTCCCCTTCATCGTGCCGATCCCCGTCGGAGGCCCGGTCGCCTCGGGCCCGGCGCCCACTACCCCGTCCTATCGCTACCCACCGACCGACCAGTTCGGTCGCGGCGATACGCTGTACGGCAGCGAGGTGTCATCGCGGCCCGCGCCGCCCGACTACACGAAGGTGAAGCCCGCCCCCCACGCCGTAAGCGGGCAGAACGGGGGCACTGGCGACGGCACGGCGGCCACCAATCGGGGCACGGGCGGCGCACTCTCGGGCCAGAGCGGCGGCACGGGCAGTGGCAGCGCTGTGACCGACCGTACACGCGGCGCCGTCTCCGGGCAGGCCGGCGGCGCCGGGAGTGGGAGCGCCGTCACCGACCGGCAGCGGCCCGTGGGTGGCTCCGGCGGGACGGTGAGCAGCCGGGATGCGCCGAGCGCTGGGCGGAGCAGCGCGGCGCGCCCGAGTGCGCCCCTCGGCGGCCGAGGCCGGCGCTGAGCAGCGCTCGGGCCGGCGCACGTCACGACCAGGGAGGCAAGGTGTCCGGAGCGATCATCCTGGTGGTGCTGATCATCCTGCTAGTCGCGGGCTTCCTGGTGTACCAGAACCTCCGCCAGTCGCCGCTCGGCGAGCGGGCTGCCGTGCTGGCGCGCGCCGAGGGCGGGAGCCGAGGGCGCGCGGCACCACGCGAGCCGACCGTGGAGACCCTGGCACCCGGGGACGCCATCGCCTTCTGGGACGGCCAGAACGCGGTGGTGGACTGCGTGCTGGAGTGCGAGGAGCTCGTCGACGGCCGCCGCACGCGCTGGCGCTGGACGCTGCTGCGCGGGGGGCGCATGCTCGAGGTCGCGCCCGACGGCAACGTCCTGTACACCGGAGGCGAGGTCGTCTACCAGGGCGCGGCCCTGTTCGACCAGCTCACCGGGCCGCCAGCCGCGGGCGGCATCCTCCAGACCTTCGAGGCCCGGGTGCGCGCCAAGACGGTGGGCGCCAACCCCGTCACCTTCGACTACGGTGGTCGCACCTTCACCATCCGCAGCACCGGCACCTTCCGGGCGACGCCCATCGGCCCACCGCCCCGCGCCGAGGTCTGGCGCGACATCGCCGACGACCCGTCTCAGAACACCTACTTCGAGATGGACGCGGAGGACGGCACGCAAGGGCTCGGCATCTGGACCACCCACATCCTGCTCCTAGTGGGCGAGCCGCTGCGCGCCTCGGACATCCGCGGGCTGTACCCGGCGCCACCGGAGTACAGCGATTTCCGACCAGGCTAAGCTCCCGCCCTCTGGCACTCGCCTCCACCCCCAGCCCGCTCCCAGCGGCGTGCGCACACCCCAGCCCTGTTCTACCGGGAGAGGGGTCGGAGGACGGGCCAATGCTGGCGAGCGTGGCGCTACGGCCTCGTGCTGGCCAAGCGCCGCTGGGCCTCCTCCAGATAGCTGCTGTCGAGGAAGCGCTCGAGCTCAGGATGGGGATCCGGCACATTGCCGGTCTCCTGCATGATGTCGAGCAGCGCGTCGAGGTGCTCGCGCGTCGCGCGCAGGTCGGACGGGTACGCCCGCACCCGCTCCACCACCAGTTCGTAGGTCGCGTCCGCCTCCTCGGGGCTCACCCGGCCCAGATCGGCCAGAATAGCCACCGCCTCGTCGCGGTTCGTCGGGTCGTACAGCCAGCGCACGCTCTCCAGCATC